>CAZOXD010000051.1:1995-20012 GCA_964583525.1 uncultured Pseudomonadota bacterium
GCAGCGTTTTTCGGCGCCACGTTTTTCGGGGCCTCCGCGCCGCGCCGATTGCGGGGGGGAACGGGGGTCATAGCTTCATCCCCGCATGGAGGTTGACCTCGAGCACCTCGCGGTAGCTTTTCCCTTTGGCGTCCTCGCGGCCGAGGGTGAGGCGCACGGCCATGGGGAGGCGCGTCTTGCTGGAGCGTGTGTTGGAATTCCAGCGGTCTTCCCACGTCTCCCGGAGCGCGGCGGGGTCCGCGTCGGGGGGCAGAAATTCCACCAGAAAATCGGTGATCCCGGTGGCGACGGTCACGGTGAGGCCCCCGTGCTTGATGTCGTTGTCGATGTAAAAATCCTCGCGGCGTTCGAGCACCAGGCCCTCTCCCTCGGCCAGGTCCGGATCGGCGGGGCGCACCCTGTATCCCACTTCATGCAGCCCCGGATCCCGATAGGCCTCGACGGTGCGGTGGAAGCGGGATGGTATGGCGGCGTGAAAATCCAGCTTGGAGTATTCATTGCCTCCTTCGTACACGGTTTCCGCCTGGATGCCGGTTTCATGGCCAACACCCTTGAGATAGTACTGTTCCAGCCATTGCACCGATTGCAGATCGTCCATCACCATGCGCATCAACAGGCGCAATTCCTGCCGCTCGGTCAGTTCGTCGCGCAGGGAAAGCGCGCCGGTGGAAATTTGAGCGAAGGCCCCGTACACGAATACCAGCACCCAACTCAACAACCCCATGGAGATCATGAACTCGAGCAGCGTAAAACCGGCCCCGGGGGGACGCGCGCAATGGAAATCCGCACCCCTTGCTCCGTGGGGATCGGTGCGTGGGTTACCTGGCCTGAACATAGGTTTCCGTCGTGTATCGTTGCGGGATGCCATCGGCATCCCATGTTAATTCCAGAAATACCCGCCTCACCTTGACCCCGGGCAGCGCTTCCTCGTCGGTGACCTCCCGCCGCCAGGTGTACCCCCTCATGGGATGATCGTCCCGGTACTCCCCCTGTGAAATGGACACGGAGGGAGGGGTCTTCCGCTCGATGCGGCCCATCTCGTTGTTGGCGAATACGATGGCTTTCCACAGGCCTTTGGTGACCCGGTAGATCTGCACGTTACCGATGTAGGCCTGGTAGATGGAGATCAATCCAAGGGTGAGCACGGACATCGCCACCAGCACTTCCATCAGGGTAAACCCGGCCCTTCCCCCGTTGCTCCCCTTTCCGTGCCGCCAAACCCGGAAAAAGGCGCGAAGGCGAAAATTTCGCTTACTGATCGACATATCCGGAAACCAGTTTGACGCGCCCCGTGAATCCCGCCACCCGCAGGGTGTAATCGTTGGAGCCGTCTTTGAAGTGGAGCAGGAAGGGATCGATATATCCCGTGGGATCGATGCGGATGGGCACCGGCTTTTTATCGTCCGGGCGGATCACCTTGCCGAAGAGGGTCACATCCCGCAGGGTCATGGAAGATGGGAAGGTGTGGGACCGCAATACCTTGGGTTGTTCCAACAGGTAGTAATTCCCCTGAAGGTCGCGTTTTTCCACGTATATCTTGTTTTCCTTCAGGTTCACCATCAGGCGGAAATGGTTGTTCCCCAGCACAGCCTCGTTGCGGAGCATCCGGATCACGCTGGCCAAATGGTTGACTTCGCGGTCCAGGGTGCCTTGCAGGAGATTCTGGAAGGTGGGAACAGCCAGCATCATCACCGTGGCCGTCAGCCCAAGCACTACCAGCAGTTCGATCAAGGTGATTCCGGCCTGCCGTTTTCCCTGCGCGGGGGTGGTGCGGCGGGCCGCCCCATCCCTGCCACGCCTCTCGGAGGGCGCCATGGCTATAGATCCTTGCTGGAGATATCCGCATCGAGTTCCGACCCCCCTTCCTGTCCGTCCTTCCCGAAAGAGATGATTTCGTAATCGCGTCCGCCGGACAAATAGACGAACTCGTGGCCGAAACCGTCCCTGGGCGCCCGATTCGCCTTGATGTACGGCCCCTGCCACTGTTCGGGAATGGTCCCCACGTCCGGCTTGGACAGTAACGCCCGCAGCCCCTGATCGGAGGTGGGATAGGTTGAATTGTGAAGGCGGTACAGGGCCAGCGCCGATTCCAGGGAGTGGATCTGGATCTTGGTGGCATTGACCTTGGCTTTTTCCGCCTCCCCCAGCAACTGGGTACCGACGATGCCGGCAATCAGGGCGAGAATGATCATCACCACCAGGACTTCGATGAAGGTGATCCCTTCCGGACGCGCATACCGGGGAGCATTGCGCCGCTGGGAATATTCCTGTGAAAATCGCCGGGAAAATCCCTGTGAAAATCGCCGGAATTTTCCCAGTGATATTCGCAGAAAATATCGCCGAAAAATTCGGAGGGAAATATTCGGGAATATCATGGCGCTCCTACCAATTGATTCATTTGTAGCATGGGCAGCAGGACCGAGAATACGATCAATCCCACGCCCACGCCCATAAGCAGGATCATCACCGGCTCGAACAGGGCCATGGCCGAATCCAGGGTGGAGGTAACCTCCTGGCCCAGACGTACCGATACATTCTCCAGCATCGCGCCCAGGGTGGCGGTTTCCTCCCCGATGGCGACCATCTGGCAGATATCCTCGGGGAAGAGCCCCGACCGCCGCAGGGCGGCGTTCAATTGCATCCCCCGGTTCTGGATGTCAAACCCCACCTGCTCCATGGCCCTCACATATACATGGTTTTCCATTACCTCGGAAGCGACCTCCAGAGCCGGGGAAAGCTCCAGGCCGCTGTTGAGCATGGTGGCCAGTGTTTCCGTCATGCGCTGCATGATTACCTTGCGGCGGAATGTCCGCAGCACGGGAATCTTCAGCTCGGCCCGGTCTTTGAGTTCCTTGCCGCGCTCCGTGCGCAGAAACCAGTACATTCCCCCTATCGCGGCCGGAATCAACATCAGCAGCAGCCACCAGTAATTAATGAGCAGATCGGAAAAACCGATGATGATCCGGGTGGGGAGGGGCAGTTGCGCCCCGAAATTATCGAAGAGGGTCTTGATCTTGGGGATGATCATGGTCGACATGACGACTACCACGCCGGTGCTGAAGAAAAGCATGAAGATCGGATAGACCAGGGCGGAGGCGATCTTCCCGCGCAGCTTGTTCAGATTTTCGTAGTAGCTGGCCAGCCGCCCCAGGATCATGGGGAGCAATCCCCCGCTTTCTCCCGAACGCACCATGTTCACCAGGATGGATGGGAAAAAGTTGGGGTAGGCGGCCAGGGCATCGGACAGGAAGGCGCCTTCCACCACCCGGGAACGGACATCCTCCAGCACCGCCTGCAACACCGGGTTGGACGATTCCGTCTGCACCATCCGCAGGGCGGTATCGTAAGGAATGGTCGCCTCCAGCAGAGTGGCCATCTGCCGCGTAAAAGAGGCCAGCTCCTTGGTGGATATCCCCCCCTCTCTTCCCAGCCGGAACCAGTTTTTCAGGGTGAGGGAAAGCGGTTTGGTGGCGTGAATGTGCAACGGGTAGATGGATCGCTCCCGAAGCAGGGCCATGGCCTCGTTTTTCGACGGGGCGTTGAGGGTTCCCTTTTCCGTATTCCCCAAGGTATTCAGCGCTTTATATGAATAAACCGGCATTTTCAATCCTTCCCCGTGGCCGTGTCGCCCGGGTTCGCCTCAGGATTTCCTCTTCCGGGTGGGGGCCACCTGGTATTTGAAAACAGCCTTGTTGTGGGTGCGGTAATCCTTGGAGAAAAAATGAGTGCCGTCTCCCTTGGAGACAAAATAGAGGAAGTCCACCTTGGCCGGCTCCAGGGCGGCCCGGATACTGCCCAATCCCGGATTGGCGATGGGGGTGGGGGGAAGTCCATGGATGCGATAGGTATTGTAGGGAGTCCGGGTGCGCAGGTGTACCCGCTTCAAATTGCCGTCGAATTTCGGGATGCCGTAGATCACCGTGGGATCGCTACTGAGGCGCATGCGGGCCCGCAGCCGGTTGTGGAATACCGCTGAGATCAGGGGGCGTTCCCGGCCCACTCCGGTTTCCTTTTCGATGATGGAGGCCAGGATCAGGGTTTTGTATGGGGTTAGCCCCACCTTGGCGGATTTTTGGCGCAGCAGGTCGACCGCTTTTTTCTTGAACTCCCGCACCATGGTGGCAAGCAGTTGGGATTCGGGGGTGCCCGGATGAAAATAATAGGTGTCCGGGTAGACCAGGCCTTCCAGGATGGAGAGATTTTTCCCGAAGGGGAGGCCAAGGGAGGCGATAAATTCCGGGTCCCGGGCCCATTTTATGAATTTCCGCCCATCCCCCAGCTTTCTCTGCTCGATTCTCCCGGCGATATCCGTCAGGGAGAACCCTTCCGGGATGGTCAGGGATACGAACCGGGCTCGTGCGGACACCAGATCATCGAGAAGAGCGGTGGGGGAGATTTCCCCTTCCACGATGTACTCCCCCGCCTTGATTTTCCCCGAATCCCCCCGGAGAATTCCCAACAGAACGAACATGGAGGGGTTCCGCAACACACCTTCTCTTCCCAACCGCCCGGCAAAATGGCGCAGGGTTTCCCCCGGGTGCACCTTCAGGATGATGGACTCCTCCGTGCGGATGCTTACACTGTAGGATCCCCAGGAGATCAGTGCGGCCATGGTGACCCCCAACACACCCAGCACGGAAATTACGGCGATGGTTCCGGGTCGGGACATTACGGGCTCCCTCGATTGATTTGCCGCAGGCGGGGTCTTGCCACCGTCCCGCTCAATTTCAACTGCAACCGTCCATTGCGCGCTACCCCTTCCACAATGGGCTTCAATGGGCCCAGGCGCGCCAGCCAGCTATTGCGAAAGGACACCGCGGTATCCAGGGAGAGCAGGGAGTTGCGTGGATCGCGAAGGTTGGGCGTGATGGTGCCTTTCACCTCCCCCTGCAAATCGCCCTGCACGTTGAATTTTTTCAGATTGACGGTGCGTCCTGTTTCCAGGGAGAGATCGGCCCTGTCGATGTTGGTGGGCGGCAGCAAGGCGCCGGCCACCTTCACCCCGGAAATGATTCCGTTCCGCAGTTCCGCCCGGATGACGCCATTGGGTAGTTGCTTGCTCCAGGGGGATGCGATGGCCTTGTCGAAATTGCCCGAAAACCGGAACTCCCCCTTCAAGGCGATGGGATGGAGCACCTTGGGCAGCGGCACCTGTTCCAGCTTCACCGTTCCCTCGATCCACGATTCCCCGCCTTCGCTCCAGGGCACGAAGATTTCCACCAATCCGTCCTGCCCGATCACCCCATGGGCGGAAATGCCTTTGTACAACCGCCATGTGAAGGGGATGGCGAAGCTGGTCATCACGAATAGGGGATCGGCTTTGGGATTGTCGCGCCGCTTCAACTCGGCCCGTTCCACGTACAGACGGTTCCAGCGGAATTCCGCGGGAGTCAACACGAGGTTGAAATTCTGGAACCGGTTTACGTGCGTGGAAACGAAGCGGGACACGGTCTCTCCGGGGAAATTGATCATCAGCCCTACCCAGAATACCGCCAGGGCGAACAGAAGGCTCAACAATATGATCCGTGCGCGTCTCATGGTTCCACCGGGTTCAACTCCGCGCCAGAACACGAAGGGTAAGGCGCAGCAGATCCCGGTTCCGGAACGAGGGGTTCATCTCGAATTGCTGGATCATCAACGGCATCTCTGCGCTTTCCAGGGCATAAATCAGGTCCACCATTTCGTCCAGGGTCAATCCATCCACCTTGATATTGAGGCCCTGCAACCCGGAACGATTGTCCTTTGGTATCAGGTTGAGCTGGATGCGGTCCTTGAGATTGATTTTATTCGCCAATTGCTCGACAAACCCGATCAGGGACCGCGAGCGAACCCGCCGCTGGGGCAATCTCTCCAATTTCTCCAGTTCCCCCATGATCGCCATCGCCCGATGCAAATAGGATTCCTGGGTGGAGATCCGATTTTGCAGTTCCTCTTCCATGTCACGAAATCCCTGTACTCCATAGAAGAGCGCCATTCCGATCATGAACACCAACAAAAAGGCGATCAGTAATTTTTCCCGGGCCGATAAAACCATTTCTTCTACCGTTCGATGGAAAGGCGGTACGAGATTCCCTTGGCCGATTTGGAAGTCGTGACTTTGATGTTCCGGTCCTTGAATTCCGCCAAATTCCCAAGCCGGGTTTTCAATAACTCGGACTCGTTGTAATTGATCGTGGTTCCCGAAAGGGTGAACCGCTCCCGGTTGGACGTCATGGCCTCCAGGGTCACCTGGGGCATCTCTTTGAATATATTCGATATATCACGGACGAGAATCAGGGAATCGTAGTTGTAGGCAGCCAGGTGAGAACTCGCCTCGCGCTCCTTTTTCAACTTGTCCAGACGAGCCCGGAGCTTGCCCAGGGCGTCCTTGATCGTGTGGGAATTGAGAGGCCGGGGAATTTTCAGGGAGCGGGAAAGCTCGGATTGAATCCGTTCCAGCCGATTTTCCTGGGAGGAAACCTGGTACAGGAAATTCCCTCCGGCGACTACGGCCAGCAATCCCGCCAGAATCACCGATGCCGCCAATCTCCATTTCAGGTCGGATACCAGGGCGCTCCAGTTTCCTATCCTGCGGAAGAAATTGACTCCCTTGCTCCTGGCCAGCACCCTGCCGCTTTGGGCCAATTCGCCGAGTATTCCCTGAAAGGGGCGGGATGCCGGAACGGTGGCGCCCCCATCTTCCAGGTTCAGGGTCAATTCCCCGGATTCCGGCGAAAACCGGAAAAAGCGCCCGAACAAACCCTCCACTTTCAGTTGGAAGGGCTCTCTGGGGTGGTACACGCGGATAAACCGTTTGGCCGCAGCGCACACCTTTTCCAATTCTTCGGCGAGGAGAGCGCGCCGGGAGGGGCCCTCGCTGGGGGAATCCTCCTTGGCCGCGATTATATCTTCCAGGATGCGCATGGGGGTTTTTCCATCGGACGCGCCAGTGGCAGCGAGCGCCCTTTGTGGCATGGCTCCGATGGAATCCACCGCAAGCATCCGTCCCTCCTCCACATAGGCGATGAACGTCTCGTCGCTTCCGGAATACAGCCGGAAGGCATGCAGCGCGGATGACGACTTCGCGGTCACCAGCGCCTGGGCGGCGAAAGTCACCTTTTGCAGCGACAATTGATGGGACTCGCACAAATCGAGCAAATCCTGCAGGTATTCTCGCCGCACCAAGTACACCATGGCTTCGGCGGTGCCGTCGCCCCGGGGGACGATTTCGAAATCGTAGATGTAATCCGCGAGATCGTCCAACAACTCATTTTCCAATTCAAAGGGAAGCACCAGGTGGATTTTTTTCGCATCCGCAAAGCTGAACTCCAGCCGGCGGAAACTCACCGCTTCGGTGGGCAACAGGAGAATGGCGTATCCGCGATTCCATTCCGCATTTTGCAGGAAGGACTCCAGCATCTCCTTGGCATGACCGTTGGGGGAATGAGCGCTCTCGGGCGAGACCACGCTCTGGACAAGCACGGCCATGCCTTCCCCACCCGAAATTTTTCCGCCCTCGACGGTGTCCCGGGATACTGCGATCAAGTAGGATGCCCGCTCCATGTGTCCCCTGAAAATGGGTTCCGCCCACCTGGGTTGCAAAATTGCCGAAATCTCAAAGGGGCAATCTTACCCCGCCTCCCTGGTTTCTGTGGTTTCGGGGAGGGTTCAGACCTTTCCCCTACTATATAGGAGGTGTGGCTGCCGGAAAACCCAAAGATTGGATTGCATCCAACCTCCCGGCGTTCAAGAATCCCGTACGGGCCCGGCCCCTTCGGCCATCGTCCTCCCTCGCGGCCCCCCGTCCGGCGCCGGATGTGTCCATTCATGAACCATAACAAAATGTTAGATACTGGCATGCTATCACGAATCCCTGCCATTAAGCACCGGCATGCGAACAGGGCAACCGCGTGAAAAAAATATTCATGGGTTCATCGGCCCCAGGAAAAAAATACTGGTCCGGGCGTCCTGCCCGCAGGAGTGAGGCCTCCATGTTCATTCCGGCCGGCCGCTCCCTGCGATTATACCCTATTGAATCAGGTTTTCCGTGAAATCGGAGTTATGGGCGATTTGATCGCAAGCCGGTATATTCAATTTATTGGGTAATTTATTCCACTGCCCTATATTCGGAATTGAATCCGAATGCCTTTCCTCGTTGCGCAATTTCCCTTGTCAGGCTGAACGCAGTGAAGCATCTCCCGTGCCACCGGAATGGACTCTTCGCAGCCCTCCGGATCACCGGTTCAAGTATAACATCACTATTTGAAATCCGGGCTACGAATGTGCCGGAAGCGGGACCTGTGGGGTTTGGATTGGATCGGGAAAAACGGAAAGAACGGACCGGCCGGCTCCGCCCATGACAATGGACGAAGCCGGCCGCGATCATGCGGTTACTCGTAGACTTCCTCGGGCATGTCGCCGCCTGTCACATCCGCAACACCCACGCCGGAAATGAACTCGCCATCCATGTCGGTGCGTTGGGTGGAACGGCGCCGCGAGAATTCCGCGAATGCCGTATCGTGGAATCCACCGGAAACCTGGTACAGGAACTCGTTGAGCACGTTGGCCATGTTCATCATGGTGGTGCTCTTCCGCTTGATGGTGACGATGTCCACATCGAGCAGGATCCCGGGTTGAATATGGTAGGGATTGACCAGGGCGGAAAAACGGCTGAATTCATGATGGAGAAAATCAATCCGGCCTTCCACCAACTGCCGCAGGGTGGGATTCTTCTCCTCGAATACCGTTTGCAGCTTGTCCGCCATGACGGGAAAGCGCTCCCGAAGCTCGGTGATGCGGTTTTCCAAGGTCGGGTTTTCCCGGACAGCCTTGCCCTCGTCTGCTTGGATGAAGACGATCTCGTTCCACTCGCGGGGCTTGACCTCTTCCACAACCGGAGCAGCTTCCACCTCTTCGCCTTCTTCCTCCTCCGCGCCTTCCTCGGCGGCAGGGGGGGGAGGCGGTTCTTCCTCCACCGGGGTGGAGAACCAGGAACCGCGTTTTTCTTCGACGGTTCCGCCGAGCACCTTGCTGGAGAAGGTGGTCCAATCGTCCCTGCCGGTTTGGGTGCGGTTTTCCACGTAGATTTCCTCCACCACCTTCCACACTTCCATGATGGTGCGCTCCATCTCACCGAGCTGGATGTTATAGGCTTCGCGCATCGCCGTGAGTTGGTGGGGATCGTAATAGATCAACTCCATCACGTAGCGTTCATCCGGAAGCCTATCGGAATCGGTCATCTCGTATTCGCGGATCACGCAACGCCGGCTGGACTTGAAGTTCTCGATATGCTGGTAACTCATGCGGCTCCAGTCGAGGATATGCGTCAGCGCGTTGATGGCGGTATTCCAGCCCCGGTTGCGGACATCGCTGTCCTCCACGATCTTGAACACGTTTTCCCGCACGCCAAGGGAGTCGAATTTCTCGAAATCGATTTCCGCATCCACGTTCTCGATGGCATCCATGAACTTCTTCGCCATCAGGGAGTACCGGCGGGAGGTCTCGGTTTCCTCGTCGGAAACGTAGCTGTCCAGCAAACGGATGCGGTGGAAGATCTTTTCCTCCGCCGACATTTCCAGGCGCCCTTCGTCGATCAGGTCCTCGTTGACTTTTTCGATCTCGCGGTCGATGGCCTCGTAGATGCGCTTGGTCATCAGGTCCTTGATCAAGTTCACGGCATGCTCCCGATAGGCGTAAATCTTACTCGCCAATTCGGAGGTGGTAATGGTCAGGGCCAGCTTGAGTTGGGTCACCGTGGAGGGTTTCTGGGGATGATCCCGGAAGGAGCACTTGGCGATGGAATAGGCGTTCTCCCCGCGCACGAAGGCGCCCACGTCGGTCTTGCGGCGCAACAGGCTGTTGGTGTGGGTTTCCAGGTCGTTCATTTCCCGCTGAACGTGGCCCTGCAGGTGCCCGAACATGTTGACGATGGATTTTTCCACTTCACCGGAATTGAATTTTTCCGATCCACCGATGCGGTCCAACAGATAGGAAACGGAACGCGGCGTATACCGGTTCAATCCCCGCAATTCCTCCAGGTCGATCAGGTCGCGCACCTTCTTGCCCATCTCATCCTCTACCGTGGTCAGGTAGCGGTTGAGCATGTTCTGCATATTCTGGTTGTAGTAGGTGTGCAGCTTGGTCTTGACGCCGCCCATTATCTCCAGGCGGTTCATAACCTCCGGAGGGAGCCTGGCGTGGAGGTGATTGAGGATCTTGTCCACTTCCTCGTCGGCCAACAATCTGGCTTCGGAATACTCGTCCCGGCTGTGCCGGTTCAGGCTATTCCTGGACCCGACAGCGCTCGGAACCTCCGGATGGATAATATTCGGTCCGTGAGTGATGATCTCGTCGGCCATGAATTGCTCCTGTTATCGTTTGCGGGTTAATTCAATAAAATCATGTCTATCAAAGGGCTTCGCAGCTTGCGTCACGGCGGCTCCCGGTCCGGCTTGTTGCGCAATCGGTCATGAATTCCCGGCCATCGTCATTCCGTGATCCTTCGGCGCACCATGGCCCATCGTATTCATATAAAGGCCACACGATAGTACAAATCTTCCTGGCAGGCAATCCCGCGGGAAAATTTCTTTTAGATTTTCAATCCTTTGGTACTTCAATCCACTACCCTTTTTTCTCCAAGCGAGTCAAGGATTATTGCAATCCTCCGGCACCCTGGATTTGTCCTCTATGCCGGGACGGACAGGCTTGTCCGGCCCTGGACTCTATTGGCGGTTCTCAGCCTCCCTGCTTGATCAAATACTGGGCGACGGCCAGTTTCGCGATCGGCACGCCATAGGGGGTGCAGGTAACGAAATTCAATTGGGTGCGGAAGGCGAATTCGATGTTGACCGGGTCGGAAGCATGATCCCCGCACAATCCAATGTCGATATCGGGACGGGTCATTTTCCCGAAATGGGAAGTGGCCCCGATCAATTCCCTCACCGGAGTGGAAAGAATCTGGAACGGGTTGTCCTTGAGGATATCGTATTGATTGAACGAGGGCAGGAACGTGTTGACATCGTCCTGGGACATTCCGTTGGTGGTCTGGGTCAGCATGTTGGTGTCGATGCTGAAAAAATCCGACTGCTTCGCCATGTGGCCGGCCATCAGAGAGGCGGCGGGCAGTTCGATCACGGCGCCGACCTGTACGTCAAAGGGAAATTCGCTCAATCCCCATTCTTCCACCAGGTACGCCCTCACGCCACGGATTCCCGGGATGACCGTGCTTTCGATGCTTCGCCCATGGCGGATGAACCGCATCTCGGCATCGGTCATGACCCCCGGCACCATCAGGTCCAGCCTGGGGGGAATTCCGGATTTCTGCATGGACACATAAGCGGCCCGGAAAATCGCGGCCACGTGGGCTTCGTAGAGTTCCGGGTAGGAGATGCCGATGCGGCTGCCGCGCAGGCCAATCATCGGGTTCACGTTGCGCAACTGGCTGGCACGGTTGGCTATTTCCTCCTCGTTGATCCCGGAATACTTGGTGGTCAGTTTCTTGTAGAGGGCTTCCTGGTTTTCGGGTTCATTGTACATGAACTCCGTAAGGGGGCCGTCCATTAATTGGAGCACGAATCGGCGGTCCTCCACGGCATCGAAGATGGTGACGAATTCTTCCTCCAGGAACTTTTCGAACTCCTTGAGAGCCGTTTTCCGCTGCTCTTCCTCGGGCAGGAGCAGGGCTTCCTGGAAGGCCAGCAGGGGCTTTTCATTGTGCATGATGGAATCCACCGGCATCAGGCCGATTCCCTGCGCACCCAACCGCATCGCCAGGTGAATGTCGCTCTCGCTTTCGGCCATGCCCATCACGGTGAATTTGTCCGTGGGTTCTCCCAGGGTGGTCACGAATTCTTCGAGGCCATTGGTGGAAGTATCGGGGAAGACCAGTTCCGCCTTGCCAACCCAAATGGTGGGATCGGTGTAGGTGGGCACTTCCATGGAAATGGTATCCAACTCGTTTACCCGGTTCCCGCTCAACAGGGCGTAGTCCTCGTGGAATTCAATGTCTTCGTACAGAAGGCAGGGCTTGCGCAGGCTGCGGGCCACCACGGGGGCATGGGAGGCATATCCCCCCACCGAGGCGATCACGGCCCGTCCCATTTCGATGGCCTCCACGTCCTCCGCATCGGTGTGGGGCATCATCAGGATCAGGTCGGAGTTGAGACCCAGCAGGGAGCAGCGGCGAAACTCGGATAGCAGGGTGGGTGTGGAAAAGCAGACCCGCCCCACCGCGGCGCCGGGAGAGCCGGCCATCCCGCCCGTCACCTGGGGCATTCCCTTGGTGGTGTCGTGGTCGATCACGGGATGGAGCAGATCCTGAAGCTGTGTGGGTGGAATCGATTTGGTGAGCACGGTCTTGTCGATCAGCTTTTTCTTGTGCAAGTCCAGCAGGGTGCGTATTTCCGCCTGAGTGGATTTCGCGTCCACAGGATTTTGCTCGACGACCCACACCTTGGATTCCTCGATCACGAACTTGATCTGGCGGATGTCCAGGTATTTTTCTTCGGTCTTGGCGGAGAGCATTTCCAGTTGCTGCATGAATTCCGGATTGATTTCCGTAATATCCCGGGCCTTGTCCTGTGGGGTATCGAATTCGTTGTGCCCGAAGTACCCGCTCAGGCGAGATTCTCCGGTGACGATATCACGGGTATAGAAACTGCCGTTATAGGAGTCCTCGCCGAAGTTCCCGTACACCAGCATCTGCACGATCAAAGCGGCTTCGATGTCCTCGTTCATGGGATCTTCCAGGTATTGCGAGGCCATGGAAGTGAGCACCAGGTGCAACTGCTCATAGCCGTCCTGGGGAAAATCGGGAACCACCTTCTCCCTGTACAGGGTGCAGATTTCCTTTTGGGATTTTCCGTCTCCGGCACCGCGGATGGCCTTGAAATCATCCATGTTTTTTCCCAAAAACCGTGTGCCGATGGCTTCCATAAAGAGCCGGTACTCGTTGTATGAGAAATCCTCACCGCAATTCTTCGCGAATCCTTCCGCAACTGCGTCGTTGATGCCCACGGTGTGGATGGACTGGACGCTTCCGATCTGGATCGAAGGGGAGATCACCACCTTGAACATCAGGGGACGTTCGGGCGAGTTGAAGGATTTTCCGGTCTGGGACTCGATCCGGCCAATGTCTTCCTTCAGGGAATCGATCGTGAGTTCGGAATCCAGGTTTCCACCTGCGATGGAATCGGAGTCCACGATAAATCCCGGGGCAATTGGCGTCTGCAGAGAGGCCAGTTGCAGCATGTTCCGGCCGCGCAAACCAAAGCGTTCCTGCAGATCGTCACCCTCTACGGATTCGTCTTGATTGAAATGAATAAGATCGGCCATAAGTTCAGAATAGTTAGATTCGGTTGATTGGTTCCAATGGAGTTTCCGGTTGATTCGTTTGAATCATCGGTGGCAATCGTGTTCTGGAGAGCCTCCCCATTTCTCCCCAGGTCCTCCGCGAACCGGATTTTCGGGGTTCCGGGGGATTGGCTCCATCCGCCGGGAAGGAGGGCGAACCTGTATTTTCGCCCCTCGTTTCCGGCAAGGGATGCTCAGAAGAGGGAGATTACCTTATTGACATCCTTTTTCAGGTATTTCTCGAAACGAATGCTCGCCCCTTCATACAAGTATCGTTGTAATTTGGCGATTGCCTTGAATTCCTCGCCGGCAACGGAAAATAAAATCACATCCCCGTGCTTCACCTTTCCCCATTTGAACAGGGAATTGATGTTGTTGATCTTCTGCCCATCGTGGAAGATGTGAACCTCAAGCCCCGGGTATTTGTTCTTGTAGCTTTCGATGATATTCTTCCAGGCTTCCACGTTTCCGTTGTGGAACAGCTCGTTGCTGACTTGAACGTTGTACTTGGGGGTCATCCGCACCTTTCCGCGCGGTTTTGCGGGGGAGGCGGCGGCGGCGGCCCCGCCACCCGCGGACGGTGCGGCCGTGGGCGGGGAAGGCGCCGTAGCCAGGGGCGTGGGCGGAGGCATGACCGGTGTTGGAGCCGCCTGGGCAACAGGCGCCGGAGCGGCCTGGGGTTTGGGCGGTGGCGGAGCTTTCGGCTGGGCGCCCCCGAATTTCTCCGTGCCCGATACGGGCCGGCCGAGCAGCAAATCGTGCAGGGAGTCCAGGGCTTCCGGTTGCAGAGCCTTGTCCGGCTCCTCGTAGGCACGCATGTAACAAACCACCAACTCGTCCCGATTCAATTCCCGGATGGTCTCCCAACTACCGGAGTCCTTGGGGTTGATCAGGGAGATCCCCAATTGGGGGTGGTGATATGCGATCACGATATCGAACCGGTTCCACTTCTCCAACTCGCTTTGAATCCGGCCGAAGTCCTTGATGTCCTTGTGCAGATTGAACGAGCGGGTTTGGGATTCCATCCGGTCGATGGCGATCGCGTTGAGAATCGGACCGATCTGGGCCTTTTCCACAGTGCTCCCTTTTTCCAGGGAATCCACGATGTCGGCCAGATTTTCCTGCTTATTGAGCCGCTTGATGATATCGTTGACCATGCGGAAATGGCCCAGCGATTTGTTGAAACCCGCACGGGTACTTAAGGAAAGATAATCGTTGATCATGCGCTGATTTGCCGGTGAATAGTGGGAGGAACCCCTGGAGAATCCAAGGGTTCCTTATCGATTATTCGCCGATCGGCTCCGCGAATGAGCCCAGCCCTTCCGTAACGTTGGAACGGCGTTGCTCGTGTTGGCTCAGGGTGCGGTCCGCGAAACCCCTGGAAATTCCGCTCAGGAACTCGTTGAGGACGTTGGTCATACCATTGATGGTGATTTTCTTGCGCTTAATGCTGGTCAGCGTGAGTTCCAACAGCAGTCCCGGTTGCACGTGATAAGGGTTGATTTGGGAACTGAAGCGGATGAATTCGCTTTCCAGGAAGCGCAATCGTTGTTCCACGATCAGGCGGTGGGTGGGATAGCGCATTTCGAATATTTCCTCAAGCCTCTTGCGAAGGATGCGGAACCGCTCATCGAATTCAAGCACCATGAATTCGTAAGTCTGGTTCATTTCCTCCAGGGAAGTCAGCTTGCGCTGGACGAAGGTGATTTCGTTCCAGACACGTTCCTCCTTGCCCTCCCCTTCCTCTTCCTCGGACACGGTGGTGAACCAGGAACTCCGCTTGCCGGGGGCGCCCCGGTCGAGAGTGTGGGAAACCACGTCATCCCAGTCGCGGCGGCCATGGCGGGCCTTTTCCTCCCTGTACATTTCATCGACGATATCCCACAGGCGCATGATTTCGCGCTGGAATTCCGACAACTGGGTCGAGTAGGCGCTCTTGTCCTCGCGAATCTGCTTGGCGTCGTAGTAGCGCATGGCGATCTCGTAGCGCTCGTCGGGAAGCCGTGCCACATCGGTCTCCTCGTACTCGCGGATCACCAGGCGGCGGGCATGCTTGTAGTTCTCGATATGCTGGTAGCCCATCCGGGAGGTATCGAGAATGGCCGTAATTGAATTGATGGCCGTGTACCAGCCCCGCGTACGGATATTGTTGTCGTCCAGCAGCTTGAGAATTCCATGCTTGACGCTGAGGGGATCGTACTCTGAATCCATCGTGTCGATTTCCGCGCTCAGGTTGGCCATGCGGTCCAGGAAGTGCTTGGGCAGCAGCCGGTAGCGGCGCGAATTCTCCCCCGCATCGTCGTCGTCGGTGTAGTTTTCCACCGCCTTGATTTTCTCGAAGATCGATTCCTCGTTGGAAAGCGCGGCGCGGCCCTCCAGATTCAACTGCTGGTTGATCTCATCTATTTCCCGGTCGATGAGCGCCGAGATGTGAGAGGAAATCACGTCCTTGATCAGATGCTCGGTGACGGTCTGGTGCATCACCACCGGGCTGATCAATTCGGAGTCCAGCACGTTGATGGCCAGCTTGACGTCCACCACTTCCTCGGGCTTGTCGTAATGATCCCGGAAGGAAGCCTTGATCACCGCGTAGGAGTTCTCTCCGCTGATGAACCCACCCACATCGGAGCGCTGCATCAGGATGGCGTTGGAGGTGGCCTCGAATTCGTACACGCCCCTTTGGGTGTGCCCCTGCAGATGGCCCATGATATTGACCATGGATTTTTCCACCTCTTCCGTGTTGAACAGGTCCGGCCCGCCAATGTTGTTGAGCAGCATGGCGATTTCACGGGGGGTGTACCGGTTCAGGTTGGCGTGCTCGTCCTTGTCAATCAGGTCCCGCACCTTCTTGGACATCTCGTCTTCAGCCGTGGTCAGGTAACGGTTGAGCATGTTCTGCATGGACTGGTTGAAGTAGGAATGCAGATACGACTTCACGTTGCCCTGAACCGAAATGTCTTCCAACACTTCGGGAGGGAGCTTGGACTGGATGTGGTTGAGGATCTTGTCGACTTCCTCGTCCACCACCAACCGTGCCTCCACATATTCATCCCGGTCATCCCGGTTGAGGCTGTTTCTCGACCCAACGGCACTTGGAGTTTCCGGGTGAACCGCGTTGGGGCCTTTTCTATAATCGCTAGCCATGGCTTTTTTCATCCTTTGCAGGGTTTGCCTCCTTGATGAGGCCACTTCGATTCAATTCGATTTCAAGCCTGTTTCAAGGCCCGATTCAATCTGCCCGCCTTGCCGCGGGTTCTTCCGATTGCAAATGCGATCGTGTTCTTTGAGTGCTCCGCCCCCAATATAAAAATATCAATGCCATTGAAGAGGGTGCGCTCGGCTCATGAGCAGTCCGCTTCCGCGGCTGCCATGATATTTGAGACACGGTATTTGCACCTACAGGGTCTCTACGCCCCCGGAATTCAACTGCGATGTCTCCTTCATCTTTCACGAAGCGCGGTGGCATTCGGTCCCACTCGACCGAATAATTTATCGCTCAAACCCTTACCCTACCCTCATTATCATCCTGTGCGCCAGAAATTTTTTCGGATTCCCACAACCCGCCAAATAAAACGGTCCCTCAATGGATCGCCGGCAAAACGGATGCCGGCAACTTCCACACCCCCCCGTACACAACGTACCCGGGAAGGTGGGGCTTGGGTCAATCCCGTTCGATACCCTCCGACACCCAGGGGCTCCATGGGAGCATCCGGATTCTGCCTGAAAAACCTGCATAGTGCTACCAACTACAATGTTAAATATCAAGCATATATAACAAAAGAAAACCGTCAGAATATCATCCAGGACAATCCCCCCTGAAACCGGGAAAAAGGGTCCCCCGGGGCCCAATGCGGATTTCGGGTTTCACCCCGCACTGCAATCATCCGCGGGGAAGGGTGGGCCGTCCACCACAGGAGCATGACCGAAGCATGACCGAAGCAAGATCCGCCTCCCGAATGCGGGGGCGGGGTTGGCGTTGCTTTTGAGTATCATTGCCCGCGAGTATGTAAGCCATCGTATTGAAGCCAACGGAAATTTGACCGCCCCCACGGCCAGGGCTAGACTTTGTGGAAAATTTCCGGGAATTCCCATGCCGTGCCGAGGGAGTTGGATTCTCCCGCAGCGATGATTCGGCGATGATTCGGCGCTGGGATGATCCATCCCCGCAACTCCAACCGATCAGGAGCGTTATGTCTTTCAGCAACGGTCAGCCGGCGCCCGGCTTTTCCCTCAAGTCCTCAAAGATGGAAATGATCAGTCTCGCCGATCAGCGCGGGAAAAATGTGCTGCTGCTGTTCATTCCCCTGGCCTTCACCCCCACCTGAACCAAGGAATTCTGGATCGTGCAATCCCGTCTGGAAGAAATCCGGGGCGCCAACGGCGAGGTGTTCGGCATCTCCGCGGACAGCCCGTTTTCCCTGGCCAAGTGGGCGGAACAGGAGGGATATACCTTCGATCTCCTCAGCGATTTCGGCAAGGAAACCATCGCCGCCTACGATACGATGTATCCCGAGTTGGCCGGCCTGAAAGGGGTGCCCAAGCGCTCGGCCTTCCTGATCGACGGCGCGGGCAATCTGGTGCGCCAGGAAATCAGCGAGGACGCCAAGGTGATCCCGGACCTGGAGGGGTTCATCGCCGAGATGAAATCCCTCGGGTAATGCGGCGCAGGCAAGGCATGCCGTGCCCCT
>CAZOXD010000051.1:20112-23855 GCA_964583525.1 uncultured Pseudomonadota bacterium
GGCATGCCGTGCCCCTACTTGTGGCCCCGGGACTTTTTCCGTCCCGCGCTCTTATCGCTCATTTTGGTGGATTCATTGCCTGGCTCTCCCAGGTCGTGGAAGGTGCAATCGGGAAACACTGCCCGCACCCGGTCGGCCTGTGCCGGCTCGTTGGTGAAGAGAATCATCTGCCAATGCGTTTCCTCCAGGAAGCCCCGCAGGTATTGCAGGGTTTCCATCTGCCGGCCGGGATCGAGAAAGGCGAACGGCTCGTCCAGGGAGAGCAGGGCGAAGCGCCCCCGCCGTTCCCGCCGCGCCATCTCCAGCCGCAGGGCCAGGTAGAGCAGGTGCTGGGCCCCGGAGGAGAGGTGCTCTACCAAACGGGCGGCGCCCTGGCGGTCCAGGGCCCGGATTTCATCGGAGCGCAGGCCGGCCAGGGCCACCGCGCCCCCTTCGGCTTCAACGATTCCGCCCGCCGCTTCCAGTCCGCTGAGCCGGGCGAAGGTACTCGCCACATCCCGTGAAAGCTCGGCCAACACGGTGGTTTCGTCCGCGGCGATCTCCTGGAACAGTTCCAGGGCGCGCCCGGCGGCCCGGCGTTCCACATCCAGGGCGGCGATTCCCGCGCCGATTTTCCGCAGGGATTCCCCCAGTCCCGCGATTTCGCCGGGGAGGTTTCCCAGGCGGCCCGTGAGCCGCTCCGAGGCGCCATGGCTGGTGCGGTCCAGGGCATGGCGTTCCTGCTTGAGGCCCTCCACGCCGCGGCGCAATTCGGCCAGTTTTTCCCGCAGGGCGCGCCGCTCGGGTTCCGGCAGCCCTTCCTCGGGGACGCTGCTTCGCTCCAGTTTCCGCAGCCGTTCCTGGGCGAAGGCGCGCAGGCGGGCCGGGTCCTCGCAGTTGCTGTCCCGCAGCGCTTCCTCCAGGCGTTCCTGGTCCGCCGCCAGACGCTTGCGGCCGGTGACGAACTCGTTGCGGCGGTCCCGGTATTGATCCCGGGATTCCACCTCCATGCCCGCCATCCAGTTGCGCAGGGCGGCCGTTGCTTCCAGGCCGGCCCGGCGGGCATCCTCCAGGCTGCCTTTCAGGATGGCCAGGCGTTTTTCTCCTTCCGTCACCACCCGGGCCGTGTTGTCGTGCTGGCCGGCCACCCGCTCCAGGTCGGCGGCCACCTTGGCCAGGGCGGTGCGCAGGCCGTCCAGGGTGGCGCTTTGGAACACCAGACTGGCCGGTTCCAGTCCGGCGGCGCCGCCCAGGCGGTTGCGCCAGAGGTCCTTCACGGTGCGCCGCAGCCGCCATTGATCCCACAGGCCGGGCAGTGTCCAGGCAGCCAGGGAGGCCGCCAGCCCAACCCCCGCGGAAACCCACCCCCAGGCTTCCTGCCCGGAGAGGAAGAGCAGGGCCAGCCCTGACATCAGCAACAGCACGGCCACCAGTCCCCGCATCAACTGGCGGGTCAGCCTGCCGTCCTCGTAGGCAGCCATGCGCGCCTCCACCGCCTGCACCCCGGCGGGCCAGTTTTGCCGGACCTCGCGCTCCTTCTCCGCGCGGGCGGCATCGGCGTGGAGCGCCTCCAGGCGCTTGCGTTCGGCTTCGGCCCCCTCTTCCGCGCGAATGAGGACAGCCTTCCGCTGCTCGTGCTCCTGTTCCAGGGCGTCCAGTTCCCCGGTGCGGTCCACAGTGTAGATACCCTGGCTTTGCTGCTTTTCCTCCAGCGCGGCGATTTCGTCCAGCAGGGTCAACTGCTCGTGCAGGCGGTGGCGCTCGGCGATGCGTTCCTGGAACTCCACTTCCTCGGCCACCTGTTGCTCCTCGCCGGCGAGCAGCCCCAGCCGTGCGTCCACGCCCTTCAGCTCTCCTTGCTCGGCTGCTTGGCGGTCCAGGCCGGCCAGAATTTCCTCCCGTTCCGCTTCCAGTCCGTTGAGCCGGGCCTCGGTTTCGCCACGCTCCCGGTTGAGTTTGGAGCGGTCCCGCATGTGGGCCAGGCTGCCCTTGTCCGAGGCGCGTTTTTCAAATGCGTCCAGCAATCCACGGGGGTCGATGCCCCCGGCGAAGAGGCTCTTCTTCACCCCGGCCAGCCAGTCGCCGTCCAGGTCCATCCAGACGCCGCCCCCGGAGACGGCGAAAAGGTTCATGAACTCGCCGTCGGTCATCTCCGGCGGACCGTCCGTCCAGTCCAGGGTGACATCGTTGCCCTCGCCATAACGGGCGTAAAGGGCCTTGTTCCTGGCGCCGCGTTTTTCCGGGTAAAAGGCGTGAATGCGGATCGCGTCGAACACGGTGGACTTGCCGCTCTGGTTGGAGCCGGCCACCACCGTCACCGGGCCCAGGGCGAACGTGCGGTCCTTGAAAATCCCGAACCGTTTGATGTGAATGGCGCGCAACATGGATGTAACGCAACTCCCTAACATATACATCAAAAGCGAAACCGCGGATGAACGCGGATACACGCAGATGAACTACAACCGCGGAACCGCGGACATACGCGAATGGATTAAATCCAACTTCCTACAATTCCTGGATGCGGGTGTGCAGTTCTTCCAGGGCCATCTGCCGGGCCCGCACCAGCAGAGACGCTTCCTCTGCGTCCCCCGCGGCCAGGGCGTCGGCATGACGCTGGCGCCAGCGGGCGTCGAAGCCCCGCACCAGAGGGTGACCGCGCAGAGCCTCCGCCTCGATGACCCCCTCGAGTTCCACCTCGAACCTGCGGAAATGCCCTTCCGCCCCCCGTTCCAGACGGCGCGCCAGAGCTTCCACCGGCTGGAGGGTTTCGGCGAACCCGGTCAATTCCACCCGCACCCAGTCGCGGGGCCCGTTCCCAGCGCGGAGGGTTTCCAGCAGCGCGTCCGGATCGTCCCGGCCCTCGCCGTCCAGGGGAATCGTCACCTCCCGGTAGACTCCCGCCTCCTTCAGATCCACCTGCTCCACCCGCACCCCATCATCGTCCAGCACGGTCAGGACGGCGCGGCGGGGGCCGCTTTCTCCCTTCCGCCAGACCCGGGCCGAGCCCGGATAGCAGGCATGGCACTCGCCCAGCCTCTCCTCCCGGCCGGCATGGATGTGGCCCAGCGCCGCGTAGTGGAGACCCAGGCGCGCGAAGAGGTCCGGATCGATCACAGACTGTTCCTCCTCCTCGCTTTCCCCGGTGTAGGTGAGCCCATTGACGACACCATGGAGCAGGCCCACCCGCCAGCGCCTTTCCCGGGGCGGGGGCCGCCAGTCGGGATAGTCCCCATAGCCACGCCGGAAGGGAACGGCCAGGAACTCCGCTTCCAGTCCTTCCGGGCGCACAATCTGAAACGGCTCGCTGGTCAGCAGGGTCACCGGGGACGCGGGATTCGCTCCAGCGCCGCTCCCGGCCCCCGCCCGCAGCAAATCGCTGGGCAGATCGCCGGGAGACCGGCCGCCGGAAAGCTCGTGGTTGCCGGGAATCATCAGCACCGGCAGCCCTTCCAGCTCCCGCATGTAATGGGCGAAGTCCCCCGCCAATGCCTGGAAATCCTCGCAGGAGTCGAACACGTCCCCGCAGAAGAGCAGGGCGTCGGCCTCCAGGCGCCGGCAATGGTAGACCAGTTCCTCCAGCACGGCGAAGCCGTACTCCCGTTCGGATTGGGACAGGTGAAGATCGGCGGTGTGAAACAATCGGACGGCCATGCACCACTCCCTGTGGTCGGCGGTTGCTCTGCTCTGAATCAACTGCTTTTTGACGCAAGGATTAAGCTGTGTCTGAAATGCGCCTTTGGCTGCCTCCTTCGAGACGCCCCGCT
>CAZOXD010000051.1:23955-25162 GCA_964583525.1 uncultured Pseudomonadota bacterium
GCGGGGCTCCTCAGGAAGGCGGAATATTTTCGACATTCGCATCAATCCGAGTCGCTGAGGAGAGTCCACCAGGACTCGTCTCGAAGTGCGACTTTTGGATTTTCAAACACAGCAGTTTAATTCCACTTAACCGGAATAAACGGTCAATTATCCGCGTTGATCGGCGGTTTTAATTTTCCCCCGCCAACTGGCAATTCCCTTTACCTATCCTCCCCCGGCGAAATTGTGCAGCCATTGAAACAGGGCCAGCACGCCGAACCCGGCTGCGAAGGTGAAGTATTCCCGGTTGTGAAGCCATTGGGAAGGGGACCATTTCACCCCGCCCAGGCCGGGCATGCGCCTGGGGAAAAACAGCGCGGTGCGGCGGGCGTAGGCCTCCCACTGTTCCGGGAAGAGTCCGCGCACGTGGCGGTCTTCCGTGAGAATCTTGGGCAGGTAAACCGCGGCGAAGAACAGCGCCAGCACGGCGTAATTGGGCCAATAGCCGACGATCAGGAAGGCCCCCAGCCCCATCATCGTGGAGCCCATGTAGAGGGGATGCCGGGTCAGGGCATAGGGGCCGTTTTCGGCGAGTTGCAGGTTCTTGTGCACCACCCCCGCCGACCAGGAGCGCAACAGCAGACCCGCCAGCAGGAGCACCGTCCCGGCGATTCCCAGCGGATTGCCTGGGGAAAACGGGCTGCCGGGGATCACGCCCCGATACAGGTTCCAGGCGATCAGCAGCAGAAATACGGTGAAGGTGACGGGCACCCGCCATTTCATCACGAACCGAAAAACCCGCTGGCCCAACGATGTTTCCCGAGAATTCTCCATGGAATCCCAAATTGCGATTGGCGCCGGTCGAGGGCGATAATATAATATTGCGGTTGCATTGCGATGCTCGCGGCCATCGGATATGGATGGAAGTCTAACAGACGCGGCCATGGAAACAAAGAATCACCCGCGAACCCGAGGCAGCGACACAGGGGCGGCAAAAACCGCGCAGCCAAGGGGAATTCCAAACCGAATGCAATTATAATCTTATTTGCCTATGTCCGTAGCTCCGCAATATTGGGCGGAAATGGGGTTGGAACCTCACCCCGGCATCCTTCGGCTGCCGACCCTCTCCACAAACGTGGAGAGGGTGACCGGCGTTAGCCGGTCGGGTGAGGTCTGCTGTTTCAGGATTTGGGCTGAAGTACCGAACCCTGGATAATCCTTTGGACTT
>CAZOXD010000052.1:0-9959 GCA_964583525.1 uncultured Pseudomonadota bacterium
TTGGACATGGCAACCTCCACCTTGCGCTCCTTGCCGGTATTGGGGGTTACATCCAGATCGCACTCGGGATCCAGGTTGTCGATATTAATGGTGGGAGGAATGAAATTCTCCTCCATTGCCTTGATGGCGAAAATGGCCTCGATCCCCCCCGCCGCGCCCAGCAGATGTCCGGTCATGGACTTGCTGGAGCTCAGGGAAACTTTTTTGGCGTGATCCCCCAGGGCCAGTTTCAGGGCGTTGAGCTCGTTGATATCCCCGGCGGGGGTGGAGGTGCCGTGGGTGTTCACGTAATCCACCTGATCGGGATTGACTCCGGCGTCCCGGAGCGTCATTTCCATGGCGCGCTTCGGGCCATCCACGTTGGGAGAGGTGATGTGGCTGGCATCGGAACTGAACCCGTACCCGGCCAGCTCGCAATAGATTTTCGCGCCCCTGGCCTTGGCGAATTCATAGTCCTCGATGATCAGGATGCCGGCGCCCTCGCCCAGCACGAATCCGTCCCGGTCCTTGTCGTAGGGCCTGGAAGCGCGGGCGGGGTCGTCATTGCGGGTGGAAAGGGCGTGCATGGCCGCGAATCCGCCGATTCCCAAAGGAGTGACGGTGGACTCGGCCCCGCCCGCGATCATCGCCTTGGCATCCCCCCGTTCGATGATCCGCGCGGCATCGCCAATGGAGTGGTTGGAGGTGGCGCAGGCGGAAGCCGTGGCCGTGTTGTAGTTGCGGCAATTGAAGCGCAGGGAGATTTGCCCCGCCCCCATGTTGGAGATCACCATGGGGATAAAGAAGGGAGAGATGCGCCGCGGCCCACGCTCCATGTAGATCTCGTGGAATTTCTCGATGGAGGTCAGGCCGCCCATGCCCACCCCCACCGATACGCCCACGTCGTTGGCGAGTTCGTCGTCGATCTCCAGCCCCGAGTCGCGCATGGCTTCAGCCGCGGCCACCAGCGCGTAATGGATGAAGAGATCCATCTTTTTGCGTTCCGAGGGCGCAATCTCATCGCCGGGATCGAAGTCCTTCACCTCCCCCGCCATTTGCGAGCGGAAATCAACCGGATCGAAACGGGTAATCCGGTCGATTCCGGAAATTCCATTGGAAACACTTTTCCAGGCGGAGGGAACGTCTTTCCCCACAGGGGAAACGCATCCCATGCCCGTAACTACGATCGGTTTTCTCATTGACAGGCCTTTCGCGGAATTTCCGGGACCAGAATAACAAGGCCGGCATTGCCGGGGTGTGGAGACACAGGGCAAGGCCGGATAGCCGGGGGATGGCAGGCGCAACACGGATCGCGCGGCGTCCTCTGCCGCCATGGGCACGGCGGTCCATGCCGCAATATACCCTTGCATCGGCCCATTTTCCAGCATTCGTTCCGGCAGCAAGGCGGCCCGGTTGCCCCCCGGCGGGGAGGCGCGTTTGCCGGAATGATTTCCCGGCAAGCGATTGTCCCGCTTTAGCGGTTTTCCTCAATGTAATCGATGGCGGTTTGCACTGTGGTGATCTTTTCCGCCTCATCGTCCGGAATTTCGATCCCGAATTCCTCCTCGAACGCCATCACCAATTCCACCTGATCGAGAGAGTCGGCTCCCAGATCGTCCACAAAATTGGAGTCATTCTTGATTTCCGGCTCATCGACACCCAATTGTTCGGCGATGATTTGTTTCACTTTTGCTACGACATCCATGCGTGTTCTCCTTGATCGGTGAATTGGGACCTTGCACTACCCGGACGGGAGGGTGCGGTGGCTCCCGGCCTCGTCCGGTGCCCCCTGCCGGGGGGAGTTGTAGAGACAATCGCTCACACTGTATTTAGCTCACACTGTATGTAACAGGCTATTCCACCAAACGTCCCATTCAGGGTTGCACCGGTGTCAAGCCTATTTCCGTGACCGGTTTCCCATTGCGGATAAATGCAAATCGCCGATGATTCCGTCCGCCCAGCCTGAAAACCGGGGGGCCAGGACCTGCCTGCCGGGTACCCGCTGCCCGGGCGGGTTCTCGTGGCAGAAAATTTTAAAGCCAAGAGGCGGAAAACGTATCTTGTCGCTGCCAATTACCCAAAACACATCCGGAAAGTCAATAGGGGGTAGCGATAGGGTAGTGGCTCAATTTTAATCTGTCATCCTGAACGCAAAGAAGGATCTTCCGCGCCGATCCTCAAAGTGCTTCACTCCGTTCATCTATGACATCGCAATTTATCTCCCAAAAGAAACTCAATCTGAGACACTGGCAGCGATAGGCAGCGGGCCAGCTTGAAAATGTCACTCCTGAGCGGAGCGTAAGTTCTTTCCCGCCTATTCATTTGCCACTTCGCTTTACTGGGCATGACATGGGAATTTTTACCGGGAAACAGGAAACCAATCCACTGGCAAGCCCAACGGCTGCGGTATCCCCATAGGAAGATTCCTTCCAGGGATTCAATACATGCCTCCATTCACGTGAAGCACGATGCCGGAGATATAACTGGCGTCCTCGCTGGCGAGAAAGAGCACGGCCTTGGCGATTTCGCGCACTTCGCCCATGCGCCCCAGGGGCACCTGCTTTAGGATGCCCTGGCGCTGTTCCTCGCTCAGGGCCCCGGTCATGTCTGTTGCGATAAACCCTGGAGCCACGGCGTTGCAGGTGATGTTGCGGGAACCCAGTTCCCTGGCCAGGGATTTGGTAAATCCGATCACGGCGGACTTGGAACTGGAATAATTCACCTGGCCGGGGTTTCCGGTGAAGCCAACTACGGAAGAGATGTTGATGATGCGGCCTCCCCTGGCCTTGAGCATGGAACGGATCACCGCACGGGTTGCATGGTACATTCCGTCCAGGTTGACGGCCATCACGTCGCGCCATTCTTCGGGTTTCATGCGCATGATGAGGTTGTCGCGGGTGATTCCCGCGTTGTTGACGAGGATATCGATGCCCGGGAAGGTATCCAGGGCTTCGGTGACCAGGGCGTCCATTTGCTCCTGCTGGGCCACGTCGGCCTGCACCGCCAGACATTTCCGTCCCAGGGCCTCGATCTCGGCCTGGGTGGCGTCCGCGAATTCCTTGTTGAGGTTGGTGAAGACGATATCGGCGCCTGCCGCGGCCAGTTCCAGTGCGATCCCCTTGCCGATTCCCCGTCCCGCCCCCGTAATGAGGGCGACCTTGTTTTCGAGCTTCATGGTCAAGTTTTTCTTCCTCCGCAATGAAAAGGGTTTTAGCCGGCCAGCACATCCACTGCCGCATTCAGGGAGTCCGGATCCATCACGTTGAGGACGGCCGCCGATTTGTCGATGCGGCGCATCATCCCGCTCAACACCTTCCCGTGACCCAGTTCGACGAAGTGTGTGACGCCCTGCTCGATCATCTTCCGCACCCCGCTGTCCCAGCGCACAGGCGAGGCGATCTGGTTTATCAGAGAGGCGGCGAACTCCCCGGCTTTGGTGATAAAGGCGTTGTCGTAATTGGCCACCACGGGCACGCTGGCATCGGAGAATTCCATGGCCGCCAATACTTCCTCCATCCGATCGGCGGCGGGCGCCATCAGGGCACTGTGAAAAGGGGCGCTCACGGTCAGCAGCTTGCCCTTGCCCCGGGCCAGCACCCGCTTCACCGCATCGGCATGGCCGGAGATGACGATCTGTCCTGGGGTGTTGAAGTTGGCGGGCTGCACCACCTCGCCCTGGGCCTCCTCGCCACAGATGGCTACGACTTCCTCCTCCTCCATCCCCAGAATCGCCGCCATCGCCCCCACGCCCACCGGAGTGGCCTCCTGCATGAAGCGGCCACGCTGGTACACCGTGCGCACCGCATCGGCGAAGGAGAGCGCCCCCACGGTCACCATGGCGGCATATTCGCCCACACTGTGACCGGCCACGCTGAGGGGGGCCAGTTCGCATCGATCTTCCAGCAGTTCCCTGGCGATGCCGGCCACGGTGAGTATGGCGGCTTGGGCATTGTAGGTGAGGGTCAGATCCTCCTCGGGTCCTTCCAGGCATAATTTGCGCAAATCGCTGCCGAGGGCATCGTTGGCTTCCTCGAAGCGCTGCCGGGCCAGGGGGAATTGTTCCATGAACGCCGCACCCATCCCCACCTGCTGGGAT
This sequence comes from uncultured Pseudomonadota bacterium, assembly GCA_964583525.1. Taxonomy (GTDB): domain Bacteria; phylum SAR324; class SAR324; order SAR324; family JACQKK01; genus CAZOXD01. The sequence continues at coordinate 4,076 of CAZOXD010000052.1, forward strand.
CCCTGCCCCGGAAAGATCAAACCGATTCCCACCGTGCCATTCTCCTCATGGATGAAAATTCAAGGTTCTCGATAATCCCCGCGATGTCAACCGGAGGCGGTGCTCCTGGAGGCCGGGGAGTGTGCCGGTTGGAAAAAAATTCTGTCATTACCGAGCGAAGCGAAGAATCTTGTGGGTACGATGACTTCTGCAAAACCAGGAAGATGTTTCGTTAGCGCTTTCCCGCGATTTCAGCGGCGAATCTCTCCCTGAGCGCTGCGATCAGCCCACCCCGGGCGCAGCGGACAGCGGTCTGGATGGCGTTTTCCAGAGCCCGCGCGTTGGATGCCCCGTGGCAGACCAGGGCGATTCCACCCAGGCCCAACAGCAGGGAGCCACCAATCTCGCGGTAATCCGTGCGGCGGCGCAATTCCCGCAGCACACCCTGAATCAGCCAGAATCCCAGCCGGCTCCAGGGTGAGGAGGCGATGGACTCCTTCATCAGCAGGCGCATCTGCACGTCGGCCGCCTCGGCGGTTTTCAGCACCAGATTGCCCACGAATCCATCGCAGACGATCACGTCAGCCTTGCCACGGAAGAGGTCACGCCCTTCCAGGTTGCCACCGAAGCCCTCCACCGTATCGGAAAAAAGGCTGTGGGCCTGGCGCACGGCGGCGTTGCCCTTGCCCGGTTCGCTGCCGTTGCTGAGCAGCGCCACCCGGGGGGCCTCCAATTCTCCTATCACCCTGGCATAGACCTGGCCCATCCAGGCGAACTGCTGGAGCAGGCGCGGCTTGCAATCGACGTTGGCCCCACTGTCCAGGAGCACACTGAATCCCCTCCGCAGCGGCAGATGGGTGACGATGGCGGGCCGGTCGATGCCCTTCAGGGTGCCCAGCACATGCCGGGAAGCGACCATCAGGGCGCCCGTATCGCCGGCGCTGATCACAGCATCGGCCACCCCGGCAGCCACCTGATCGCAGGCCACCCGCAGGGAAGCCCCGGATTTTTCCCGCAGCAGGGCCGTCGGCGCATCGTCCTTATCCAGCATTTGCGGGCAATCCAGAATCCTCACACCGCCGGGCGGGAAGGAATGCCGGGCCAATTCCCGCTCCAGCGTCTCCTCACCGCCCACCAGGATCACCTCCGCCACCCCGTCCCGGGCTGCCCGCACGGCGGCTTCCACCGGCACACGGGGTGCGAAATCGCCACCCATGGCATCCAGGGCGATCACGGTCATGCGCTTGAACCTGGCACGATTTTACGGGGATGAGGAATTCCGGCGCACCGATGCACCTAAGCACCTATGTACCGGGGCACCGGGAAGTCCGGCGCATGGATTAGCCTGCGGCGGAATCACCACCGGTGACGATGGTTATTGGTTCCCGGGTCAGTAGTTCTCGACCTGGAGCACTTCCTTCCCCTTGTAATGGCCGCACTGGGAACAAACGCGGTGGGGAAGGATCAGGGCGCTGCAATTGGTGCAGGTAATCAAATTGGGAACCTTCAGCGCATGGTGGCTGCGGCGCATGCCTCGCTTGCGCTTGGAGGTCCGTACCTGGGGGACTGCCATGTCGTTCTCCGGTAATTCAAAGCCTCATTGATGGTTACTCATCCAATTCCCGGCCAGACCTCATTCCTTGCTGAGGAATTCCTTCATTTGGGCGAAGGGATGATGTTCGTCGTCCGCTTGCGCGGATTGGTAAATTTCCTCCAGCCGCTTCCCGCAGATCAGGCAGGCTTCGTTCTCATCCTCTCCCGTCAGGGTCTCGGGTATCGCGAGCAGCAATTCGTCTTCCAGCAACCGGGAAAGATCGAGATGGTCTCCCCGGTAATAACTCACTTCCAGATCCGCCGCGCCCAGATGAACATCCGCGGCGTTTTCCTCGTATTCCTCCTCGGGCACCAGGGCCACCAGGATTTCCTCGTCGATCTCCAAATCCACCGGTTCCAGGCAGCGCTGGCAGGGCGGTTTGAGTGTGGTCCGCATGTGTCCGGTGATTTCCAATGTGCCCTGGTGATTCTTGAGCACCAGGTCTGCCTCGACGTGGCCCGTCTGTCCGCCAATGGCCTCCGCCAGCCTGGTCATGTCCGGCAGGGGCAGGGAAGCGATTTGCCGAAATCCCTCCTCGGGTATATTCGAGAGAAGTATCTTCATGGGCCCGGCGCCGCCCTGGAGGCATTCAACACGTGGCATTCAACACAAGGCTTTCAACGGGATTCAACTCTCCGGTTTAGCCCATCCGGCAATCCAAATCGTCCGTTTCCGCAGGAAAGGTGGAATCGATGTCCCTGCAATGCCGCTTTCAACCAAACATAAAATCGTAGGATGCCCCATGCCCGATTGTCAAATCCGGGGACATCCGGGTAGTGGGTCAGTTTGGGTTTCTCCCGGGAAATAAATACGATGTCATGCTGAACGGAGTGAAGCATCTTGAGGATCGGCCCGGAAGCTCCTTCACAGCGTTCAGGATGACATATGCAAATTGAGACATTACCGGCATCCGGGGCTCCGGAAAGCCGGGTTGCACGCATGACGGCCGCCACCTTTTCAACGGGCGGCAAATGACGGTATAACCGAGCGGTCCCATCATCTTCCCGCCCGGTGTCTTCCCACCCGGTGTCTTCCAATCCCCGGGCTTCCCTGGCCACAAAGATCGTCGCCCGGGGAGGGAGGAGGGGCATTCAGAACAGCATATTCCAAACAGCAACATAAGGAAGGAAAGGGCGCTATGCTGAAGGCGATTCTGTTTCCCAAACCCATGCGGAATTTTCCCGGACAACGCTGGGTAAGGATCAGCGTGCGAACCTGGCACCTGCTGGCCATGGGCTGGCTGTTGGGCGGCACCGCGCAGGGTCTGACCCTGGCCGAACAGCCCGGGGCCCTGTGGCTGACCTTCCTTAGCGGAATCGTGTTCAGCGCCCTCGAACTGTATCAAACCTTCATCTGGCTGTTTCAACTGAAGGGTCAGGCGGTATTGGTAAAGCTCGTGTTGCTGGGCGCCGCCGTGAATTCGACGGAGTACGGGCTTTCCTTTTTGATCGTGGCGGTGGTGATCGGGGGAATCAGCAGCCATATGCCGGGAAAATACCGCTATTACTCTTTCTATCACGGTGGAATCCTCAAGGAGTGAGTCCAAGGGCAACCGCAATCTGAAAATTTTTCAGGGATTCATCAGATCCGAAAAAAATATAGTGACTCGGGCGTGCGGGGACGCCCGCCGCCACTGCAATATACTCGGACACGGTGGCCCGTTCCGCGATCTCCACGGCAACACGGCCTTCAGATGTTGCCCTCCGCCTGCCGTGGGGTAAGCCGCGCCCCCACAGCCCCCGGGTTGCCGTTGCGGAAGGCCTGGAAATCCATCGCGCCCTTGCCCTCCGGCTTGACCTGCACCAGCCTCAGCCAGCCCTCCCTGGCGGCGATTCTTCCATCGGCCCGCAGGTGGCCGGGTTTCGCGTCCGGGCCATCCGGGGGGGGATCGGCCAATTCCAGGCGCAGCAATCCCAATCTGCGCGTTCCCAGATAGGCGTGGCAGCCCGGCCAGGGAGTGTAGGCGCGGCATTTGCGCTCGATTTCCAGGGCGCTTTCTCCCGTGAAGTCCACCGCCCCTTCTTCCTTGCGGAGGGTGCGGCAGAAGGTGGCCTCCGCCGCATTCTGGGGGCGTTGGGGAGGATTTCCGCGCAGCAGCAGGGGCAGGGCGGCGTCCAGCAGATTCCCGGAAGCTTCCGCCAGACGCGCCCCGAGGGTGGCGGCGGTATCATCGGGCGCGATGGGGATGGGCTCCGTTTCCGCGACGATGTCCCCCGCATCCAGTTCCTTCGCCATCCGTTGCAGGCTGACCCCGGTGACGGAATCTCCAGCCAGGAGAGCGGCCTGCACGGGACTGGCCCCGCGCCAGCGGGGAAGCAAAGAGAAATGCAGATTGAAGCAACCCAGGGGAGGGAGTTCCAGCAGTTCCCGGGGGAAGATCTGGCCGTAGGCGCACACGATGGCCAACTCGGTTCCCCATTCCCGAAACACCCGCAGGGCGGATTCCTCCCCCACCCGCCGGGGAGTGAAGACGGGAAGCCCCAGGGATTCGGCCTCCTCCTTGACCGGACAGGCCTGCAGGGGCTGACGTCCACGGTTACGTCCGCGGCGCCCGGCGGGCTTGTCCGGCTGGGTAACCACACCGGCCAGCGTGACTCCCTCGGCGGAAATCAGGGCCCGCAGGGAAGGCAGGGCCAGGTTGGGACTTCCCAAAAAAACGATGCGGGTCATGACCTGCCTGCCGTTGATGTGCGGGTGAGGAAACGGGGGCCGGCGATGGGACGCGCTCTGCGGCGTCCTCTGCGGCGTCCGCCTTTCGCTTGCCGGAAATCCATCAGGGAACGTCCGGGTTGAATCTGAACCGTTCCGCAGTGGCCGGATGAAAGGGCATCAACTTGGCGAAAACCGCGTTCAGCCGTGGTTTGAGCCGTGTAAAAAGCGGGTTGAACATCTCCATGGAATCGTCGCTGTCGTAGAGGGTGGAAAGCATCTTTTCCACCGGCCCAGGGGGGATGTCCTTGCGGGCCACGAGGATCCTGTACAACGCGGGAAGTTCCAGGTTCTTCGGCTGGCCCGGATAACTCCCCTTGGGGAGCGGCGCGGTGAGGAGATAGGGAGCCCTCAATTTCATTTCCTCCAGCAACCTTTGCGAGTAGGAGACCAGGCGGATCGGATTTTCCCCGGCCATAGCCCGGGTTACGCCGGGATCCCCCGCCAGGGTGGCAACCAGCAGCAGCGGCCCGTCCGCGTAGTCCAGGGCATCAGGAATCAATCCTGCGTCCAGCTTCACTGGAAGCCACTCCTCCTCTCCATTTCGCCTTTGGGACAATTCGGTGAAAATCGTATGGGGATAGAACACATTATCGAATACCCACACTTCCTCCTGGATGCGGGTGCCGATTTTACGCAGTCCAGGCTTGCGGCTCAGTGCGTGCAGGAACTCCGGCCACAGCACGGCCACCACCGTGATGCGGGGAAATTCAGGCAGTTTCTCCGCCGCGGTTTCCGCATCCACAATGGCAAAATCCCCCCGTCCCCTGGCCAGCGTGCGCAGCCGGTTCTCCGGATCGCCCGCGTCGATCGGCACCAGATGGGCCGGAAGGGGCTCGTCGCGTTCTTTCCACATCCGGGCCAGGTCCACTCCGAATTTCCACCGAGGCGCTGCCTGGGCCTTTCCACCGGCCAGGAGTTTATAGACGGGAACCGCCCCCACGGGGGCAGGGAGCGCCACCAGCGTGATGGCGGCTATCAGGATAGTGGCCATCAGGACAGTGGCCTTCACCACAGTGCCCAACACCGCAGGGCCCATCACCACGGTGGCCACCAGCAGGGCGGCGCGGGCGAACGCCGCAAAACCGATGGGTACAGGAGTTGGATTGGAGCCGCGCATCCCGAGAAATCCTGGGAAAGTGTAAAACAATATCGCTCCGTTCTCTCCCCGTTTGTCATGTCCATATTGCATGGCGGTGGGGAGGGGCCGGATGAAACCGTGAAGTCCAGAACACCATAAACATCAATGGTTGGAAATGGAACTGCATTGATTTGAAAAGTCCCGGGTGGAATATCCCGCAAGCCCATGGGAGGGCGAAGGGATGGGCCGGGAATTCATCGGCGGAAATTCATCGGAATGGGCCATGCCGCGATAAAACGACATGCCACACCAAACACTGCCTTACTGAAAACACCAGGCCACGGAATGCACGCACTCCACGTCGAATAGGAACATCGATTTGCGGAGGTGCGCGCGAGCATCCCTCCCTGCCCGAGGCTATTGCGGTGACGGCGGGCGTCCCTGCCCGCCGGACCCCAGGGACGGGCCGGCCTCGCTTTCCAGAGGGCCCGGGGATATGATGGGAGTTCCCGCCACCCGGC
>CAZOXD010000052.1:10059-15947 GCA_964583525.1 uncultured Pseudomonadota bacterium
CCGAAGAATTCCGCTCCGGATTCGTCTGCCTGGCCGGAAGGCCCAACGTGGGGAAATCCACCCTGCTCAACCGGCTGGTGGGAAAGAAGGTCTCCATCACCTCGGACAAACCTCAGACCACGCGTAACCGCATCATGGGCATCCGGCACGGTCCAGGGTACCAGGCGGTGTTCATGGACACGCCGGGGATTCACCAGGCGCGCTCTCCGCTCAACCAGCGCATGGTGGGCTACGCCACCACGGCGCTATCCGACGCCGACCTGACCCTGGTGCTGTTCGAGGCGGGCCGCAAGCTGGAGGCGGATGGGCTGTTGGTGCTGGAGCGGGTGCGCGCCTGCAAGCGTCCGCTGTTCCTGGTGCTCAACAAAACCGATCTGGCCGGGGAAGCCGAGGTGCTGGAATCGTTGCGGGAATTCGGGGAGATGGACCTCTTTCAGGAAATCGTCCCCATATCGGCCCTCACCGGGAAGGGCGTGGAACACCTGGGGGAGTTGATCGTAAACCGGTTGCAGCCGGGGCCGCCCTATTTCGAGGAAGGGCAGAGCACCGGACAGCCCGAGGAAATGCTGATCGCCGAATTCGTGCGCCAGGAAATCTTCCACCGCACCGGCCAGGAAGTGCCCTACAAGACCGCCGTGCGGGTGGAACGGATGGTGGAGGCGCCCTCCAAGCTGGTGGTGGATGCCAGCATCTTCGTGGAACGCGATTCACAAAAGGGGATTCTCATCGGCAAGGGCGGGCGGATGCTGAAAAGCATCGGCAGCGCGGCCCGCAAGAAGCTGGAACGCCTCTTCGGGGTGCCGTTCTATCTGGAACTCCACGTGCGGGTGCTTAAGCGCTGGAGCGAAAATCCCCGCTACCTGGACGAGTTGGGATATCCCAAGGAATAGCCGGTGAAGGGATGAGGGCAGCAGGTGGGGGATTTGCCGGTGGCACAGTTTCTCATGGACCAACTCGGGCGGGATTACCCTACAATCAAGCAATTTGGAATATGCCGGTTTTCGATAGCCTGCGATCAATTGACCTCGAACGTAACTGAGCCAAAGGGGTGGAAACGCGCCTCGATCCGGTTGCCTGGTTTGATAGGGTATGCCTTGGTGAAAGAGCCGGTCATTATCTTGTCCCCTGGCTCTAGAACACGCCCGAACTCGAAGAGTTTGTTGGCCAACCAAGCTACCGATCCTTCCGCTCCATCCATCACCTCGTGTCCGCCTGCACGCTCCATCATTTCCCCATCGTTGTAGATTTCAACGTTGGTCTCCTTGAGATCTACCTCCGGTCCAAGGGGAGAGGTGATCGGTCCTGTAATGAAATACTTTTGCTGTGAATTGTCCGCAAGAGCCAAAGGATATTCGGCAAGGGGGTCGCCCCTCCGTTCAACCAGCTCGAAAGCTGGAGCAACGCCTCGTATAGCCGACCGGGCTTGATCAATGGTGACGTGCGGTCCCTGAAGTTTCGCCCCCAAAATCACGCACAGTTCGTTTTCGAAAAAGGGGTCCACAAGATCGTTGAAGGAGAGCACATCACCGGAGTGCAATTCCCCACTTTTCAACAGGTAACCAAATGCCCGCTCATGGATACCTGTTTGTTCCTGGGTTGCCTTAGCGGTCAGACCCACTTTCCACCCAGCCTGTTCCTCTCCGACAGCTACGTCCAGGGCAAGAACCTCGAGTTGTGTTTTGTACCCTTCTTTCGGGGAGGACATACCTTTCAACGCCTCTGGGAAATACCGCCCTTGACGCTTTTCCTCCCAAATTATCATCGCTGCCTGTTTTGGATTCATTGGATTCCCCTTATCAGACCAGAACTTCTCAGGTGGTTCCTCTCACTCACCCATGAAGGCGCCCTACCAACGGTGGTAAGGTTCGAGGATGGATCGAACGTCTCGAATCGCAACCAGCCCCCCTACTCCTCCTCGTCCAACTGCCGGATCAACTCCCGCAGCCGCTGGGCCGGTGTGCTGCGCAGCAGGTAACGGCCCTGGGTGAGGCCCTGGAAGGCCATCCGGTAGAACTCCAGTTGGGCCTCCTGTGCGGTGTAGGCGGAGATGCGCAACCGGGCCTCCGCGATGTCCTCGAGCAGGCGCATTCCGAAGCTGGGGGAAGTGGCCCGCCGTACCTGGTCCAACACCGGAAATTCGGCGCAACTGAGCATGTTGCCCAGCAGATCGCCCTTGGCGTCGAAGAGGAGCCGCGTCAGGGATTCGCGGTCCATCCCGTATACCAGGTGCCGCAGGGGCAGCAGTTGATCGATCAGATAGCGGCTGTGGCTCCAGTAAAACTCGGAATAGAGGGACAGCCATTGCGAGAGCCGGCCCTTGGGCACCCGGTTTCTCCGGTTGAGGGGAATCAGCAACCGGGTCAATTCCAGTTCCCGGCGGTGTGCTTCGCCCTGGGCCATCTGGTAGCGGGCTACCCGCTCGCGTTGCATGACGGGCATGGCCTCCAGCCAGCGTTCCCGGAAGGGGCCGTCCATGGCCTCCGCCACGGCTGCCAGCACCGCGTCGCTGGCCCGGGCCTGGGTGAGCAGGCGGAGCAGATCCTGCAGATCGTGGTCGGAAAAATATGCGATCAGCCGTGTCCAGGGAATGCGGCCCCGGCCCCATCCCGTGGCGCGGAAGATGTTCTGGCGGTTGGGCGGCCCCGAGGCTGGAAGGGAAAGCCCCTTGGCGGTGAGGCGCATCATCCAGTGCCAGGTATGGGGCGGAATGGCCAGCATCCACTCCAACTGCCCCTCGTCCATCCGGGCCACCTGCCGCACGGCCAGTCCCCCGCCCTCCAGGCGGCTGGTGACGGCTTCCATGGCATCGGCCGGAATTTTGCGCACGCCGAGCAGGCCCCACTTGAAATCGGTCTGGGAAAAGGCCTCCCACAATTCCGCGGAATCGCCGAAGAGGGCCCGGAACACGTCTCCCAGGAAGCGCTCCTGCCCCGAGCGGCTGAGCCGGATCATCTGATCGGCCGTGGCGGCGGGCAGCACGGCGATCACTTCCAGCGCCTTTTCCCCATTGATCCGCAGCCGGGCCACGGTGGGCGCCCCCCCCTGTTCCGCCAGGGTGTGCAGGGCCTCGATATTCGCGGGCGCGCAATGCAGCCCCACCGGCTGATAGAAGAGCTTGTTGGGCACCATCCCGTCGTTGCGCCCGAAGAAGGTCTGGAGCCAATTGCCCAGGGCGGCATCGGATAACGCGGCGCCGCTTTCCAATCCGGGGGGAGGCGGGGGCGGCTCCCACTGCGGGCGGCAGATATAGGCGCCCTCGTTGATGGAAAACAGGGCGCGCTGGGCGCTTTTCTGCATGGCCCGCTCCTCGATCTGGTCCCTTCCCGCGGCGGTGACCAAAAAACGCAGGGAAAATCCGGGCCGCTTATGTACCGTGAAGTGCCCGGTGGCCATGGTGTAGTTGACCTCGCCGTCGAGATGATGGGCGGTGAAACCGGTCACGTTGCGGGAAACCTCCACCCCGTTGAGGCGGTTGCGCCGCTTGGTGATGAAATTGAAGGGCTCGGCGGCCGTGCTGATCACCTGCTCCAGCAGCTTGTGGAAGGGGATGCGCTCTCCCGCCAGCCGGACGAGGGAGGTCACGTCCTGCCGGGTAAGGGCGTAGATGTAGTTCACCTCCACCTTGATGGCCATCCGGGGCAGGATCACGGTCTCCACGTCGCTCCAGCGCAGCTTGATGGTGTTGGTGGTGGACAGGGAAACGGAATCCAGCCGCACAGGCTCGCCCGTCAGACGGGACAGGGACGTGCCCACCGCCATCATCACCGACTCGGCGAAGAAGCCGAAATAAGTATCGATATTCAACCGCCGGGCGGCGGAATTGGAGGATGCAATGCGCTTTGGGGGGCCGAGACTTCTCACGGGCAGGCCATGGCATGGGGGAAGGTGATTTGCGCAGGGTGCGCGCGGGGACAAGGGATTTGCAACCGCGGAGACCCGATCCCGCGGGATTCAGAGCCCAGTGGCCCCCTCCTACGCCTTGTCCCTAACCTCCGGATTCGCATAATGGGGCAACGGCTCCCCCCGCAGGCCGCACATCAGGTTTTTCACCGCCAGCTCGGTCATGGCCTGCCGGGTTTCCCAGGTGCCGGTGGACACGTGAGGGACCACCAGAAAATTGTCCAGGGTCAGCAGGGGGTCGTCCTTGCCGATGGGCTCGGGCTCGGTGACGTCCACGGCGGCCCCCCGGATGCTCTTTTCGGACAGGGCGCGGTAGAGGGCCTTGGGGTCGACCACGCCTCCCCGGGCCACGTTGATGAGGATGGCCGACTCCTTCATCTTCCCCAGGGCCTCATCGCCTATCATGTGGCGGGTGCTGTCGCTGAGGGGGACGATCATCACGACGATGTCCGACTGGGACAGCAGTTGATCGAAGGGCACATGGATACAGCCGAATTGCTCTTCCGCTTCCGGGCGGGGGGTGCGGGTATGATAGAGGATCCGCATGTCGAATCCGGTGGCCCGCTTGGCGATGGCCTGCCCGATCCGGCCCATGCCGACGATGCCGATGGTTTTCCGGTGGACGTCGTTGGAGATCATCAGATAGGGGGACCAGGTCTCCCACTGCTGCGACTTCACGAATGCGTCGCCCTCCGGGATGCGGCGGCTGAACGCCAGCAGCAGGGCAAAGGCCATGTCCGCGGTGGCCTCTGTGACCACGCCGGGGGTGTTGCCCACGGGAATCCCCCGCCCGGTGCAGGCGGCCAGGTCCACATTGTCCACCCCCACCCCGTAGTTACTGACGACCCTGAGCTTTGGCGCGGAGGCGACCAGCGCCGCATCGATGGGCTCGAAGGCGGTCACGAACAGGCCTTCGGCATCGGCCGCGTGTTCCTTCAGGAGCTCCCCCGGCATAATCCGGTCCTCCTTCCAGGCCATGACTTCGCAGGCCTCCCAGATTTCACTTTCCTCCAGCCCAGGCGTCATCCGGGATACGACAATCTTCGGTTTTGCCATTGTTCTCGTGGTTCTCGTGGTTTCATGTTCGAATTGACGATTCATCGCCAGAGATGGGCCGCCATCCCGTCCATTTCCGGAGTGGTCCCGGGCTTGTGGAATCCCAATGGCGGACCTGTACATCGCAAATTGCGCCGGTCCTGGCAATCCAATTCCGGCTTGGCAATCCATTTCCGGGACGGCGGCCTCCACGGGGCTGCTAAGTTTTCCCCTTGGGCGCTTTCGCTGCCGGATCGGGCGGGGAGCCGCCCCCTTGCTCCTTCTCGTTGAGGGGCTTGAGGAGCGCCTCACTGGCGAAGATGGCGGCTCCCTCCCGCACGGCGATAGCCAGGGCGTCGCTGGGGCGGGCGTCGAACTCGGCCACCTCGCCGTTGACTTGCATGGAAATCAGGGCGTAGTAAGTGTTGTTCTTCAATTCTGTGATGGTGATCTTGGTGACCTTGGCCCCCAACCTGCGCAGGAACACCCCGATCAGATCGTGGGTGAGGGGCCGTTTCAATTGCGGACCGTGCATTCCGGCGCTGATGGCATTGGCCATGAAAAAGTCGATGACCATAGGTAGATACCGCCCCTCGCTCTCGTCCAGCAGCAGCACCACCGGAGAATTGTCGATCAGCAACACCTGCTTGATATGCATGGCGGCCTGACCGGGTGGCGGTTCCTGCGCGGGCGCGGCGGAAGCCGTCAAGGCGCGGAAGACCAGCACCCCTGTCAGGACGATCATTGGCGCACCCGCCGGCAGGCTCCAGCGCTCCCATCCCTGGGAATTCCGGAACGGGGGCGGGGGACGGGTGAACGGAAAACGGGCCGTGGGGAGCAGCAATTGCCACAGAGAGAACAGGGAAAACAGAGAAGACATGGCGGCCTCTCGCTTGAAATTTGGCATTCAGGGAACCTCCTTTTTACAGGCCTTGAGGGTTCAATGCAAAAGC
>CAZOXD010000052.1:16047-25066 GCA_964583525.1 uncultured Pseudomonadota bacterium
CGCAGGATGCGCCTGGACCTGAACCTCCTGCGCCTGATCGCCGCCTTCTGCGCCACCCAACTGTGCTTCGTGTTCGCCACGCGTTGGACCACCGCGGCCAACGCCATCGCCCTGCAATCCGCGGCGCCGGCCTGGGTGTTCCTGATTGGATGTGTGCGCACCCGCAAGTTGGAGCGGCCCCTGCTGATTCCTATCGCCCTGATCGCAGGGGGCATCGTGGTCATGCTGGCCGAACCGGTGCAGGGAACTTCGCTCCATGGCAATCTGCTGGCGTTCCTCTCCGGGTTTACCTTTGCCGTCACCCTGATTTCCTTCAAGCGTGTGAAGCAGCCCGCCATCGGCGCGGTGGCCCTGGCCAATCTGGGATCTGCCATCGTCTGCGTGTTGGTGCAGCCTGGCGTGTTCCGGCTGTCCCTCATCCCTGCCTGGGAGTGGTCCGCGCTGATCTACCTGGGAGCCATCCAGATCGGGCTGGGGATGGTGTGTTTCACCCATGGCGTCCAGCGCATTTCCGTGGGCCAAGCTGCGATATTGATCCTGGTGGAACCCCTCCTCAATCCGGTCTGGGTGTTCCTGGTAATTGGGGAGATACCCTCCGGGTACGGTTTCGCCGGGTTCGCCCTGATCCTGGCCGGGCTTCTCACCGATCTCTGGCTGCGCCTCACCTTCCCCAGCCTGCGCACTACGGAACCGGAACCGCAACAGGAAGCTGCGCGGGTGGAGTGAGGTAGATGCCGCGACACCAGAATGCTGCACCCTGGATCCCTCATCATTGCGCAATGGAGAACCCTGGGATAGGTTGACGCCTGAACAAGATCACAACCCGCAGAATTTTTTAAAATCCGCGAATCAAGGCAATGCAAATCCACCCCGAAACCGGAACTATTTTCAGCTACGGGTTCCGGGGAAGCCCCCGAATTCAGCACTTGCGGTAAACCCAGGCAGCGGGTTTTCATCCCCACTTGGTATTTCCCCAAGGGGGTTATAGGGTGCGGTTTTCCGGGTGGGCATTCACATTTTCCAGAGGAGAAAAGTCATGAAGGCAATCCGTATCCATGAACCCGGCCCATCGAGCGTGATGAAGCTGGAGGAAGTACCCACCCCCACACCGGGTGAAGGCCAACTGCTGGTGAAGCTGGAAGCCGCCGGACTTAATTTCATCGACACCTACCAGCGCTCCGGGTTGTACAAGATGGAAACGCCCTTTACACCCGGGAGCGAGGGAGCCGGCGTGGTGGAAGCCGTGGGCTCCGGCGTGAGTGGATTTTCCGAGGGAGACGCCGTCACCTACACCGGTGTGCTGGGCTCCTATGCGGAATACACGCTGCTTCCGGCGGCGCGAGCCATCAAGGTGCCGGCGGGCATGGAAACCCGGCTGGGCGCGGCCGTCATGCTGCAAGGCCTCACCGCCCATTATCTCAGCAAGGATACCTATCCGCTCAAGGCGGGCGATTCCTGCCTCGTCCACGCCGGCGCGGGCGGTGTGGGCCTGTTGCTGATCCAGATGTGCAAGATGATCGGGGCCACCGTCTACACCACGGTATCCACCGCCGAAAAGGCCGCCCTCGCCACCGAAGCCGGAGCCGATCATGCGATCCTCTATACCGAGGAGGACTTCGAGGAGGCCGTGAAGAGCAAGATGGGCGACAAAAAACTGGACGTGGTGTACGACGCGGTGGCCCAGACCACCTTCGACAAGGGGCTCAACCTGCTCCGTCCCCGGGGGATGATGGTGCTTTACGGCCAATCCAGCGGCCCGATCCCTCCCCTCGACTTGAATATCCTCAACCCCAAGGGCTCTCTCTACGTGACCCGGCCCAGCCTGATGCATTACATCGGCACCCGGGCCGAGCTGGAAAGCCGCGCCAACGAGGTGCTGGGCTGGGTGGCTTCCGGCAAGCTCAATGTCCGCATCGGCGCTACCTTCCCCCTCGCGGAGGCCAAGGATGCCCACGACGCCCTGGAAGGACGCAAAACCACCGGCAAGGTGCTGATCCTTCCCTAAAGCATTCGCCGGCAAGCAAGGCAGGCAATCCGCGGCGCGGGAAGCGAGTAGGGGTCCATGTTCTATCTATTTCTGGCGGTGTTGGTGCAGACCTGGAACGCCGCCCTGCTCAAGATCGGTGAGCTGTACCGCCAGGAACGGCTGGTCGTGATGGGCTTCAACTACATCGCGGCCTCCCTGGGCGCGGCCACGCTCTGGGCGTGGCAGGGAACGGGCGCACCCGGGACGGCCACCCTGGTGCTGGGACCGGTGGGCGGATTTTTCTGGGCCACCAGCCTCTTCCTGTGGATGGGGGCCATGGCCCGGGTCGGCCTGGCCACTTCCACCGCCGCCATGCGACTTAGCGTGATCTGGCCCACGCTGATTTCCCTCACCGTCTTCGGGGAGATTCCCCACCTTATGCAATGGGGGGGAATCTTCCTGACGCTGCTGGTGTTATTACTGTTGGGCTTGGTCAGCCTGCGCACCCGGGTCAGCAATATCGGCGAAGGGGGCATTCTTTGGCTTTTCGGCATGTTCGCCCTGATGGGAGGGGTGGGCATCACCCAGAAATTCTTTATTGAGTGGGGGCGGCCGGAAGACAAGGGCGCCCTGTTGACGTTGGTCTTCTTCACGGCGGGGGTGATGTGCTGGGGGGCCATCGGGGTCAGCCGGCTGCGCCTGCGGCAGAGCGATGCCATGCGGGGGTTCGTATTCGGCCTGGGAAATATCTCGGGGAATTTCTTCACTCTGCTGGCGTTGGAAGATGTACCGGGCGTGGTGGCCTTCCCGGTGCTCAGCATCGGGGTGATCCTGCTGGCTTCCCTGTCCGGGATCGTGCTCTGGAAGGAACGCCCCGGACGGCTGGGATTGTTGGCCATCGCGCTGTCCGCCGTGGCCATTGTCCTCCTGGCGCGGTGAAGGATGCGCCCGGGATCGGCCGTAGAAGATTTGGGTTTTCCCGGAATCCGAGGCATGAGTAACAGGGCCAGGGCGAACCTCACCCCGGGAGTTCAATTTTGCCGGCTTATTCCGGCGGTCAACATTTCCTGGGAAATGTTATTCTCACCCTTTCTCCATTCCTCACAAAAAAGGCAGGGTGGTGGAGCTTGGGTAGTGGGTCAAATTGAATTTTTCGCTGCAAATAAGGATCCTGTCATGTTGAGCGAAGCGAAGCATCTACGTGGTTTCAACCGGGGAAGTTAATGAGATAACTCGGGCTGGTATTACAAGGAAGATTCTTCGCTGCGCTCAGCATGACATACTCAAATTGACCCACTACCGGAGCGTGGCATGCCGTGCGTCCACAGACAATTGCGGGTAAAATTCCTCTATTGCGCCCGGGGAGGAAACCGAAACGACCGGAGAAGGTACAACCACCTTCATCGGGCATGAGAAATTACGCAAAGGAAAGGCAGAGACATGGCGGAACTGACTGGCCGGCACGCATTCCTGAGCGTCCTTGAGGACGAGGGCGTGGAATATCTCTTTGGGAACCCGGGCACCACCGAACTGCCCATCATGGATGCCCTGGTGGATCATCCGGGCCTCAAGTACGTGCTGGGGCTGCAGGAGGCGGTGGTGACGGCCATGGCCGATGGATACTCCCGGGCCTCCGGGGCACTGTCCTGCGTGAACCTGCACGTGGCGCCCGGCCTGGGCAATGCCATCGGGTCGATCTTCAACGCCAACTTCTTCGGCTCTCCCATGATCGTCACGGCGGGACAACAGCCGCGGGGGCTCTCCCTCACCGAGCCCATGCTCTACGCCAGCCTGGTGCCCATGGCCACGCCCGTGGTGAAATGGGCCACGGAGGCGGAGCGCACCGAGGACATTCCCCGCATCTTCCGGCGGGCGGCCAAGGTGGCCTTGACGCCCCCCACGGGACCGGTGTTCGTTTCCCTGCCGGGGGATGTGCTGCTGGACTCCGCCGAGATGGACCTGGGCGCCTCCACCCGGGTGGACAGCCGCAGCCGGCCCGGGGACGAGGCCCTGGAGCGTCTGGCGGAACGGCTGCTGGGAGCGGCCGCGCCCGTGATCGTGGCCGGGCACGAGGTCTCCACGGGAGACGCCTTCGCGGAACTGGTGGGGCTGGCGGAATTGCTGGGCGCGCCGGTGTATACCCAATCGGTGCCCTACCTGGCCATGTTTCCCAGCGGGCATCCGTTGTTCATGGGGGAATTGACCCGCAACCAGCCCCACGTGAAAGCGCTGCTGGAACCCCACGACCTGCTGTTCATCGCCGGCGGGGATGGCTTGCGCATGTCGGTGGCCTCCCCGGTGGATCCCCTGCCCGAGGGGTTGCCTATCATCCAGGTGGGGACGCGGGACTGGGACCTGGCCAAGAACTATCCCGCCGAGATCGCCCTGGACGCGGACGTGCGGGAAACCCTGCGCGCGCTGGCGCCCGTCCTGAAGGCCAAACGCTCCCCGGCCCGAGCCGAGGCGGCGGAGAAAAGCGCCCGCGCCGCCGCGGAAAACAACTGGAGCGTCAAGGGGGCGGCTCTGACGGAAAAAACCGAGGGCTTCTCAGCCGCCAAGCCGATCCGGCCGGAATACCTGATGCTCCAGATCGCCAGGGAATTGCCGGAGGACGGGGTGGTGGTGGAGGAAGGGCTTACCTCCTCGCGCACCCTGCTGAGCTTCCTGGAAATCAAGCACCGGCAACGGTTCTACGGGCTGGCCAGCGGGGGCATCGGCTGGGGAATCGCCGGAGCGGTGGGCGTGCAACTGGCGCTCCCGAACAGACCGGTGGTGGCCATCATCGGGGACGGCAGCGCCATGTACAGTATCCAGGCGCTGTGGACGGCGGCGCACCTGAAGCTCCCCATCACCTTCATCATCGCCAACAACGGCGCCTACAGCATCCTAAAGGAGCGCCTGATCGCCTTCGGAGGCTCCGCGCTGGCCAAGGAAACCCTGATTGGAATGGATTTCGATCCGCCCCTCAACTTCACCGGGCTGGCGGAATCCATGGGCGTGACGGCCCGGGGCGTGGAGAATCCGGCGGACATCGCCGAGGCCCTGCGCTGGGCGCTGGCGGAAAACGGCCCGGTGCTGCTGGACGTGGCCGTCCACGACGGCTACCGGAAGTAGGGGGTTCCGGGAGCGATGGCGGCGCATCGCCCATCCCCGGGTGGCGGACACGGCTCCAACGATCAGTTGGCTTTTAAAAACTCAATCAATGCGGGAACGATGATCTCGTGGGCATCCTCCTGGAGATAATGCCCGGCGTCTCCCAGGCGCAACACATGGGCTCCGGGAAAGGTTGGCAACCATAAATTTTCCAGAATATCCGGCGTGAACGCGATGTCCTTCATGGCCCAGGCGATGAAAACCGGCTTTTCGGAAAATGCGGAAAGCCCCTTTTCGACCTCTCCCAGGAAATCGCTGACCCGGCCTTCCGGGCCCGACGGAATTTCCCGGGGAAAAACCAGAACCGACGTGCGGGAAGACCAGCCGGGATGGGGGGCCAGATAGGCGGCGCGCTCGTTTTCCCCCAGACGATCCGGGTGCACCACGCCGGCCTTGAAGAGGAAAACCTTCACGAATGCGTGCATGCCCTTGACCATCAGTTCTCCCACCCCCGGTGTGCGGAACAGATGCAGCGGCAGGGGGAGTTTCAGCTTTCTTTTAGGACGGTGGGAAAATGTATTGAGGATGGCCAGGCTGCGAACGCGGTCGGGATGGCGGGTCGCCCAATACAAGCCAATGGGGCCGCCCCAATCCTGCGGAACCAGGGTCGCTTCCCGCAGATCGAGGGATTCCAGCAGCGCCTCGAGGCGCCGGGCATGACGGGGCACTTGGTACAATTCGGCGCGATCCGGCTTATCGGAACGGCCAAACCCCAAACAATCCGGGACGATGACCCTGTATCCGGCGCCAGTCAATGGGGGAATGAAGTTGCGATAGAGATAGCCCCAGGTGGGATTCCCGTGCACCAACACCACGGGGCGGCCTTCCCGCGGGCCTTCGTCCACATAATGCATCCGTCCGTCTTCGCTTTCGAACCAGTTTGGCTCGAAGGGCCATGTGCCTCCAAACGTCCAGTCCATGTTTCCCTCGCAGATGATTGAGTTTCTTGTTGGGGCTCTCCCCGATCGTCCATCCTGGCACGGCTATGCGGTAGCACGGCGATGCAATGGCACAGCCATGCCACGATTACATCACCAGGCAATCGCCGCTGAGGCCCGATCTTCCTCCCGCGGACCCATCAGAACCACTCCTTGGGCGTGTCGTCCCGGTTGCCCCACTCTGCCCAGGAACCGTCATAGCCCCGCACGCGGGGGTATCCCAGCCATTTCAGGATGAAATAGCTGTGGGATGCCCGCACCATCACTTGGCAATAGACGGCGATTTCGCGCTCCGGGGTGACCCCCAGTTCCCGGTATTCGCGTGACAAGTCCGCCCGTGGGCGCAGGGTGCCGTCCGGCTTGAGATGGCGCTTCCATTCCATGGACACCGCCCCCGGAATGTGGCCCCGGTACTTGGCGTACTTGGTGACGCCCCGGTATTCGAACGTGGAGCGGGCGTCGACATAGACGGTGGCCTCGTCTTCCAGGTGGCCGCGCATCCATTCCAGGTCGGCGATCTTGTCCGCCAGGGGGCGGGGGACAAAGGTTGCCGGAGGCACCTTGGGGATTTCCCGGCTGACGGGGTGTCCGCCGCTCTTCCAGATGGGCCAGTTTCCGTCCAGCATCCGTCCCTTGCCCTGGCCCAGGTAATCCAGCATCCAAAACAAGCGGGCGGCATAGAGCCCGCTGGAATCGTCATAGAGGACCACGGGAGTATCCGGGCCAATTCCGGCCTCCCCGAACTGCACCGCCACCCGATCCAGGGTGGGCATCATTCCGGGGACGCCATTCGCCATGATGAACAACGAACCCGGAGGAATGTTCACCGCGCCGGGAATGTGGCCCTGCCGGTACGCGTCCGGGTCGCGGATGTCCACGATGCGCAGGCCCTTTTCGGCCAGGTGATCGGCCAGCCAACGGGCGGATACCAGAAGCTCGGGCCGGGGCTTCAATTCGGCGGCGAGGACCGAACCGCCTGAAACCACAGCAAATATTACGGTGAATATTGCTGCGAATATTACCGTGAAAATCGCCAGCCCTGCCAGGGTCAGGAGGGAATGGGGAAACCGCCTTTGTGTTTTCTCGGTCATCGAATGCGATCTTTCCGCAGGTTGCATTCCGGTTTGGCGCAAGCAATGTATCACAGACCCGGGGGAAGCGATGGTGGTATTCCCCACAATTCGCTCTACCCGCCACCGGCGCCTTGGCTCACCCTGGGCAATTTGGCCGGGAGTGGTCGGGTGATCCTATAAAAAAAAACGGTGCGGCCCATGGAAGGGTCGCACCGTATTTACAGTCGTTGGCAATAAGCCGGCTTGGTGTGCCTTATTCGGCCACCGATTCGAATTCCTGCTGCAGGTCTTCCCGGACGGTCGAACGGCGGCGGGAAAATTCCGCGAAGGCCGTATCGTGGAAGCCCATGGAGACGGAGTAGAGGAACTCGTTGAGCACATTGGCCATGGACATCATGGTCGTCTTCTTGCGCTTCACCGAAGTAATGTCGATTTCCATCAGCACGCCGGGAAGCATGTGGTACGGATTCACCAGCCCCTCGAATTCCTCGAACTTGCGCTCCAGGAAGTGCAGGCGGCTTTCCACGATGCTGCGGTCCACCGGGTGCTGGTTGCCGAAAATCTGCTGCATCTTACGCTTGGCGAGGATGACCCGCTTGCGCAGTTCTTCCACGATGTACAGGTTGGTCTTGTTCATTTCCTCCACTTCCGTGGATGAGGGCGAAATGAACACCACCTCGTTCCAGAGCTTGGGCGCTTCTTCTTCCACCTCTTCTTCGACAGCCCTGGAGAACCACCCGCCACGCTTGGGCTGTTCCTTCCTCAGGTACTGCTTGGCGATGTCATCGTAGTCCTGGATGCCTTTGGCGGCCTTGTTGTCGGTGTAGAGCACCTCCACAACGTTGACGACCTTCATGAGTTCCTTGTGCAACTCATCGAATTGCTGGTCGTAGGCCACACGCATTCCCCGTACCTGCTCGTCGTCGTAGTAGGAGAGGCGGATGGAATAACGCTCGTCCGGGAGGGCGTTGATATCGGTATCCTCGTACTCGCGGATGATCGCCTGGCGGGCGTTCTTGTAGTTCTCGATGTGCTGATATCCCATTTTGGAGGTATCCAGCACCGCCGTGAGGTTGTTGACCGCAGTGTTGAATCCCCTGTTGCGGATATTCTCGTTGTCGATGACCCGCATGATGTTTTCCCGCACATTGAGGGGATCGTACTCGTCGGGGTCGATTTCCGCCTGGAGCCCGGTAATGCGGTCCATGAAGCGCTTGGCGACGAATTGATACCGGCGGGACTGCTCGTTCCCGATATCGTCGTCCACATAATTGTCCAGCGCCTTTATTTTCTCGAACATCACTTCCGTGTCCGAGAGTTCCTCCTTGCCTTCGTCGATCAGGGTGTTGTTGAGTTCCGAAATTTCCTGGTCGATCAACGAGTGAATGTGCTTGCTGACCACATCCTTGATGATGTTCTCCACCGGCACCTGATAGTGGTAGATGGGGCTGACCAACTCGGACGCCAGGATGTTGATGGCCAGTTTGACGTCCATCACCGTCTTGGGCTTGTAGAAATTGTTCTTGAAGGAACATTTGGCGATGGCATAGGCGTTCTCGCCCCGCACGAAGGCCCCGACATCGGATTTCTGCCGCAGGATGGAGTTGGTCTCGTTTTCCAAATCGTACATCCCGCGCTGCACATGCCCCTGCAAGTGGCCGTAGATGTTGACGATGGATTTTTCGATCTCCCCGGTGTTGAACTTGTCGATGCCCCCGATCTTGTCGAGGATCTCGGCGATTTCGCGCGGGGTGTACCGGTTGAGGGCCCGGTATTCCTCCTTGTCCACCAGATCACGCACCTTCTTGCCCAGCTCATCCTCCATGGTGGTGAGGTAGCGGTTGTACATGTTCTGGAAGTTCTGGTTGAAGTAGTTGTGCAGCTTCGAC
>CAZOXD010000053.1:0-16192 GCA_964583525.1 uncultured Pseudomonadota bacterium
CAGTAGCGCTGTTAACCTCATGGCCGTGAAAA
This sequence comes from uncultured Pseudomonadota bacterium, assembly GCA_964583525.1. GTDB lineage: Bacteria > SAR324 > SAR324 > SAR324 > JACQKK01 > CAZOXD01. The sequence goes on from CAZOXD010000053.1 coordinate 33, forward strand.
ACAGGCGCCAGCCGGCAATTGAAACCGAAACATCGAAAACGGCGCCCTCCTCCGAACAGGGTGAAGTGCGCCGAAAAACCGGTGAAATACCCCCACAACCGCCAAACATCCCGCGAGAAAAGCCCAAACCGGCCCTATCGCACGAAAAATCCCAACGGCGCGACCGGGTACGGGCCACCTTCCACCCCCCAAAAGGCAACAGCGCAAGAGCCTCGGGAGGGACAAACATTGACTTTGCCCAGCCGATTCCCTACACTTCCCGGCGGACCTTTCCAATCCAGGGCCTTCACCCGCAAGGCCCCAATCAGTGAAATCTCCTGAATCGGTCGAGGATATGCCAGGAATTGTGGTGGTGGGCGCCCAATGGGGCGACGAGGGAAAAGGGAAGGTGGTGGACCTGCTGACCCGGAAGGCCGATATCGTGGCCAGATTCCAGGGTGGGAACAATGCCGGTCATACGGTCATGTTCGAGGACAAGACCTTTGTCCTCCACTCCCTGCCCTCGGGCGTTTTCTGGCCCGGCAAAACGGTCGTGATGGGCAATGGCGTCGTCCTGGACCCGGAAGCGATGCTGGAGGAAATGGACGAATTGGGAGCGGCTGGCGTCCCGGTGCGCGAAAACCTCAAGGTCAGCGATGCCGCCAACGTGGTGATGCCCTATCATAAGGCCTTCGATAAATTGCGGGAAAAATGGCGCGGGGCGGGGAAGATCGGGACGACCGGGAGGGGGATCGGGCCGGCCTACGAGGACAAGATGGCCCGCCGCGGCGTGCGCTTCAGCGACTTCAGCCCCCGCATGGAAAAGGCTTTCCTGTTCCGGCTGGAGCAGATCCTGGAGGAAAAGAACTTCCTGCTCAGTCAACATTTCCGCTCCGACGAAAAACCGTTCGACCTGAACGAAATCTACGACCGGTTTTGCGCGGTCTACACCCGCATCGAGCCTTATCTCTGCGATACCTCCTCCCTGCTCAACGATGCCCTTGAGGCCGGGAAGACCGTGCTCTTCGAAGGCGCCCAGGGAACGGGACTGGATGTGGATCATGGCACCTATCCCTACGTGACCTCCTCCTCCACCACGGCGGGGAGCGCCTGCACGGGGTGTGGCGTGGGGCCCACCCGCATCGGGAAGGTAATCGGCATCGTCAAGGCCTACACCACCCGGGTCGGGGAAGGGCCGTTTCCCACGGAACTTGCCGGGGATCCCATCGGAGAATATCTGCAGAAAACCGGACAGGAATTCGGCGCCACCACGGGCCGGGTGCGCCGCTGCGGCTGGTTCGATGCGGTGATCGTGCGCGAAGCTGTCCGCATCAACGGCATGACCGGCCTCGCGCTGATGAAGCTGGATGTGCTGGACGGGCTGGAGACCCTCAAGATCGCCGTGGAATACCACGATGAGGAGGGGAATTCCTACCAGAGCATCCCCCATTGGATGGGCAGCCACGGCGCACGGCTCACCCCGGTCTATGAGGAAATGCCGGGATGGAACACCACCATTCGCGACATCTCCGAATACGATCGACTGCCCCAGGCCGCTCGCGATTACCTGGAGAGAATTTCCGAGCTTGTCGGCGCCCCCACCCAGGTGATTTCCACCGGTCCCAGAAGGGAAGAAACCATTGTCCTGGAGGGATTGGAATAAGGGCGGGTACCTTCCGGGGGCTGCCCGGCTTTCATGCGGCCACACCCGTAGGGCACGGCATGCCGTGCCCGCGGGACTCCGGGAGCAGTACAGGGACGCCGATGCCTGCGGGCCTATCCCATTTCTCCTATCCGGGCAGCGTCCGCAAAGGAAGTGAATTTTCTTCCTGCATTCCCTATAATTGGAAGGGTGAAAGGCAGCATCGCCTTTGAACCCTGACGGCCGATAAACCGTGTCCATCTCCCCCCGATTTCAGCCCCGCTTTTTCTTTCCCGGATTCCGGATTCCGGTGCTCCTGTTATTCGCCACCATTCCTTTTGTATTGGGGGGATGTTCCGAGGTGCCCTATTATTGGCAGGCCGGAAAGGGGCAGTGGGAAATCCTTTCCAAAAGGCGGCACATCGGGGAAGTGCTCGCAGACCCCGTCGTAAACGAGGAAACCAAGCGTAAATTGCGGCTGGTTTTGCGGGTGCGGGAATTTTCCACCAGCGATCTGGCCCTGCCCACGGACGGACAATTCCGCTATTACACCGACCTGGGCCGGCCCTTTGTGACCTGGCTGGTCGTGGCGGCGCAACCCCTGGCCCTGCAAGAGTACAAGTTCTGTTACTTCATCGTGGGATGTCTGGGGTACCGGGGATATTTCAACAAGGCGGATGCGGAGGAATTGGCGCAGGAACTCCAAGGCGAGGGTCTGGATGTCTACCTGCGCCCGGTAACGGCCTATTCCACACTGGGCTGGTTCGATGATCCTGTCCTCAACACCTTCCTGCGCAGCGGGGATATTCACCTGATGGGCACCGTGATCCACGAGCAGGCCCATACCCGCGTGTTTATCAAGGGGGATACCGCCTTCAATGAATCCTTCGCGGGGTTCGTGGAACGGGCAGGGATGCGCAGGTATCTATCCCAGGGAGGCCCCGAAAACGGGAAAATGCTGCAACGTTACGAGGAAATCCGAGCCGATCGCCAACTTTACCAGGAGATCGTTCTCAAAGGGCGGGAACGATTGAATTCGCTGTATGAATCCCAACTCCCCACCGGCGAGAAGCTGCGGCAAAAGCAGCTCCTGATCGAGGAAATGCGCGGGGACTACCGCAATCGGCGCAATTCGTTTAAAATCCTCAATTATGATGAGTGGTTCGACCGTCCGTTGAACAATGCCCAGTTGGTGGGATTTGGCCATTACAACCGGTATCTGGATGCATTTGCGGTATTGTTCGAAGAACAGGGCCGCGATTTCGAGCGGTTTCACCGGGCCGTGGAAAAACTGGGCGCCCTCGAACCCGCACAAAGAAAAACCCGCCTGACCGAACTGGAGAAAAAGATTGCCTCCCGTCACCCCTAGCCGCACACCGACCCCTGGGAAACTCCGCAAGCCCGACTGGCTCAAGGTGAAGGTTCCCCAGGGAGAGCGCTTCAACTGGATTCGCAACCGCACCCGTTCGCTGAATCTGCACACGGTCTGCGAGGAAGCCCGCTGCCCCAATATCGGCGAATGCTGGCAGGGGGGCACGGCCACCTTCATGCTGATGGGGGACACCTGCACCCGGGGCTGCCGCTTCTGCTCGGTGAAGACAGCCCGCAAGCCAGCGCCTCTCGATGCATCCGAGCCGGCGCATGTGGCGGAAACCATCCGCGGCATGGGACTGGATTACGTGGTGCTGACCACGGTGAACCGGGACGACCTTCCCGATCAGGGGGCGGGCCACATCGCGGAAACCATCCGGCGCACGCAACTGGCCAACCCCGATCTGTTGATCGAGGTGCTGATCCCCGACTTCCGGGGCGACGGGAAGGAGATCGACAAGGTGATCCAGGCCAACCCCGCCGTATTGGCCCATAACGTGGAAACGGTGGAGCGCCTGACAAGCGTGGTGCGCGATCCCCGGGCGACCTTCGCTCAATCGATCCGGGTGCTGGCTCACATGAAATCCTCCGCGCCCGATCTGCGAACCAAGTCCTCCCTGATGCTGGGTGTAGGCGAAACACAGGCGGAAGTGCTGGAGGCCATGCGCTCCCTGCGGGAAGTGGGCGTGGACTTTCTCACCCTGGGACAGTACCTGCAACCGGATCGCCGCAAGCTGGAGGTGACCCGTTTTCTCCCGCCCGGGGAATTCACCGTTCTGGAACGGATGGGCCTGGAAATGGGGTTTCAATACGTGGCTGCGGGGCCACTGGTGCGGAGTTCATACCGGGCGGGGGAATTCTACATTGCCAATCAATTGCGCCGGGATCGGCAGGCCGGTTGACCGGGTTCCGTGCATGTACGCATGGTGGTAACCTGATCCGGCGCACGGTGGAAACCTCCGGACAAATTGAAAATCCTACAACGGCAATCCTCGGCCTTCCTGAGGCCGGGAATCTCCACGGGAAGAGGTTGTCTGGCATGATTTGGGTGTTGGCGGTGCTGCTGCTGGTACTGCCCTGGCTGGAAATCTGGTTGATCAACAGCCTCGGAATCGCCCTGCCGGTGATGGTGGTGCAGGCGGTGGCCACCGCGGGCGTGGGATGGTGGTATTCCCGCCAGGAGGAGCTTTCCCTGTGGTCCGAACTGGAATCGGACATCCAGAATCACCGGGTACCCACCGAAGAGGGCCTTGACGCCATGCTGACCGTCCTGGGAGGATGGGGCCTGATTATCCCCGGTTGGATCACCGACCTGGCCGGAGCGGTGCTGCTGGTGCCGGCCATGCGCGCCATCCTGATCCGGCCCATCCGGGGCGCCATTCGGGATCACCTGATTTAACCAGGCGATCCGGGGAGCCAACCGGAGCGAAATGCGCCGGGTGGGGGGGTAATGTCAACGGTCTGACCACTCTTCACTTTTTTTTAAAGAAATGAAAATTTCGCCGACATCGTTTTCCCCTCCACGTGTACGGGGAGGGGATGCCCGAAGGGCAGGGGAGGGGTCGCCCCCGGGAACTTTTTTCTTACCGTCAATTCCGGCAACTACCCCACCCCAAACCCCTCCCCGCTGGGCAGGGAGGGGCTTTTGATTTCGGCAGTGAATACATATCCATAAAAATTGAGGCGCGGTAATGTCACGGTAATGTCACCGGTGGCTTGATAAAGGCGGGCAAGCGATTTACAGTACCCTTCAATACCCGGGGCGCGCCAGGACGGCGGCGGAAATTCCACCCGGGTCCCGGTTTCAACGGATTGAAACCTTCTTTTCGCAGGGAGCACAAGCGGATGAACGAGCAGGATGCCCGCAGGGTATTGGAAGCCGTTCTTTTCAGTTCCTCCGGCGTATTGTCCATCAAGGAAATCGTATCCATCATCGGAAACATCCGCATTCCCGAAGTCCGGCGCATGGTGCAGGCGCTCAATGCGGATTACGAGAAAACCAGCCGCACATTCCGAATTGTCCAGATCGGGGAGGGGTACCAGATGCGCACCCTGCCCATGTACAAGACCTGGATCGTCAAGGCCGAACCCCTCAAGCCGGTGCGCCTCACCCAACCCAGCCTGGAAACCCTGGCCATCGTCGCCTACCGGCAGCCCGTGACGCGTGCAGAGATCGAGCATCTGCGCGGCACCGACTGCTCGTACCACCTGCGGCGGTTGCTGGATTTACGATTGGCGAGAATCCTCGGCAAGGACAAGGGTCCGGGGCGGGCCATCCTATATGGCACATCGCGGGATTTTCTCTCCCTGTTCAACCTGACCAACCTCAACGACCTCCCCACCCTGGAAGAGTTCGACCTGACCCCGCAAGACATGGGAACACCCGTGGACGATGGGGGGGCGATGCCCGGCAAGGAGGTGGCTGGAGGGGACGCGGGCTGACTCTGTTTAAAAACCCAAAAAGCGCACTTCCCTTCGACAGGCTCAGGACGGGCGAGACGAGCCCTAACGGGTTCTCCTCACTGACGCGGATTGATGTGGGTGTCCATTTTATACCGCCTTCCCGGGGAGCCCCGCGATGTTCCGCCATAAAGCCCTAGCGGGGCGTCTCGCAGGAGGCAGCCAATATCCCTTTTCAAACACAGCCATCCCTTCCACAGCCATCCGCCACCACGATACGCAAACCGCAAGCCGCATCCCCGCGCCCACCCCTATTCGGGGCGCCGGTTCCTCAGCGCTTGCTGACCATCACCGGCACCTGCTTTTGCGGTGCGATGGTGAACACCTTGCGCATTTTTTTGTCGATCCGCAGGTAATAGTTTCCCTGGGGGAGCAGCAGATCCTTCTTGCGGTCCATGTCCGTGGTGTAGGTAAGCCACGCTCCCCGTTCACGCCGCAGACCAAAGGGAACCCTTTCCGGATATCCAAAGGTATCCACCTCCGATAGATCGAGGGCCAGCAAACCCACCTTCCTCGGCTTGGCCTTTTCCAGAGCCAGGGTGAAGGGCTGGTTCTTTTTCCTCCTCTTGCGGGTCGAATTGATGGCCTCGTCGATCAGGTAATAGATGCGCTTCAGGAAGGTTTCGCTGTTCACCTTGGAGAAACCGCGGAAGTTGACCCTGGCCTTGCGGGAGGCCAGGATTTTCAGCACCTCGCGGGGAAGATCCAGGGCCAGCAGTTCGGTGGGCATGGACTGCTCCTGGGGCTGGTTGTTGCAATCCACGATTTCCAGCACCAGCTTGCGTCCGGCTCTTTTGCGGGCCGGGTCGAAGATTTCATCCCGCCAAAAGGCCATATTCGCATCCACCGCAGAGGGCAGATCGTAATCGTACACGCCGCCCAGAAACAGCGCGCGCAAGCCGATTTTGCTCATCAGGAAGATCATCTTCAAATCCTGGTTGACGATTCCCGTAATCATCAAGGCGTGGTAGGCAGCCTTGTCATAGGGGGCCAGGATCAATATCTGGTGGGCCAGGGTTTCGATTGCCTTCTCGTTCTTGCAGTAATCCCCATCCGTCAGCTTGGCATTGAGGGATCTTTCCAACCGCAATAATGCTTCGGCATCCCCGCTGGCGACGGCCTTGTAGGCCAATTCCTCGGCTTCGTCCTTTCCCTTCTCCAATTTGGAGAGATCGATATCCTCTTCCTTTTTTTCCTCTTCCTTGCCAGCGGTTCCCGTGGCCTTATCGTCTTCTTTCCGCACCGCTCCCTTATCGGTTTCCTTGGCGAACATGACCTTGAGCGGATACACCATCAGGTTGATATCGGGACCGATGGACCCCGTGGCCATTACCTTCCCGTCACGGCTCACGGCCAGGGCCAGAATCTGCTCGCGCTCTCCGCTTACCGTGCGGATGAACTTGCCGGTCTGCGCATCCCATAATTTCACGGTCTTGTCCCGGGAGACCGAAACCAGAGCCCTCCCATCCGCCGAAAACCGGACCCTGCTTACAATAAAGTCGTGCCCGGTATAGTTGTACAGTTGCTCTCCGGTACGCGGATTCCAGAGCTTGACCGTAAAATCCTTGGAAGAGGAGGCCAGGGAGCGGCCGGTGGGGTGAAAAGCCAGATCGACAACTCCGCTCCCATGCCCCTTGAGGGTCTGCACCAGATTTCCGTTCGGGTAGGACCACACCCGGATTTCCGCATCCTCGCTTCCCGTGGCGAAAAACCGGCCGTCGGGAGAGAACCCCACGGTCATCACCTGATCGTTATGGGCAGTGGCTCGGCGGATGATGCGGCCGGATTTGGTGTCCCAGAGAATCCAGGATTTGTCCGACCCCCCAGTAAGCAATACATTCCCCCTGGGATGGAACGCCACGGCATTCACCTTGCCGCCGTGTCCCTTGAACCGCTTGACGACCTTTCCCCGGGCGGTATCCCAGATTTGAGCCGTTCCATCACCCCCGCCGGTGGCGAAGAATTTATCGGTGGGGGAAAAGCGGATCATCTGCACAACATGGTTCCCCGCCCGATAATTGCGGAGGGGTTTTCGGGTGCGCAGATTCCAGATCTTGATGGACTTGTCGATCGCCGCGGATATCAGGAATTTGCCGTCCTTGGTGAAATCCATATCGATCAGGGAGCGTTTGTGGCCTTTCAGGGAAGCCAGGAAGGCCGATTTATCCAGTTTCCAGGTGCGCACCCGGTCCTTCCTGTATCCCGCAACCAGCCTGCGCCCATTGCTGGAAAGCGCCAGGGTGGTAATCGGCCCTTCCACCAGCGTTAATTCCTGGATGACACGCTTGGTGTCGAGATTCCAGATCTTGATGGTTTCGTCCAACGAGCCGGTTATCATCCACTTGTTGTTGGGATGCAGGGCGATGTTCGTCACGGACCGTTTGTGATCGAAAAGGGTATCCTGGATCGGTTTTTCCGTATCGTCCCACTTCCATATTTTCACGGAGCCATCCGAGGAACCGGAGTAAAGCAGCGCGGGATCGTCGGGAAATTTGAGCGTGTTGATGGTGCCTGTGTGCCCGGAAAAGGCGTTCACCACCTTGCCGGTTCCCCAGTCCCAAACCTTGATGTTGCGGTCCCGGCCGCCGGTGACCAGGTGCTTTCCGTCCGGATGCAAGGTCATGGCGGTGACAGGGCCGGAATGCGCGGAAAATTTGGTAAGCTTCTTGCCCTCCCCGGTATCCCAAACGATCACCGTTCCGCTGCTATCCCCGGAAAACAGGATCTTCCCTTCCGGGCCACTGAGCAGGGCCGTCACGGCCGAATTGTGGCCTTTCAACACCATGGAGGTGGAAGCCTTGGCCAGATCCCAGGCGCGCACGGTACGGTCCTTTCCCCCGGTGAAGACGACCTCCTCCTGCGGGTGATAAACGATAGAGGTGGCCTGGTGGTTCCCCGTGCGGAAATCCTTGGTGACCCTGCCTGTTTCCGTATCCCAGAGCCGGATGGCGAAGTTCGCGCCCAGGGTGACAATATGCTTTTGATTGGGGGAAAACAGCGCGGCGTAGACGGTTCCCTTGGTCAGCTTCAGGGTGTGCTCGATGATGTACTCGTCCTTGGCCTTCGTGGCGAGAAGGTTGGTCGAATCCTGTCCCGAAGCCGGCAGGGCGAACCCCGTCAGGAGGATGGCCCCAGCCACAGAAGCCACCGATACGATCCGGCGCCAGGGAAGGCGGACCATTCCCTTGCAAAGGGACATTTTCCAGCGATATGCGATATGCGATCGGCTCATTCGGTTCATGGCGTAGAACTGTTCTTATTAATTCCTGATTGCCACGTGCTTCGAGACGCGCGCGTGGCGCGCTCCTCAGCAGCGCGGCTTATAGAGCCCGATTCCCTGAGATCCAGGGCCGGACAGGCTTGTCCGGCCCGTCATAGAGGATTCCGAAGGAATCCGTCTCGAAGGGTCGGGGTTGACTCGAAGATCCATTATTGAGACCGCTTCCAGTGTTGCATCCGGTTTCCTTGGTTATATGGCAAGGTTTCGCTGACAATGGATGCAGATATGCGACCATTCCTGGCCGTTTTTGGCAATTCCTGACCATTATTGGCCATTTCTGGCCGTTTTTTGGCCATTTCTGGCCGTTTTTTGGCCATTTCTGGCCGTTTTTTGGCCATTTCTGGCCATGGGAACGACATGCGGACTACGCATGGTTATCCTTCCCAATTCCCAGGGTAGAGAAACCCATAGGAAAAATCCAAAAAAACACGTAGGCTTTCCTGTTGTCAGTGCCGAATATCGAACCAACGGGAAGAAAAACCAACCAACCGCACCCAGCGATAGCCGATAAACACCACCGCAAATGAACACCGCAAATGAACACCGCCGATGAACACCGCTGAAATGGAAAATGATATAAACGACCCCAAGATGCCGCTCACGGAGCATCTGCGGGAATTGCGGAAGCGGTTGATCATCATATTCGCGATCATCGGGGTCGCCTTTCTGGCCTGCTATGGTGCTTTCAGCGATGAAATACTTGAGGTCATCAAGGGGCCGGTGGAACCCTACGCGGGGCAACTCCAGTTCGATACTTTGACCGATCCGTTTTTTTCACACCTCAAAGCCTCTTTTTTCGCAGCGGTCTTTCTCACCTTCCCCCTCACGCTGGCCCAGATGTACCTGTTCGTGGGGCCGGGATTGTACAAGAAAGAGAAAAAGATCATCTGGCCCTTCCTGCTGGTATCGTATCCCCTGTTCGTCGGAGGGGGCCTCTTTTGCTATTTCTTCGTGTTCCCGCTGGCCGTGGAGTTTCTCGTCGGCTTCGACACCTCCCTCGTTCCCTCCATTCGGATCGGGGATTACCTCACGTTTACCCTGCGCCTCATCTTCGTCTTCGGGCTGGTGTTCGAACTCCCCTTGATCTCGCTCCTGTTGACGCGGATGGGGCTGTTGACACCGGAGTTCCTGGCGAAAAACCGGCGCTATGCCCTGGTGATCGTGTTCGTGGCGGCGGCGATCCTCACCCCGCCCGATGTATTCACCCAATTGCTGCTGGCGGGCCCCCTGATCATATTGTACGAGATCTCCATCCTCGTCTCGCGCCTGGCGCGGCCGAAACGCCCGCCCCTGGCGGACGAGGAGGATGAAAAGGACGCCTGATCCTGCGGCTGGTAGAAGATCAAAGCGTCCCGCGAAAAGAGAATCCGGGAACGCGGCAAGGCCCCTGGATTCTGACTGCCCTTCGCTTTTTCGTAGGAATAAAGATATGGAGAAAATTCCTTTGCGGTAAAGAAATTTATTGCCGATAAAGGCGGTAGGTTTGCGATCCCGGGGCAAACCTCACCCCGGATCGCTGACGCGATCCTGCCCCTCTCCGCAAACGGAGAGGGGCGGATTTCGGAAGGAATTTGAAATTACCCGGTAAACACAGCATCTGGAATCCCCCTCTCCGTTTGCGGAGAGGGGGCGCCGCCACAAGGCGGTGGGGGTGAGGTTTGCCCCGGGAACATATTCTTCCTCGCACGGAGGAAGTTGAGGGGACTCGGTATTCCCTTTGCCCATTGTAGCTCTTACCAAAAAGTGAAGCCCGGCAAGGCCCCTGGATCCCATTTCTCCCATTCCTTGTGAATCCGTGTCAGGGTGTGCCGCGGTAGGCGCCGAAGATGCGGGCCGCCGTCGATTTGCCAAGGCCCGGCGCCATTTGCAGCGCCTCCAGATCGGCCTCCCGCACCCGCTTCAGGCTCCCGAAATGCCGCAGCAGGGATTGCACCGTTTTTTTGCCCACCCCCGGAATGTTTTCCAATTCCGAGGTGAGAGCCCTTTTTTTGCGCAGGGAGCGGTGAAACGTGATGGCGAAACGATGGGATTCGTCACGGATCCGTTGCAGAAAATGGAGGGTTCCGGAATTGCTGCGCAGGCGCTGCTCGTGCTTCATTTCGGGTTTGACCACATACTCGTAATCCTCCCCATCGGGCCGCGCCTTGCCTGCCTTGCGATCCCGGCCATGCTCCGTGCGGCCCTTGGCCAGACCGATCACATCCACCTGTGTGGATGAAATTCCCAGTTCTTCCAGGGCGCGCCTGGTCACGTTGACCTGCCCCTTGCCCCCGTCGATGAGAATCAGGTCGGGCAGGGAATTTTCACCTTGCGCCACCCGGCGGTAGCGGCGGGAAATCACCTCGAACATGGCCAGGAAATCGTCGGGGCGCCCGCCCGTGTGCATTTTGAATTTGCGGTATGCCGATTTCAGGGGCCGGTTTCCTTCCCACACCACCATCGAAGCCACGGGATCGGTGCCCTGGATATTCGATATGTCGAAGGCTTCCACCCGCTTGGGAAGATACCTCAGGTGCAAAACGCGCTTCACCTCTTCCAGCACCGTTTCGTCGTCCACGTAGCGCACCATCCGCTCCTTGAGAGCGTGGCGGGCATTGTCCCTGGCCAGGGCGATCAACCTGCGTTTGTCCCCCCGTAGCACGGGGCGGATGCGCACCCGGGAGCCCTTTTGCCGGGTGAGAAATTCTTCCAGCACCTCCATGTCGTCCACGGGAAAGGGCAGGAGGATTTCCCGGGGGAGCAATGCCGTCGGGCGGGTATAGAGACGATTGAGCCAGCCGCGCAGTATTTCCTCCTCGCTCATACCCTCGGTGCGCTCGATCATGATGAAATCCGAGCCGATGAGCCTGCCATGGCGAACGAATAGGATTTTCACCCCTGCAAAGTGGGACTCGCGATACACCGCGAAAACATCCTGATCCGCCTTGAGGTCCGGGACGAGCACCCGTTGCTTGGCCAGGGTGCGCCGCACGGCCGCGATGGCATCGCGCAGCTTTGCGGCTTCCTCATATCGCCGTTGTTCGGAATGGGCCCCCATATCGCCCTCCATCCGTGAAATCAATTCCCTGTCCCGCCCCTGAAAGAACAGGCGCACCTGCTCGACGATGCGGCCGTACTCCTCCACCGAAACCTCGCCCCGGCAGGGGGCGGTGCACTTGCGGAGTTGGTAGTTGATACAGGGGCGGTAGGTGCGTGTACCGTCCAGCTTCATTTTGCTGGTGCGCAGGCGAAAGTGGCGGCGAATGGTATTCAGGGTTTCCCGGGCATCCTTCACCGAGGCATAGGGTCCGAAGTATTCCGCATCCTTGGTGAATTTCTCCCGGGTGAGAAAGAGCCGTGGAAACATCTCCCCCGTGGTGAGCTTGAAGAACGGGTAGGACTTGTCGTCCTTGTAGTTGATGTTGTACCGGGGCTGATGCTTTTTGATCAGATTCGCTTCCAGAATCAACGCCTCGGATTCGCTCCGGGTGCGGAATACCTCGATGTCGCACACCTGGTTGACCATGGCCGCGATGCGCTGGGAATGGGCGGAGGATTGCTGGAAGTAGGAGCGCACCCGGCTGCGGAGGCTCTTGGCCTTCCCCACGTACAACACCCTCTTCCCGGCATCCTTGTGCAGGTACACCCCGGGAGAATCGGGCAACGCGTCCAGAATCTGCTGCATGCCTGCGTTCATGATTGCGGGCTGTCTTCCAATGCGGGTCTTGTGGCGCCTGCCCCCTGCGGATTCATGCCCAGGGGCGGTCCTGATCTTTCGGAATCTCCGATCACGCCTTTCCGATGTTGATAAACACTCCCGGTAATGGGAGAATCGGCCCTTCCGATCCAATCTGTGCCGGCACCTCGGAATGGGAGTGCGGTGCAGCCAGTTTATTTCATCCCGGGAATCACGGCAACGGAGTCAGGATCAGGGTGGCAGGTGCCAAACCGGAGATGAAGGGGTTGGGGAAGCCAAGGCTTCGGCCGCTGCCTCCAAGCTTTATTCTCCTGCCAGGGAAAGCCATCCCGGAGTAGCGGCCCCCCCCGGAGAGAGAAGAACGGAAGACACGGATGGCACGGAAGATATCGCCAGCCTGAAACGGAATCATGAAAACCTTGCACGTAAACTTGCCCGGGGCACGGTATCCCATTCACATCGGAGCGGGGATTCTGGACGAATCCCTGCGGGAATCCATCGAAAAAATCGGGTGTGACCGTGCAGCCGTCGTTTCCAACCCTACGTTGCAAAACCTGTATCCTGGCCGCATCGAAACCGCCCTGGAAGAACTGAATATCCGGGTGGATACGATCCTGGTGCCGGATGGGGAGCAGTACAAGAATCTGGAAACCCTCTCCACCATCTACGACCAATTGCTGGAACTGGAAGCCAACCGGAAAACCGCTCTCATCGCATTTGGCGGGGGCGTGGTGGGGGACATGGCAGGGTTTGCGGCCGCCACCTTCATGCGGGGAACGCCGTTGGTGCAGGTGCCCACCACCCTTTTGTCCCAGGTGGACAGCAGCGTGGGCGGAAAAACCGCAGTCAATCATGCGCTGGGGAAAAACGCCATCGGCGCCTTCAAGCAACCCGATGCCGTCGTGATGGACCTGACGATGCTGGCCACTCTCCCGGAGCGGGAGGTGCGGGCGGGATTGTTCGAGTTAATCAAGCATGGAATGATCCGGGATTTGCCCCTGTTTGAATTTCTGGAAGACCACCGCAAGGAATTTCCATTGCGAAACTGGGAATTCTGGGAGGAAGCGATTTATCGTTCCTGCAGGGTAAAAGCCGCAGTCGTGGAGGAGGACGAACAGGAAGCCGGCTTGAGAGCCATCCTCAACTTCGGCCACAGCCTGGGGCATTTGATCGAAACCCATACGGGATACACGGCTTACCTGCATGGGGAAGCCGTGGGTGTGGGGATGCTCTTCGCGTCCTATGTGTCGCGGGAACTGGATCTCCTTCCGGATCGGGGCTGGGAGCGCATCCGGGCGATCCTGGAACCTTTGGCCACGCCGGTCGAGCTGCCGTCCCTGGCCAGGGAGGGATTTTCCCAACTGCTCATGCGCGATAAAAAGGCGTCGGGAAACACCTTGAAGTTCATTCTACTCCGAACCTTGGGGGAAGCCTTTATCCGGGAAAAAACAGCGCCAGCGGACTTGTGGCCCCACTTTCAGGCATTTCTGGGGGAAATGCCGGAAACGGTCTGCCTGCAGACTTCGTGAATAAGGTTGATTGTCCGCCAAAAAGCGTCATGCATGGATATCCAGAGAAGGATATCCAAAGAAGGTTATCCAGAGAAGGATATCCTCCCGCGGTTACGTACCGATTCCGCCTCCGGGTTGAGAGGGGGAATCGGCAGTGAAGCCTGAAACCCGATTCTACCGGTGGCAAGAATCGGAAATTTCCTTGCTCAGCGAATCATCCCATCGGAATTGGAACCATGTATCAACCGAAGGCAAATAGGGAAAACAGCCTGTTTTTCGGCCGTTTGGCGGAATGGGAAAGCACGCCGCGTGCGATCGAGGTGTTCGACACGGTGATCGCCCAATCTCTCCCGGAATCGCAGGCCGATTTTCACAGGCAACTCTATACGGTCCTCATCGACAAGTCCCTGGAGTGGCTCCAGCTTCCACGAAGCAGCGGAGCGAAGGTTTGGGAATGGAGGCGGCTTTACCAGTTCGGATCGGAAGCGGACCCGTTTTACTACACGGAAAGTTCCATTCACCAACTGCTGATGGAATGGCCCGTACTCGACGAAAATAGCCGCAATATCCTGTTTCATGTGCTGAATGGATATCTCAAGCTGCGCCGGGCCGGGTTCCCTTCCAAATTTCCCTTCCCCGTGGTTTCCAACGCCGAATGCGAACGATGGGCGAGAATTTTTCCCCAGGAATGGGCTTGGAGATCTCTGGAAATTCTTCGTATCAACGGTCTCGTCCCATTGGGAAGCCGGCGGGGGTACCGTGTATTCGCCCGTTTTTTCGAAGGGGTCTTCGAACCGGAATTCACCCCCGACACCCTGCGCCGCTGGCAGGCGGAATGCTGGCGGGGATCGATTAATAACCTCGCGGGGGAAGAGGACGATCTGGGCGCCTACCGCGCCGATATTTTGGCCGCCGTGTTCTACGGGTGTTTTGGCGCCTTGGGATTTGGGGGAGTGTGTTCCGATGTTCCCGATTGCGAGGTCTGCACTTTGAACTCGGATTGCCGGTGGTATAACGCCTCGCCCTCCGAACAGCCCGGTCCATCGGAAATATTGACCCTCGCCCGTCAAGGCCATGTGGAACATTTTGGCACGGAGCAATTGCTGCAAGGCCTGTTTCACCTGGATGAATCCGATACCAACCTGTTGCGGATCAAAATGGCGGGAACCTCCCTGCGAGAATTGGACACCCGGAATATCCAGGAACTCAAGGATCTCTTCGGTTTCGAATGGCTCCTGCCGGAACGGATGCGCGTCACCATGGAAATATGCAAGCGCTTCAACGAGGAGCGCATGAATGTGGGGGAAACCTTCCGCACTCCATGGGATATTTTCAAGCATTTTCGCATCCGGCTGCGGGATTTGAAGCAGGAACAGTTCATCGTCGTGATGCTAAACAACAAAAAGCAGTACCTCGGCGACAAGGTCATTACCCAGGGAACCCTCGACTCCTCTCCGGTTCATCCCAGGGAGGTATTCCACTCCGCCATCCGGGAAAGCGCCGCTTCGGTCGTGATCGTCCACAATCATCCGTCCGGCGACCCGACTGCGTCCAAGGAAGATATCGAGATCACACGGCATTTGATGGATGCGGGTGAACTGGTGGGAATTCCCGTTCTCGACCATGTCATCATCGCCGATGAAAAATATACCAGCATCATGGAACAGGGATTGATTTAGGCGGATTGAGGCCAGGGGGAAGGGCGCCACCATCGCACATCGGCATCCCTGCGCCGGCAAGGCACGGAAAGTGTGAAGCACCGAATGTTCCGGAACACCCATGAGAGAAACAAGAGAGAAAATATTTCCTCATGGAATTGCATTGCAGGAAAAATCGCACGGTCCCGGAGCCACGTGCCGGGACCCGTCCTTCAACCCAACCCGGGGAGGTACATCCCATGACCAAATCGAAAACTGGCCGAAAAAATGGCGCGCTCAAGGCCAAGTTTAAAAAACGCAGGCTGCGGGCGGTGGGAGAGTTGAAACGGATTTACAAGCGCAAAAGGAAAATCCGCCTGCGGGCGAAGGGATAATTACCCGGAGGGTCAAATCGCATGGAAGGGGAGTAGCGAGGACTGCACTTTAGAGTGGGATCGAGAGTGGGATCGCTCAAAAGAACCCTCCGGAGGCCCATCGGCTTGGTTGGCGCACTGCCTCATCACGGTTGAGGGGGCTTCTTCCCGTGATCCAGCTTTCTCCAACGGTACAAACTCAGCAGCACCGCCAGGATGAAGAGGCCCAG
>CAZOXD010000053.1:16292-22770 GCA_964583525.1 uncultured Pseudomonadota bacterium
CTTCCCCCACCGCCTCTTCCCCTACCGCCTTTCCTCCCACCGCCCCTTGCTCGGGCGGTGGGGCGACTTTGGGGCGGTGCACTTGGTTGATAATGGCGGTCATGGCCATGGCGAGTTCTTTTTCCTTGAGCGCCAACTGCCTGGAGGAGTGATTGGTGGCGAGACTATTGGGATTGATCCAGATTTCCAGCTTGACCCGGTTGAGATTGATCCCCCTTGACTTGAAAAATTTCGCCAGGGTGACATGGACCGGTTTCGCGGTAAACAGGGCTTTTGGGGATTGATGCAGGGCCTGTGCTTTTGAGAATAAGTCCGGATGATCCACCTCATCGCAATACCAGGTTTGCAGGTTGTCCCGGTAAAGAAAGGTAATCCGCCCGAATTTACACAAATTCATAAAGAGGATTAATTCTCCGACTTCTCTCTTTTTATTGATGCAATCCATGTAATCGTAGGGCTTGCCCTCGAAGGTCTCGATCATCTTGTTGACGATGCTGGTAATATTGTCCGGCCGGACGAATGCCAGGGTGTTGTCGATCCTGTTTCCCAGATCCATTTTCTTTGCGTCGAATTCGATGATCGTCGCGGTTTCCTTCAGGGTGCCCTGGTTCATGACCCCGTAGTACCCATTGAGCACGCACTCCGCCAATCCTCCCAGGAAATTCGATTTTTCCCGCAGCATCACCTCTTCGGGAAGATGATCGAGATGGCCGAAGGTGTCGAAGCGTTTGCCGACTTTGGATTCCCGTTGGACGGATTGGAAAAACCATCCCTCTCCAATTTCATACCCGATTTGAATGCGCCCCCTGGGCACCGTGAGATGCTTGAGGATGGTTTTTTGCACGACGTTGGCGGCCGGTTCGAAGTTTTCCTGGTAATAATGGTACCAGATTTCGAATTCCTTCTGATTGGTTTCCCCCTGAATATCCATATCGATGATTTTTTGATTCGCGCGATTGAGGCTCTTCTTGAACAAATCGCGCAATTCTTCCTCGAAGCGCTGAACGGAATGGATTTCTCCGACGAATAGGTGCTCCAGAAATTTACGCCGGGGGGACGTATCGGGGAAGGCGCGCTTGAAAAATTCGATCAGCACCTGTTCGCGGTGTGAATCGAATGGACGGGTATCGCCTGGTTTGGTGAAAATATCCGATATTCGAACGTGCAGCGCGAAGGCGGTATCGATTATCCTGGAAATCCGGTTCCGGTCTTCCGTGTCAAGACCGGCTACGCCATCTTCCTCATGGTAGGCGATTTTCAGGGCCTTATACCGCAACCACCAGGGATCCTGCTTCAAAAGTTCAAATTTCTCCTCGATGTCGATCAGGGCCCAGGGAGGAATTCCGGTTTCTTCCCTCACCATTTTCTGAAATTCCTTTTCCTCGTTTTCCGGGCGCGGCGAGGAAAACTGGTGCATGAACTCCGGTTCCTTGATGGTTTGTATGATCGTCGTGAGGAACCGTTTATCCAGCAGCATTTCGATCCGAAACAGATTGAGAATGGCCTTGGGCAGGTTGCCGGAGGAGGCTTTGAAGGCCTCCCAATAGACCGCGCCGGAATGCCCTCCCATATACTCCAGGGAAAGATCCGGCGTGGGCCCGAGATTGACAAGGCGCGCCCGGTCTCCCGAATAGATCTCCAGCAATCCAAACCGGATGTAATCGATGATGCGGGCATAATATCCGGGATCGCCGTTGACAGCCTTCGGCACGATGAAATGAGCCGGCATCATGGGTGTGATTTGGATCCCGGGCATCAACGTCTCGTAATTGAGAATCAGCTCGTAGGCCGATCCCGATGCCTCCTTGGAAACCAGGGTCGAACCATGATGGCCCAGCCGATAATCGTCATTGGAGCAGGCGAACAGATAAATTTCGGCAGAGGGATATTTCGATGTGATAAATTCCTGGATGCGCCTCAACCGCTCCTGCAATAATCCCTCCTCCTTCTTCAGTTCTTTTTCCCTGGAAATCTTTCCAGCGCGCTTCATGAGCGCCATCAACTCCTTGAGGGTTTTCGAGCGCAAATCGCTGTCGGTGGCCATTTCCTGAGTGTAATCGCCCTGCTTTTGCACCAGGTAGCGGTAGAGGGTGGGATAGGTTTTCGCGGTTTGCTGGACAGCTCCCTTGTTGAGTTCCGCCTTGATTTTGGGATCCTGGAAGGCATTGGCTGGGAGGCGTTGCTTCACCCGCAAGCGGTTCATCATGAACCGCACCTCACCCATCAGCGCATCCCTGAACGTCTGGTCATCCCATTCGGAAGGATCGAAAAAGAAAGGCTCCAATTCGTATTGCACCTGCAAATCCAGGTCGGAAGCCTGGGATTTGTGCCCGATGGTGCCGATGGAGCCCAGGGAATGAATGGACTTGATGGGGGAATATCCAAAGGAGGATGCGGGAGGCACTTCCATGTCGTACTGCTCCCGGATATGCGCTTGGAAGGCCCCCTTGAAGGTAGGGGACATGTTGCCGATGCCTTCCACCCCGTGCGGGGCCCCTTCCAAATACAAATTCGCTTCCGCCTCCCGGACCGACTCGCGGACAACACCCGCCCGGCCGTCGATTTCGGTGGCGGTATATTTCAATTCGGCGAAGGAGGGATCGTTCACATGGATCAGGAACAACACCTCGTAGAGCGCCTTTTTCATTTCCTCGTCGAACGAGGAAAAAGCCAGCTTGAGGCGGGACTCATTGAAAATGTCAAAGAACTCACGCCCTTTTTCCAACCCCTCCTTGAGCAGGGCAATCCGCTCCGCGGGCAGACTGATCCCTTGCTGGAGAATGGCCGCCAGCCCGGCAGAGCCCTGCTTTTTTTCCACAGCAGGAGTCGGCTCGGACTGAGATTTTTCCGTGTCTCCAGAGCCTTTCAGGAATCGGGATAGGGCCATTTGAGCAATCGTGGGTGAATAAATCGGGACACCAGCCCCCGTGAGGGTTACGAATTTACCGTCTCAGCCTGCCGCCTCGAGGGCAAATCGATGGAAACCGTCGTACCCCTTCCTTTTTCACTATCGATCTTCAATTCTCCAGCATGCGCTTTCACAATAAGATAGCAAAGGGGAAGCCCCAACCCAAGCCCATGCTGCCCGATATTGACATCATCGCCCCGCCCGAATTTTTCCAGCATTTCACCCACCTCCTTCCCATCGATACCCTTACCCGTATCTTCAATGACGATCAACGTCCGGTCATTGTTCTGACTAAGGCGTACATTGATGGTGTCGGCCTCACTGTAGTTCACGGCATTTTCCAGCACCTGATCGATGGCGACCCGGAGAATTTCCTCGTCATATACGATGGGATGCAGAGACGGCTCAGGATAAAAATTCAATTTCAAGCCCTTATCCCTGGATTTATCGCGGTAGATCGTGATCATATTTTGCAGCATTTCCTCGGGCATGTTTTCGGAGAAATTGAAAAGCATCTCCCCGCTTTCCATTTTCGCCATGGCGAGGACTTTCTTGACCATTTCGTTCAATTTTTCCGCTTCATGGTGAATGATGGCGATGAATTCGGATTGATCTTCCGGTTCCACCATCCCTTCCGTGCTCAACAATTCCGAATAGGCGGAAATATTCGTGATGGGCGTGCGCAATTCATGGGAGACGATGTTGAGAAAGTTGCTCTTGGCCCGGTCCAATTCCTTTAATTTGCGATACATCTCCTCCAGTTCCTCGCGTTGGCGGCGCATTTTTTCTTCCAACGCCTTGCGCTCGCGAATATCCCGGAGGATCACGGAATAGGCCAGTAGACTCCCTTCCTCGTCGTACACCGTGGAGACGGAACAATCCGCGGGAATCCGTCCCTTGGTGGGATGGTAGAGCATCAGTTCGCCATTCCAACCGCCACCACCCGCCGCCTCGGTGATGGTATTCCAACTGCTCTCCCCCTGGTCCTGCAGCCCGAAAAGCAAGGGGATCTCCATTCCCACCGCTTGTTCGGTTTCGATTCCAAATGATTCCTTGAGCGAAGGGTTGGCCCGGAGAATTTTCCCCGCCGTATCGGAAATCAGAATGGTATCCTTGGCGCTGTTCACCAAGTGGGTAAAGAGGCTGATTTGCTGGAGATAGGTGGAAATCTCCTCTTCCAGCAACCCCCGTTCCTTTTCCAGCCCTTTGCTATGAGTCGCCATATCCTCATAGAGTTTCGCCCTGTTCGAGGTATGACGGAGTTTTTCGGTTAAAATCGTGCTGAAAATCCGGCTCAGGAAATAGCGGAATTTATAATTCCTGGAATCTTCCTCATCGGCATGAAGCGATGCATTGACGATGAGGAAGGAGGACGCCTCATTCGTCTTCACCGTGGCGGAGCGGGGAGCGGAACTGATGAGTCCCATTTCGCCAATAGTGTCTCCGAATTTCGACAATCTCAGGATGAACCGATCCTGGATGTATACCGAGACACTTCCCTCCAGGATGAAATAGATCCGGCTGTCCGAGGGTTCCCCTTCCGTGATCAGGATGGATCCCTCATCGAATCGTTGAATCGCGCAAACCGGGACGATTTCCCGAATTTCCTCCTCGGTAAAAGCCCCGGCGGGAAACAAAACCTGCAAGGCCTCCAAAGGATCGGAGATTCCCCGTCTGGGGGAGGATTCCATATCCACAGGTGTTTCCGGATTCATTGAATTTCCTGTGCCCAGCGCGATCAAGAACGATGCATCTCCCCTATGAAGATCCACACGCGGACGAAACGAACACTAGCCGAATTTTCGATTTTTGGCGAATGGACCACGAGAAATGGAAGATGAAATGAAAGATGAACGGCCTGTGGACCTGCGGAAAAACCCGAAGAACCCATACCCCGGAAGGAAGGTTCATCCCTGAAACACTCCGCAAGAGGGATGAGGAAATAATTCAGGATGCCCGCCGGCTATGCGATCACCCCGCCCCAATTGGTGGTGAGGGGTTTCCGGTCCTTGTTGAAAAAATTAATGGGTACTTCCGTTTTTCCGCGGCCCCATTGGCCAAGCACTTTTTGCGCAACAATCATCCCCACGATGGGGGACAATTTGAATCCGTGGCCCGAAAATCCATTCACATAATAAAATCCGCTCAGGTCCGATTCATCGATGATGGGATGGGAATCAACCTTGTTGACCGTATATAATCCGGCATAGGAGCTGACTTGACCCCGGGTTTGGAAGGTGGCCACCCGATGATTGATCAGGGTCAAGGTTCTTTCCCGGAAAGGCGCATCGGCCACTTCATTGTAGTTGTCCGGGTCTTCCGCCTGCTCCTGCTCGTCTTCATCCCGCACGGAGCCCAACACCAGCGATGCCCCATTGGCCTCGAGGCGGCCATAAATTCCGGTCACCATGTCCACAAATACCGGCAGAGGCCCTTTCAGCTTCTCGGAAAACCCTTTGGTAACCGCCTGGACGCGGGTGGGAACCAAGGTATGGTGCAGGGGCACACCTGCCGCTGCGTTGATGCCCATGGCCCAGGGCCCGGCGCAATTAACCACCACCGGAGAAGCGATGGACTCCGTGGAATTTCCGCTCCTGCCGTCATGGAGGGAAACTCCCTCCACCCGGCCTCCCAGGGAGCGCACCCCCGTTACCGTGGTATTGAAGCGCACCTCGGCCCCGGCCGCCCGGGCCGCATCCAGCATGTCCTGGGCGGTCCCCACCGGGTCGGCAAAGCCGCCATCGTATTCGTATAGCGCCTGCGCCTCATGGCGTTCAGCTTCCCCCGATTCCACATCTTCCGGAGGAAGCGCCGCAAAATCGATATCCGGGAACATCCTTGGTTTATCGTCCGCGCTCAACAATTTCGACCGGATTCCCACCCGCTCATGCAATTTGAGGATATGCGGCACACTGGGATCCTCCCGCCGAAACAGGAACAGCACTCCGCATCCGATGAAGTGGGCCCGCTCCTCGGATAACCCGACGAAATCCCCCCAGTTCCGGAACAACTGCAGGGCCTCGTGCGCCATCAGCGACACTGCAAAATTACTGTAGGTTTGGCGAATAACGGCCGTGGACCGCCCTGTCGAACCGGAACCCACACCGGGTCCTTTTTCCACCACCAGCACCTTTTTCATGCCGGCGCTGGCCAGGTGCAATGCGCAGGAGGCGCCCATCACTCCCGCGCCTATGACGATCCCATCGTAGGTATCACCCATTTTTTCCCATCGCTTCCGGATTCATCCAGTCCTCGTTGTTTGAACTCCATCAAACTTCCAGAAATTTCTGACTGGTTCCACAGATTCGTTTCGTTTCAATGGATATGGAATCGGGAACTGGACACGATTCCGCCATGCACTCAATTGAAAGGCATTGCTGCGACAAGGTAACAGAAAATGAACAAACTTGTGATCCATCTGCTCCCTCTGCTCTCGGTAGCCATCCTGGTCACCGCCGCCTGCTCCGGATCGAGCGGACCCACGGCCCATAAAAATCAATACCGGCCCTGCCCTCAGTTCAATCTAAGGGTGCCCTGCGTTCGTCTCCCCTCGGGGGAGTTGGTGCGGAT
>CAZOXD010000053.1:22870-25054 GCA_964583525.1 uncultured Pseudomonadota bacterium
AAATCCAGGCCTGCCTCGTTGTTATCCCGAGGTCCCCTGGCCGGTTGTTGCAGGAAGGATCGCACCCGTAATAGCCGTAAAGCCCGTACCACACGTTCATTGTTGCGGGATACTATTTGCATGGATAGGGTGGTCCTCTCCGGTTTACTTCGAAAGCAGCCGGACTTCGGACCTCCCTGGGCCGGACAGGCTTGTCCGTCCCCGGATTTTTCCCGGGCCGGATAGGCTTGTCCGTCCCTTTATATCCCCCTTCCGGACAGGCTTGTCCGGAAGGGCATGGTAGAACCCCAGCGGGAAGCTGTATCCATGCATCCGCGCATTGTCCGTAAAATTCACCCTGCCTTATTGCGCAACCTCCATCGCTGGTGGCGGTTCCCCGTATTGCTGGCCGCATTGGGCATCCTTGCTCTCCTTGCTCTCCTGGGCGCATGCGGATCCAATGCAGGATACATCGACCATTTCAAGAAAAACCGGATTCGCTGTCCGCAGACCGACTTGGACGTCCCGTGCGAATACGGTCCGGACGGCTTGTTGTACCGATTCCCCGAGCCCGATAAAAATTCCGAGTAATCCCCATTTTCCCTCCCTCATCAGACGTTATTGCTGATTCTCCCCAACTGTTGGGTAGCGGATCATTTTACATCTGGTATTGAATTTCACGCAATCAATCCGTTTGGCCAGGACACTCCCCCCGCACTCGCCAATTTCGACCCGGGGGGGTAGGATGCTTTCCTGGGCCTGCAACCCGACCTCTATTGTTTCAGACCTTGGATGGCTTCGACAACGCCGATCTCCCTCTTCTCATTCTCATGGAGCGTACAGTGGCCGAGCGCGACCAATCCGGTACATTCCAGACCATTGGGGTGGTGGAAGGATTCTATGGCCGGGTGTGGAAATCCGGGGAGCGGGAGGCGTTCATCAATGGATTGGCGCCCCTTGGCCTCAATACCTATCTGTACGCCCCCAAACATGAAGCCGGGCTGGGAAGCGCCCTGCTGGAACCCCTCGACAAGGCGGCCCGGGACAACCTGAAGAGCCTCGTGGGAGTCTGTGGCAATCACAGAATTGTCCCCATGGCCGGCCTGCACCTCGAACCGCCTTTTGAAGCGGCTCAATCCGGGCATATCGAAAAGCTGATCCGCAAGGCCCAGGAACTGGCGGAAATCGGTATCCAGGGATTCGGAGTGCTCTTTGACGATGTGCCATCCGGGCGATCCGTCTTCGCGGGGGGCGGGGCGGATCCCTTTGGCGGGTCCATGGCTGCGGCGCAATCCCATGCGTTCAACCGGTTGCACCAGGCCCTGGAGAAGCAGGGTGCCAAGGCGGCCTGGATGATCTGTCCCGGGAGATATTCCCTGGATCCATCCCTGGAGGAGAAGAGCGGCACCTTCGAGCCGGACTATCTGCGCCGGATGCATCAGGAAACTCCCCCGGAAGTACCCTGGCTGTGGACGGGGCCGAGGGTTTGTTCGTCCACGGTCACGCCGGTCGATTACTGGGAATATCTTTCCCATGTGTTCTCCCATACCGGCGGCGGGAGTGCCTCGCGTCCCCTGATGTTGTGGGACAACTATCCGGTCAACGATGCCCATATGCAGGGGCGCCTGCATCTGGATCCCGTGGGGGGGCGTTCTCCCGAGCTTGCCGATCACCTGCAAGGGTACCTCTTCAACCCCCTCCTGCTTCCGCGCCTGGGGCTGCTGCCGGGGGCCACCTGCCTGCTCTATGCCAAGGACCCCCATGGCTACGATCCTACCCGGGCCATGGAGGAAGCCTTGCAGCGCAACTTTCCGCCCGAGTTGCACAGGCCCCTGATGGAATTGGCGGGGCTCACCCGGGCCAGCGAAACCGCCGGGGGGTTGCCTCCCACTTGGCCGCGCGGGTCTTTTCCATTGTCCGAACGGCTGGCCCGCGCCTGGAACCAGATTAACGGAGGCGCTCCCTGCGAACCCTATGTGGTGATGGATTTCCGGCGTGTGCTGGATACCCTGGAGAAAGGCCTTTCTCCCGAGATCAAGGCCGAAGCCGCGCCCTGGCAGAACCGGTTGCGCAATGCGCTGTCCCTGTTCGAATCCGGAATTTCCGGCGCGCCGATGGAGACGATCGGCCCGTTGCGGGCGAAGTACGTGAACCCCTATATCGAGGGTGCGATTCCGGAGGTGCTGGGCCCCTGGTTCCCCTGAG
>CAZOXD010000054.1:0-19436 GCA_964583525.1 uncultured Pseudomonadota bacterium
ACAGACGGATATCGCATCGGGCGGCGGGAAGGCCCCCGTCCAATCCAAGGGGCTGGCCTCGCCAAATCCCGCCCAGATCCGCAACATCGCCATTATCGCCCACGTGGACCACGGCAAGACCACGCTGGTGGATCACCTTCTGCGCCAGAGTGGAACGTTCCGCAGCAACGAGGTGGTGCAGGAGCGCTATATGGACTCCATGGAGCTGGAGCGCGAGCGGGGCATCACCATCGCCGCCAAGAACGCCTCCTTCATATCCAAGGGGGTCAAGGTGAACATCGTGGACACCCCCGGCCACAGCGATTTCGGCGGGGAGGTGGAGCGCGTGCTGGACATGGTGGATGCGGCGATCCTGCTGGTGGACGCCTCGGAAGGCCCGCTCCCCCAGACGCGGTTCGTGCTCAAGAAGGCGCTGGAACAGGATCTGAAGATCATGGTCTGCATCAACAAGATCGACCGCCCGGATGCCCGCATCGATGAAGTGATGGACGACATATTCGCACTCTTCATCGACCTGGACGCCACCGATGAGCAGGCCGACTTCGACACCATCTACACCATCGCCAAGCAGGGCAAGGCCACCGCCGATCCCGAGGTGCCGGGGCAATCCCTGGAACTGCTGTTCGACTGGATCGTGGAGAAATTCCCGCCGCCCCGGGCCAACACGGAAGGGCCGCTGCAACTGCTGGTGGCCAACATCGATTACAACGATTACGTGGGGCGGCTGGCCATCGGGCGGATTCGCTCCGGGAGCATCCGCGTGGGCGACGAGTTGTTGGTCGCCGCCGAGGATGGGCAGCGCAAGGAGAAGGTCACCGCGCTCTACGCCTTCAACGCGGTCAGGCAGGTGCCGGTGGAGGCCCTGGGTGCGGGGGACATCGCCGTGGTGGCCGGCATCGAGAATATCCAGATCGGCGACACTCTGATGGCCCCGTACGATCCCCGGCCCATGCCCCGCATCGCCGTGGACGAACCCACCGTGGCCATCATGGTCTCCATCAACGACGGCCCCTTCGCCGGGCGCGAGTCCAATAAGATCACCGGGCGCAACATCAAGGAGCGCCTGGACCGGGAACTGCTGCGCAATCTGGCCATCCGGGTGGAGGATACCGGACTGACCGATACCTGGAAGGTGGTGGGCCGGGGTGAACTGCAACTATGCATCCTGCTGGAGCAGATGCGGCGCGAGGGATTCGAGGTGGTGGTGAGCAAGCCGCATGTGGTGTTCCGCGAGGAAAACGGGACGCGCCTGGAACCGATGGAACTGGCCGTGGTCGATGTGGAGGAGGCCTACCTGGGCGCTGTCACCAAAAAGATGGGGGAGCGCAAGGGGGTGATGACTCATCTCACCAATCACGGCACCGGCCGGGTGCGCATCGAGTTCCGGGTGCCTTCCCGCGGTCTGATCGGATACCGTTCCGAATTTCTCACCGACACCCGGGGCACGGGCCTGCTCAACACACAATTCGACGGCTACGAACCCTTCAAGGGAGAATTAAGTTCCCGGAGCACCGCACCCATGGCAGCCGACCGGCAGGGCAGGGCCACGCCCTATTCGCTGTTCAATCTGGAAGACCGGGGCCGGCTGTTCATCACGCCCAACACGGAGGTCTACCAGGGAATGGTGGTGGGCGAGAACAACAAGGGGGAGGTACTCAACGTCAACGTGACCCGGGAGAAGAAGCTCACCAACGTCCGCGCTTCCGGCAGCGACGAGGCCGTTCGGCTCAGCCCCATCAAGCCCATGACCCTGGAGGACGCGCTGGAATGGATCAGCGAGGATGAGTTGGTGGAAATTGTCCCCTCCCAAATCCGCATCCGCTGCCGCCATCTCGATCCGCACAAACGCAAGAAATAGCGCGCGATGCTCCCGACCCCGGAAAGGGAGGGCCTGGCATGAGCGCCGAATACGATCTCCTCATCGCGGGAGGCGGGTTCGCCGGACTGGTCTGCGCCCGCACCGCCGCCGCACGCGGTCTCAGGGTGGCGGTCATCGACCGCAAGCCCGAGCCCGGCGCGCGGGTTCACACCACCGGAATCGTGGTCAAGGAGGCCGCGGAGGAGGTGGCCCTGCCGGTGCATCTGACCCGGCGCATCGCGGGCGTGCGTCTTTATACCCCCTCCCTGCGCTGGATCGATCTGGATTCACCGGGGTATCACTTCCTGGCTACCGACACCCCCGGGCTATTGCGCTGGCTGACGGTGGAAGCCCAAGGAGCCGGAGCGGAGGTGTTCCCCGGCATTCCCTTTACTGGCGCCCGCCGGGAAGGGGCGTGGATCGTCCTGGATCGTCCCGCCATCCGCACCCGCTACCTGGTGGGTGCGGACGGGGCCCGCTCCGCCGTGGCCGCCTGCTTTTCCCTGGGAACCAACGCCCGGTTCCTGGTGGGGGTGGAGGCGGAATTCCAGGGCGTCCGGGGGGTGGACCCGGATCGATTGCATTGCTTCCCAGACAGCCGCCTGGCCCCGGGCTACATTGCCTGGGCCGTTCCCGGAATGGAGTTCACACAGATCGGGTTGGCCTGCCGGCGGGGGAAAAAGCCCAGCCTTTCACGGTTGGTCACGAAACTGGGCGCCCTCTTCGACTTTTCGCAGGCGCGAATCGTGGGCCACCGCAGCGGGTTGATCCCGGTGGGTGGAACGGTGCATCCCGTCTGGGCCCCCGGGGTGTTGCTGGTGGGGGATGCCGCCGGACTCGTATCTCCCCTCACGGGCGGAGGAATCCATACCGCATTCGAATTCGGCCGCCGGGCCGGGGAGGTCATCGCGGAGTATCTGGAGCAAGGGGCCCCCGATCCCGGGCCACGGATGGCGGCGGCCTATCCGCGCTACCGGTGGAAACGTCTGCTGCGCCGCCTGCTGGACATCGATCCGCCGAACTGGCTCTACGAACGGGTGCTCGGATTCGGGCCGGCGCGGGCCATCGCCCGTCTGATCTACTTTCACCGCAAGGGCCTCGCCTCCTCCAGGGCCTGGCGCGACCTAATTTCCCGCCGGTAATCGCGCCAGTAATCGCGCCAGTAATCGCACCGATAATATTACCGCCCGAAGGCGTGGCAGGGCTTGAATTGAGGGTTCCTGAACTCCGCTTTTTACCGCTGAAGTCCCGGCAATGAACTTTTTTCTGGCCTGACCACCTAAGTGCTGCTACTTTTTAGAAGAATCACAACAGGAACCGCATTCCAGGCCCGATACAATTCAGTAGAGAGCAGTGCATGCAAAGCAGTACGGCACGAGGAAGGTTCTAGAGACCAAGGGAAAATTGTGATTGGAAAAGTAAAATGGTTCAACGATTCCAAGGGCTACGGTTTCATTACTCCCGACGACGGGGGGAAGGATCTGTTCTGCCATCAATCCGAAATTCAAATGGAGGGCTTTCGCACCCTTCAGGAAGGTCAGACAGTAGAGTTTGAGGTGGAAGAAGGACCCAAAGGTCCCTCGGCCAAAATGGTCAAGCCTCAATAAATTCAAAAAAGTTCATTTTATTTTCCCCGGCGTGGTGCGCGAAATTTCGCGGGGCCATGTCCGGGGATTTTTTTGTCTTTTGGCTGATTCGAAGGGGTGCGCTTATCCTACAATTGCGCGGGATTGCACCCCGCGGCCCATCCGGTCCTGGGGGCATTTCGCAAAGAGGGGGTACTTCGAAAAGACTGGGCATTTCGTAAAGACAAAGGAAACCTATCCATTCAAGAAAGGAACCGGCATGAATTGGACAGTCTATCTTTCGGGAGAAATTCACACGGATTGGAGGGAGCAAATCACCTCGGAGGCGGAAAAGGCCAACCTTCCCATCACGTTCCTCTCCCCCGTTACCGTTCACGAGGACAGCGACAATTGCGGCGTGGAAATCCTCGGGGACGAGGAAAACGGCTTCTGGAAGGATCACAAGGGCGCCCTGGTCAACTCCATCGCCACCCGCACCCGCATTTCGCGCTCCGATGTGGTGGTGGTGCGCTTCGGCGACAAGTACAGGCAATGGAACGCGGCCTTCGACGCGGGATACGCCGCGGCGTTGGGGAAATCCCTGATCGTATTGCACGACAAGGGGCTGACCCACCCCCTCAAGGAAGTGGATGCCGCCGCCCAGGCCGTCGCCGAGTCCCCGCAACAGGTGGTGCGGCTGCTTTCCTACGTGATCGAGGGCAGGTTGTAGGCCGAGCCTGACGCCGGAAAGGGGGGGGGCGGCTATTGGCCGTTTTCCCCCACTTTTTCCAGGATGGCGGAATCCCATTGTCTGGCTTCCGTCAGATAGGGCCGAGCCCATTTCCTTCCCAATCTGCGATAGGCGCGATAAGCCTCCACATAGCCTTTCGCCGTCAACTCCCGGTCCCGGATCGACAAATTCGACGCGCTGCCCTCCAGGACGGGAAGGATGATCTTCATGCCGAGGAGGATCAGATTGGGATCCGGGAGCCTCTCCCGATTTGCATAGTACAGAAAGGGCCACAACATCGAATCCTCATACCGGGCTCCGGCAATGCTCCACAGGGTATCGCCGGATCTCACCCGGTACGTCCCACCACCCACGTCATCGCCCGCTCCACTCCCCTCGTCCTCCATCCTCCCCTCAGCCCGGGAAGTCTCCGTAGTGGCGGCGGATTGTGTCTCTTCCGTAGCCGATGTCTCTTCCGCGGGCTTTGTCTCTTGCGTGGCCGGGGTCTCTTCCCGCACCCGGGCAGGTTCAGTGGTGGCGGCCAACGGTTCCGGTTCCGCCTGCGGTGTCTCCGCACCCTGGCCGGATGTTTCAACCGCCTGGGATTCGCTGGAATCCGGACGCGCGGGAGGCGGTTGTGGACTGGCCTCGTCCCCGGTCAGTGACGTGGTTGCCTTTGCCGCTGGCGCTGGCTCCCGGGTTTCAGGGGTGTTACTGGCAACGTCGGGAGGAGTGGGCCGATTCATCAGGTAGGCGAAAACCCCGAGCGCAAGCACCAACACTCCCACCAGCGCGGCGGCCGTCCAAAATTTCCCACGCTTCGCCTTCCCCTCCACTTGCCGGGCCTGCCGGGTGGGGGGCTGTGGCTGTGGAGTTTCCACAAAGGTTGGCACTTCCGGCTCGGGGCGCGGTGGCGGAATATCGGGGGCTTCCTCGACCGCGCCAACCGATACATCCGGCGCTTCCGGCGCTTTCGGAGCTTCCGGCACTTCCAGCACTTCTGGCGCTTCCGGTATTTCTATCCGGCGCTCGCCCCGGGATTTGGTGGCGGCCCACCTGCGGATTTCCGTCCGGAACCAGCGGTCCGAGGCAGGCGTAAAGCGGTAGTGATCACGGATGTAGCGCATCGTCGCTTTTTCGATATCCGTGTACTTATTGGCATCCTTGACCGATTCGATCAGCCGCTGGGCATCTTCCAGCGATATTCTCCCATCCCCTCTTCCCGCCACCGCTTCATCGGCGGTATCGATCATCTTCTTGTCGTACTTCTTGCCGGCAATGACCCGGTAATAATCCTGACTCATGGGATTCTCCTCCGGTGGCTGGGGCTCTCGGTTGTATGGGTACTCGGTTGCAAAGGCGCTCGGTTGCATGGACTCTCGGTTGCCTGGGCGCTCGGTTGCATGGGCACTCCAACGGGCTTGGTATCGGAACAAGAATCGTTCCTTCATTCACTATGAATGTCCAGGAAAATAGGGGTCCTCCATGGCCTGGATCCACTTGCGCATTCATTCCGCATGCGCCGCTCAGGCAACGATCACGGCACCCTCCAATCCCGTTTCGTCCGGGACTTCAAAGAGATCTTCGCAAAAATCGAACATGCCGCGGGTTACCTCGTGGGAATAGGTATCGCCCTTTTCCGCGTTGCGTTGCGAAACCCGCTCCCAGCGCACAGCGGCTGAAACGTCGAGATAATAGAGCCGTTTATCCATTTCCAATCCCGTCAAGGCCCGCCGCACCCGTTCCCGCTGCTCGCGTTTGAAGAAGCCCAGGTCGAGGATGATGTCCAACCCCTTTCCCCGCAGTTGCCCGCAGAGCGCCAACATCTTGCGTTCGCAGCGCTCCACCCGTGCCAGAGCCCATTGGTAGGAGATGGGATCGGGGGCGTCCATCAGGAACAGCATTTCCATCCATTCGTCGATGGTAAAGCGGAGGGCGCCGGTTTCCTCTGCCAGGCGGAGGGAATAGGTGGTCTTGCCAGCGCCGACCGAACCGCAAATGATATGTGCCGTCATCATGAAACGTATCCCGGGCGTGAATTCATGGAGTACGGGAGAAAGATTCTGGTGTAGCACGGTTGGGGAGATTTCGCCCGCGGAATGGGCACGATTTTGCTGCGCCGGGGAATGATTACGCGATCTCCAGTTGCATCACGCCCTCTCATTTAGGACAATACCCGCACCCCCAATGTACCCGGTGCGATCCATGACGGAGTAGCGTCTGCTCCGGAGGAAGGGATCCCGGGGGCGGGTTGCCAGGGATATCCTTGCGATACCGGAACTCGACATCATGGTGGGACGCGGCGCCCGATGACTGGAGGGACCCGCCACACGCCCTATCAGGAGCAGCAGTGATGACCCAATCCCTGGTGTTGGTGGAATCCGATGCAGGCATTTTGCGGGTCACTCTCAATCGCCCGGAAAAGCACAATGCCTTGAGTCCGGCATTGCTGGAAAGATTGCGGCAGGTACTCGAGGAGCATTCCAGCGACGTGCGTTTGAAGGTCGTAGTGTTGCGGGGCGCGGGAGAGGATTCCTTCGCAGCGGGAGGCGATCTGCGCATCCTGGCGGACATCCGCACCCTGGAAGGCGCCATGGAAATGGCCGATCATGCCAAGGCCGCCCTGGACGCCATCCGCCGCTTTCCCGTTCCGGTGATCGGCCTTCTCAATGGCGACGCCCGGGGGGGCGGCGCGGAGTTGGCGATGGCCTGCGATTTCCGGGTGGCGGCCTCCCATGCCCGGATCGGCTTCGTCCAGGGGCGACTCAACATTTCCACCGCCTGGGGCGGGGGGATCGATCTGATGCGAAGGATCGGGTCTTCCCCCGCATTGGCCTTGTTGTGCCGTAGCGAGCTACTGGATTGCGAGAGGGCCCTGGCGGAGGGGCTGATCGATTCCTACCCCCGGGAAGGCCAAACCCTGGAAAGCCATCTCGACGAATTTCTGGCTCCCTTCCTGCGCCAGAAATCCCAGGTGCTGCGGGGATTCAAGGCACTGGCGCATGGGGTGCGGAAGGGTCTGTCCAGGCATGAGTTGGACCAGTTGGAAACCCGCATGTTCGCCGAAACCTGGGTGCACGCGGATCATTGGGAGGCGGCGGACCAATTGCTCAACCCCAAAGGGGAAACATGAAAGCGGAAAACGGGAAAGCTCCTCCTCCCAAACCCGGAGGGGAAAACACCGGCAGGGGGCGAGATGGCCGAGGGGAGATTGCCAACGTGACCCCCTCCGGGATCGAAATTCCCACGGTGGCAACCCCCGCGATGGCCTTTTCCCATGAGTCCCCGCGGCGCATGGAGGTGGAAGCGCCTGGGGAGTATCCATTCACCCGAGGCATCTTTCCCGACGGCTTCCGGGGCCGCATGTGGACGATGCGCCAGTATTCCGGCTACGGCACGGCGGAGGAGTCCAACGAGCGTTATCACTTCCTGTTGGATCAGGGGCAGACAGGCCTCTCGGTCGCCTTGGACCTGCCGACCCAGTGCGGATACGATCCGGTCGATCCCATGGCCAAGCTGGAAGTCGGCAAGGTGGGGGTCTCCCTTTCCAATCTCTCGGAGATGGAAACCCTGTTCCGGGGAATCGATCTGGGAGGCATTTCCACCTCCTTCACCATCAATGGAACCGCCGCCATCATCTATGCGTTCTACATCGCCGCCGCGGACAAGGCGGGCGTTCCCCGCGCCAAGCTTACGGGCACTATCCAGAACGATATTTTGAAGGAATACGTGGCCAGGGGCACCTGGATCTTTCCGGTGCGCCCTTCCATGCGTCTCATCGCGGACAGTATTCAGTTCGCCAACCGGGAAACCCCCCGCTTCAACCCGATCAGTATTGCCGGAGCCCACGTACGCGATGCGGGGGCCACGGCAGTGGAGGAGATCGGATACACCCTGGCCAACGGTATGGCCTATGTGGATGAACTGCTGGCCCGCGGTGGTGAAATCGACACTTTCGCCAGGCGCTTGAGTTTCTTCTTCTATGTGCACGCCGACTTCTTCGAGGAGGTTTGCAAGTTCCGCGCGGCCCGCCGTATTTGGGCGAGGCTGATGAAGGAGCGCTATGGGGCGGCCGATCCGAAAAGCTGGATGTTCCGCTTTGGGGTGGTTTGCGGAGGCTCCTCCCTGACCGCTGCCCAGCCCTACAACAACATCGTGCGGGTGGGCATCGAAACGATGGCCGCCGTCCTGGGCGGAGCGCAATCCATCTTCACCTGCGCCTTCGACGAGGCGTACCAGATACCCACCGAGCAGAGCGCGGAGATCGCCCTGCGCACCCAGCAAATCGTGGCTCACGAGAGCGGGATCGCGAATTCCGTGGACGCCCTGGGCGGCAGCTATTACGTCGAATATCTCACCGGGCGGATGGAGGAGGAGATCCTCAAGGTGATGGAGGAGATCGACGAATACGGGGGCGTCATCAAAGCCATCGAGGAAGGGTATATCCAGATGAGAATCGCCGCACGGGCCCGGGAACGCAAGCAACGCGTCGATTCCGGGGAACGCGCGGTGGTAGGGGTGAACCGCTACCGGCGCGAAAGCCAGCAGGAGGGCGTGGGCGAAGTTTTCAAGATGAATCCCGCGGCCACCCAGGAGATCGTGGACAAATACAACGCCATCCGGGAGAGCCGGGACAACCCGGCGGCGGAGAAAACCCTGGGCAGCCTTCGCGATGCGGCGCAAAAAGACGAGGAGAACCTGTTGCCCCATCTGATCGATTGCGCGCACGCCTATGTCACGGTCGGTGAAATGGTGGAAGTCCTCAAGCAACAATGGGGTGAATTCCAGGAACCGCTCCGATTTTGAAGTTCCTCCCATGAACAGCGGTGAATGATGGGTTTGCAGGGCAAGAGAATCCTGATCGCCAAGCCCGGGCTGGACGGGCACGACGTGGGCGCCAAGGTGATCGCGCTGGCGCTGCGCGATGCCGGAGCCGAGGTGATCTACACCGGATTGCGCAAATCGCCGGAATACATCGCCCGCGCCGCCGTGGAGGAGGATGTGGATGCCGTGGGGCTCTCCCTGCTTTCCGGAGCGCACAACGAGCTGGTGCGCGAAACCCTGGAGCAATTGGGGAAAATGGCGCGCGGGGACATCAGGATGTTCGTTGGAGGCACCATTCCCAAGGAGGATCGCCAAGCCCTGCTCGACGAAGGCGTGAGCGGAGTGTTTACCGCCGAGATGAAGCTGGAGGACATTCTCGACCAGATCGAGGACCTGTTGTCATGACCGATTCCCATCCCGTCCCGGGAGCGCTGGCCGGAATCCGCGTCCTGGAAGTCTCCCATTATCTCGCCGGCCCCTACTGCGGGATGCTGTTGGGGGACCTGGGCGCTGATGTAATCAAGATCGAATCCGGCGAAGGGGATGTGGCGCGGCGCACCGGCCCCCATTACATAGGCCCCCACAACGCGTATTTCGCCAGCTTGAACCGGAACAAGCGTAGTGTGCGCATCGACCTTTCCTCTCCCGAGGGACAGGCGCAATTGGGCAAACTCGCCGCCACGGCGCACGCGCTCGTCACCAACCTGCGCCCTTCCGCGATCAAAAAGCTGGGTCTCACCTATCCGGCCATGCGCAAATGGAACGAGCGGATCGTGTGCGTGGCCCTGACCGGGTATGGGCTGGAAGGCCCCTACGCCGATCATCCCGCTTACGACTATATCATCCAGGCCCTGACCGGCTTGATGTACCTCACGGGCGATCCGGAGCAACCCCCGACCAGGGCTGGCTATTCGGTGGCGGACAATACCGCCGGAATGATGGGCGCAATGGGACTGTTGGCCAAAATCATCGAGGGAAAAGGCGGACAACTCGACCTTTCCCTGTACGATGTCATGCTCTCGCAGATGAATTATCTGGCCAGCGCCTATCTCAACGCCGGCGAAGCGCCCCAACGGCATGCGCTGGGCGGGCATCCCTATTTTATCCCGGCGCAGTTGTTCCGTACGCGCGATGGCTGGCTGGCCATTTTCATCACCCACGACCAGTTCTGGAGAACCTTCGCCAGGGAGACGGGACGCCCGGAGTGGGCTGAAGACCCCCGTTTCGCCACGATGGAGGCGAGACTGAAAAACCGTGCCTTTGTACTCCGCGAAATATCCGCCCTGTTCCTTTCAGGGGATACGGATGGTTGGGTAAACAGGCTCAGGCCCCACGGCGTGGTCATCTCCGCGGTGCAGACCCTTCCCGATGCCCTGGACGGGCCGATCGCACGGGAGCGGGAGATGGTGGTGGAAATGGATACCCCCGCCGGGCCCATCAAGGCGGTGGGGAGTCCATTCAAATTTCCCGGGGAAACGGCCGTTTACAACCCTCCCCCGTTGCTGGGAGAGCACACCTCCCAACTGCTGCCCCCGGATGAGGGGGGTTGACCGGCCCCATGCGGTGCCGCGAAGCCGGTTTGCGATCTCCAGTTGCATTCCGCAGGTGCGATTTGGTCTATTGACGATCATACGTCCCGGCTCTGAATCCGGAGTGGCCACACCCAACGGCCGCCCGATCAACCGAATCATTCCTGAATGTGGAGACCATGCTGCGGGTTGCCATCGATACCGGAGGAACGTTCACCGATTTCGTCTTCCAGGAACTGGAATCAGGGGAAAAAACTTTCTGGAAGACACTCAGCACACCCGCCCAGCCGGAACAGGCCGTGCTGCTCGGGCTGTCCCACCTCAGCGATACCCTGGGCGTGAGCCTGAAGGACGTACGGGAAATCCTGATCGCCACCACCGTGGCCACCAACTCCATCCTCGAGCGCAAGGGCAGCCTCACCGGGCTGCTCACTACAGAGGGCTTCCGGGACGTGCTGATCATCGGGCGCGGGAAACGCCACGACGGGTACGACCTGTACCTGGAAAAACCGAAGCCCCTGGTGCAACGCCGCAACATCATGGAAGTAGCCGAGCGGGTCACCCACAAAGGGGAGGTGCTGCGGCCCATCGAGATGGAAAGCGTGGAACGCGCCATCGATGCCCTGCTGGAATCCGGCGTGGAATCCATCGCCGTTTCCCTGCTTCATTCCTACGCCAACCCGGTGCACGAGCGGGCGGTGGGCGAACTCCTGCAATCCCGGGCGCCGGGAGTGAGCATATCCCTCTCCAGCGAGGTTTCCCCCAAATACCGCGAATACGAACGCACCAGCACCACGGTGGCCAATGCCTATGTGAAGCCGATCCTGGAGCGCTACTTCGACGGCCTGGAGGGCGCCTTCCACGAGAAGGGATTTCGCGGCGAGTTGTACGCCATGCAGTCCACTGGGGGGTTGATGACCACCGGGCTGGCCCGCAAGTATCCCATCTCCCTCGTGGAGTCAGGCCCCTCCGCCGGTGTGCTGATGTGCAGCATCGTCGGCAAACAGGAAGGATGCGAGAACGTCCTCACCTTCGACATGGGTGGCACCACGGCCAAGGTGGGCGCTATGGAAAGGGGGGAGATTGCCATCACCCCCGGCATCGAGGTGGACGGGGTCAATCTGCGCAAGTACAGCGGGCTGCCCCTCAATATCCCGGCTATCGAGATGATCGAGATGGGCGCGGGCGGGGGCAGCATCGCCACGTTGGACATGGGTCTGATCAGGGTAGGGCCCCTAAGCGCCGGAGCGGACCCGGGCCCCATTTGTTATGGCCTGGGCGGCACAGTGGCCACCCTCACCGACGCCAATCTGGTGCTGGGGTATCTCAACCCGGACAACTTCGCCGGGGGCAGCTTCTCCCTGGACACCGCCGCGGCCGCCGAGGGCATCCGCACCCAAATCGCGGAGCCGATGGGCCTGTCCCTGCTGGAGGCGGCCTGGGGCATCCATGCTGTCGCCAACGCCTCCATGGAGCGGGCCCTGCGCTCCATGTCCATGGACCGGGGCCGGGACCCCCGCCATTACGCCATGGTGGCCTTCGGGGGGGCCGGCCCCTTGCACGCCTCGCTGCTGGCCCGGGCTTTGGGGGTTCCCAAGGTGATCATTCCCTGGGGCGCGGGGGTGGGCTCGGCGGTGGGGCTGCTGGACGCGGACCCCATGTTCAGCGTGTCACGCACCCACCTGCTGCCCCTCACGCCCGAAAGCTCCCCCGCCATCGCGGATGTCTACAGGGAACTGGACAGTCGCGTGCGCAATGAAGTCCCCCAGATCGATCGGGCGGAGCAGGATGGAGCGCCGGTGGAATGGAAGCGCTTCGCCTACATCCGCTACAAGGGGCAGGGATACGAGGTGAAGATTGATCTGCCGCCCGGCCCGATCGGAGAGGGCGATGAGGGTCACAGCTATGCGGAGCACATCATCGCGGCCTTTCACTCCGCCTACGCCGGCGCCTACGGATACAGCCAGCCGGACAATCCCATCGAAGCCGCGGACTGGTATCTCACCGCCACCCTGCCCACCGGGCTGAATTCCCTGACCGGAAAGGCAGCCTCCGGGGGCGGAGCGGATTTTCACGGAAAGAATGTTGGCGATGGTGGCGAATCCCCCGCCCGCGATGACATTACCCGCGATGACACGACCCGCTTGGCCTACTTCCACGAAGCCGGGGAGGCCATTGCATGCCGGATCGTGAACCGCTACGCCCTTGCTCCTGGAGACCGCATCCAAGGCCCCGCCATCGTGGAGGAGCGGGAGGCCACTACCGTCCTCCTGCCCGGGGACGTGGCCGATGTGCTACCCTCGCGGAACCTGTTGATTATGCTGGAGGACGAGGGATGAGGGGACCCCGGGACTAGAACCGATCCCTCCACCGGCACCCACCGAGGAACTCCCATGGCGAGGAAGACGGCCAAAAAAACAGCCCGCACCCCACCCACCCTCCGCACCGAAGTCGACCCCATCACTCTCTCGGTGCTGTGGAGCGGTCTGGTATCCATCGCCGACGACATGGGCTCCGCCTTGCGGCGGACGGCGTTTTCCGAAGCGGTGCGCGAGGGCGACGACTTTTCCGCCGGGCTGTTCGACCGGCACGCCCGCATGATCGCCCAGGGCAACCTCTCCGTCGGACATCTGGGAGCGATGCCCTACGCCGTCAAGCACGTGCTGGCGTATTACCCGGTGGAATCCATGCGCCCGGGGGACGCCTATCTGCTCAACGATTCCTTCCTCGGCTCGGGGCATTACCCCGACTGCTACATGACCGAGCCGGTGTTCGTGGACGATTCTCTGGTGGGGTTCGCCGTCAACAGCGCCCATCATGTGGACATGGGAGGCGCCGTGCCGGGATCGCAGATCGTCACCGGGGTCACCGAGGCCTTCCAGGAGGGGCTGCGCATTCTGCCCGTGCGCATCGTCCGCGAGGGCGAGTTGCAGGAGGACATGCTGCGGCTGATCCTGGGGAACGTGCGCCTGCCGGAGATCGTGCGGGGCGACCTGATGGCCCAGCGCAACACCAACGCCGTGGGCGCCCAGCGCCTGGCGGATATGGTGCGGGAATACGGGTTGGACCTGCTGGACGCGGCCA
This sequence comes from uncultured Pseudomonadota bacterium, assembly GCA_964583525.1. Taxonomy (GTDB): domain Bacteria; phylum SAR324; class SAR324; order SAR324; family JACQKK01; genus CAZOXD01. Next base: position 13,591 of record CAZOXD010000054.1, read on the forward strand.
TCGAGGAAATCCTGGACCGCTCCGAGGCCCGCATGCGCGAGCTGATCGCCGCCATTCCCGACGGCGAGTACGTCAACGAGGACTTCATGGACGACAGCGGCGTGGACACCGAGCCCATCCGCTTTTACACCACCGTTTCCGTGAAGGGCGACCATATCCAGGTGGACTTCGCAGGCAGCAGCGATCAGGTGGCCAGCGGCATCAATTCCTACATCAACTACACCCGCGCCTATGCGGTGTTCGGGGTGAAGGTGTTCACCGATCCGCACCTGCCCCACAACGACGGTGTGATCCGCGTGGTGGACATCGTGGCGCCGGAGGGCTCGTTCTTCAACCCCATCTACCCCGCGCCCAGCAGCGGGCGGGCCGTGCTTCAGGTGCGCATCTTCGAATCCATCTGCGGCGCGCTCTCCCAGGTGCTTCCCGAGCGGGCCATGGCGGGATTCTCCCACTGGAGCAACCCCATCCTGGGCGGCACCGACGACCGTACCGGCAAGCCCTTCATCTTCTACGACGTGATCCTGGGCGGCTACGGCGGCCGGGCCAACCGGGACGGCCAGGAAGCGCTCTGCCCAGTCTTCAACGCTTCCAACATTCCCGTGGAGGTGCAGGAATCCCACAGTCCGATCCGGGTGCGGCGGCTGGAGTTCATTCCCGATTCCGGCGGTGCGGGCCAGCACCGGGGCGGCTGCGGCGTGCGCAAGGACCTGGAAGTCTGCGCCTCGGCCGCCACCGCCTCCCTGCTGGGCGACCGGCACCGCTTCCAGCCCGGGGGGCTCTACGGGGGGCAACCCGGGGCCTTGGCGCGCACCGTCCTCAATCCCGATGGAGAGGCCGAGGAACTGCAATCCAAGGAGATCAGGCAAATGAAGCGTGGTGACGTGCTGAGCATCCAGCTTTCCGGCGGGGGCGGGTACGGTGATCCCAAACTGCGCGATCCCGCCGCAGTGCGGGAAGACGTAGCCGATGGATACATCTCCCGCGAGGCCGCCCGGGAGGACTACGGTGTGGAAGTGGAGTGAGGGGGGGGAGTCAGCAGTTTCCTTGAACCCACCAGGAATGGAGAAAGAAATGGCACATTGGGAACACCGCGAGGAAGCCGGTTGGCAGCGTTTTCAATTCAACCAGCCCTTCGCCAAGGGCCTGCGCCGGTTGCGGGAGGACGTGCTGGCCAAGACGGACTTCGACCCTGCGACCCTGTGGCAGTGGGGCACCATGCAGGCCATGGCCGTGCTGGAAATCCTGAAAAATTGCGAGGAGCAATTCGGCGAGGCCGGGCAGAAGGTGGTGATGGAATCGCTGCGGAAGATCGGCTACGACACCGCCCGGCAGATTCTCGAGGGCACCACCCGCCCGGAAGGGATGAGCGACGCCGAGTACATGAGCTATTTCGTCACCACGGTGAACCGCATCATGTACGCCAGCCTGGAAGATCCGAAAATTGACGGCGAGGAGGGCGCCTCCTTCCACATTCTGTGGTGCCCCCATCAGGATCATTACCAGGCCTTCGATTGCCGGGTGCAGCGGTATATCGTCGTGGGATTGATCGATGCCTTCAAGGAATTCGGGGGCGTGGAGGGAATGCAGGTGCAATTCGATTACACCATCCCCGCCGGGGCGGAGACCTGTCACTTTTCCATGTGGATCGGCTCCCCGGACGATACCAAGTGGAACGACGACACCGCCGCCATTGGCAGGAAGGCCCTGCAACGGATCGCGGACAGGCAATGAGGCTCGGCCCCGGATTGGGCGGGCGGTTTTTCCTCCCGGATCTGTCCATCTTCCCCCCCCGTCCCATAGCCATTCGTTCCATTGCCATTCGCGCTCCTTTTCAATAGAAGTGATTTCCACCCTGCGCATCTCCGGGGAAGGCAGCCGCCCGCCCGCCCAGCCCGCTCTGCCTGGCGGAGGATGCGCTCCCGGCAACCCTTCAGCTTGAGCCCGATCATGCACGGAATCATCTCGTACGGCGCCTACATTCCCCGGCTGCGCTTGCAGCGCGAGGCCATCGTGGCCGCCAACGCCTGGGGCAACAGGAGCCTGAAAGCCTTCGGCAAGGGCGAGCGTTCCATGTGCAATTGGGACGAGGACACCGTCACCATGGCCGTGGCCGCCGCGCGGGACTGCCTCGGCAGTTTGCGAAACGGTGGTTCGCACACCGGTGGCTCCCAAATTGGCTCTCCTGGTGAAACCAGGGCCGGGCTGGGGGGCATCTTCCTGGCCTCGACCACCCTCCCCTTCCGGGACCGCCAGAACGCGGGCATCGTCGCCAATGCGTTGATGATGGAGCCCTCCGTGCTCTCCATGGACATCACCTCCTCCCAGAAGGCCGGCACCTCCGGGTTGATCGCCGCCCTGGACGTGGTCAAGGCGTGGGCTGGAAAAGATACGGCTGGTAAAGACACGGCCGGTAAAGACACGGCGGGGAACGACCCGCCGGGGAGCAATACTGGAAGCTGTGCGGGAAACCTGCTCTACCTGGCCTCGGAAAAACGCAGGGCCAAGCCGGCCAGTCTCCAGGAACTTTGGTACGGGGACGCCGCCGCCGCGCTGGTATTGGGCTCGGAGAAGGTCGCCGCCCGCCTGGTGGGCTCGGTGTCGCGCACCATCGACTTCGTGGACCACTTCCGGGGCGAAGACCGTGAGTTCGATTACAATTGGGAGGAACGCTGGGTGCGGGACGAGGGCTACATGAAGATCGTGCCCCCCGCAATTGCCGAACTGCTGGAACGCACCGGCGCCGCCCCCGGCGAGATCGCCTACTTCGCCATGCCCTGCGTCTTCCCGGCCGTGCCCAGCAACATCGCCAAGGCCCTGGGCATTCCGGCGGAAAGCGTGCGCGATAACCTGTTTTCGGTGTGCGGGGAGACAGGCACCGCCCATGCGCTGATCCTGCTCATCGACGCGCTTCAGGAAGCAAGGCCCGGGGACAAGGTGCTGGCCGTGGGCTTCGGGCAGGGCTGCGACGCGCTGCTCTTCGAGGCCACGGAGCATCTGCCCGCCCTCCAGGAGCGGCAAAGTGGCACGGGCGTCCTTGCGGCCCGGGGCGTCAAGGGCGCCCTTGCCGACAGGCGCGAGGAGGGGAATTACAACAAGTATCTCACCTTCACCCGTCAGGTGAACAAGGAGTTCGGCATCCGGGCGGAGGTGGACGTGCCCACTCCGTTGAGCGCCCTTTACCGCAAGAAGGACATGGTGGCCGCGCTGATCGGCGGGAAGTGTTCCGCCTGCGGCACGGCCCAGTTTCCCAAGACCGGGGTTTGCGTCAATCCCGCATGCAAGGCCACCGGCACCCAGGAGGACTATTCCTTCGCCGACCAGCCGGCGCACATCAAGACCTGGACCGCGGACTACCTCACTTTCACTCTCGATCCCCCCGGATACTACGGCATGGTGGAATTCGAGGAGGGCGGACGCTTCATGGCCGACTTTACCGATGTGGACCCCGAGCGGGTGGACGTGGGCAAACCGGTGGAAATGGTATTCCGCATCAAGCAGTTCGACGAACGCCGTGGATTCCGGCGCTATTTCTGGAAGGCCGTTCCCAAGGGGGTATAGGAGGCGTTACTGGTGTAGCAGGGCTTGGAGAGGCGCGATCCCTATCCGCCAACGGAGGTTTCAGTGGCTTCAGCAGCCTTGGGAGACAGCGCCCGAGGTACTCACAGAATTTGAGGCGAGAGGAAAAAAATGCCGGACGGCACCGGGGAGCAGGTGCTCCCCGGTGCCGTCACGGCCATACGCCGAAAAAGGGGGGAAATCGGCGTATGCGGTAGTCGCTACCAGGTCCACAGCACGGCCAGCATGCCGATGCAGGCCGCGTTGGCCAGCAGATAACCCAACCACATGTGGAGCCGGGCGCGCTTGCGGTGCGCAATATAGGCTTCCAGTGTACTCATCAATCACCTTCGATGCAATAAATTGGAGAACTCACATCCTTGAGGGGTTCAAACGTCCTTGTACCCAATATGGGATGCAAGGTGCGGGCCCCTGCCCGGGATTTCCCAGCCGCATGTATGCGCTTTCAACGCCTGGCTGCGATTCCATGATTCATTCGCGGAATCCTCCCCTCCGTTCACTCACGGCATGCTGCTTCTACGGGGATGAATAGGGGAGCCCGGTGCTTTCCGCCACGGCCTTATTGCACAGTTTTCCCCGGGAAACGTTCAATCCCGAGCCCAGTGCGGGATTGTCGCGCAGGGCATCGGCGCCCTGGTTCGCCAATTGGAGCACATAGGGCAGGGTGGCGTTGGTCAACCCCAGGGTGGAGGTGCGGGCCACGGCTCCGGGCATGTTGGCCACACAGGAGTGCACAACGCCCTCTTCCACATAGGTGGGATCGGCATGGGTGGTGGGGCGCGAGGTTTCGCAGCACCCACCCTGGTCGATTGCTACGTCCACGATCACCGATCCGGGCTCCATCCCGCGCACCATTTTCCGGGTGATCAGGCGGGGCGCCCGGGCCCCCGGCACGAGCACCGCCCCAATCACCAGATCGGCCGCGATGATTTCTTCCTCCAGGGCATGGGGACTGAAGAGCACCGTTTTCAGCCGCCCCTTCCAGATCAGATCCAGATTCGCCAAAATGTCCGCGCGGATATCCAGCAGGGCCACATCCGCTCCCAGGCCCAAGGCCATCTGGGCGGCATGGGTGCCCACGGATCCACCGCCCACGATCACCACCCTGGCCGGCCGCACACCGGGAATGCCCGCCAGCAGAAGCCCCTTGCCTCCCTGGTGAATTTCCAGGCAATGAGCGCCGGCCTGGATCGACAATCGTCCCGCCACCTGGCTCATGGGCGCGAGCAGGGGCAGGGAGCCATCGGGTAGTTGCACCGACTCGTAGGCGATGGCGATACAACCGGAATCCATCAATCCCCGGGTGAGGTCTGGATTGGGCGCCAAGTGAAGATAGGTGAACAGGATTTGCCCGGGCCGCAACATAGGCACTTCGCCCTCCAGGGGCTCCTTGATTTTGAGGATCAGATCCGCCTCGGCGAACACGGCCTCCGGCCCTTTCGCAAGGGAGGCGCCTGCTTCCTGATAGTCCTGATCGGAAAATCCGCTCCCGGCTCCCGCCCCGGTTTCGATCCTCACGGCATGCCCTTGATCCACCATGGTGCGGGCTGCTCCCGGAACCAGGGCCACCCGGTTTTCCTGCGGTTTGATTTCGCGGGGGACGCCGATGATCATGGAGTTATCCTGTGGATGGGGTCCTTGGTTTGCGGCCTCTTCCCCGCCGCGCCAGGGAGCGTTGAAACGCTTCCCGCAGAGCCGGATCGGAGATTGCCACGGAGGCCCTTACAAGGGCCGGAGGTATGGCCGGGGACCTTGCCGGGGAGGAGGGAGGATGTTGACTCGGCAAAGGATTTGCCGGTGGGGAACCTGCCTGACGGGGTTGTTCGGGCCAAGCGCCTGGAGCATCCGCCCCCCTCGTGGAATTCGGAGGTTCGCCCGCGCCCGGGGGGGCTCCATTTTGAAACCGCAGGTCGCGCACGGCTTCCGATTCCAGAAAGGCGCGCACCGATCCCAGCAATTCGGATTTGAAGAACTGGAGTTCGAAGGCCCAACTGGCATCCGGCGCGTCGATCCATAGCACGCCTTTTTCCAACCGCTTGGGGTGGGTTTTCCGGGCCATTTCATCGCCCACCACCTCGCACCAGTACTGGCGAAGCAGATTGAGCGTGAGCAACGGCTCTCGTTTAGCCTCGCGGAACATGCCGCGCAGCAGGACGCGCATATCGGCCCGCTGAAACCTGCCGGACATGGCGGCTTCCTCCCTGAATTTTCCATGCCTGCTATGGCGCCGGCATCCTGCCAGCGTTCCCTCCATTGATCGCAAAATCGGC
>CAZOXD010000054.1:19536-24895 GCA_964583525.1 uncultured Pseudomonadota bacterium
AGATTCATCGCGCTCTTGGGATAGAGAAGATTCGAAGTGCCGCAAAGCCAGGATGGAAAGTAGTAGTGCGCCCTCCACGGCTTACCCCCCCTACCTCCCCCTGAAGACCGGTTCGCGCTTTTCCATGAAGGCCGCCACTCCCTCGGCATGGTCTTCGGTTTCCCCGCAGCGCAGATGGGTTTCCGCCTCGCGGTCCAGCAGGGTGCGGAAATCGGCGGTCACGGCGGCGTTGATATTGGCCATCATGTAGCGGTAGCTGACCAGCGGGCCCCTGGCGATCCGTCCGGCGATTTCCAGGGTGGCATCCATCAGGGTATCGTGCGGCACCACCCGGTTGACCAACCCCAGGGCGAGGGCCTCCTCCGCCCCCAGCACATCGGCCAGCAGGAACAGCTCCTTGGCCTTGGCGGGCCCCACCAGCCGGGTCAGTTGCCAGGTGGTGCCGAAGTCACCCCCATACCCGACCCGGGCATAGGCCGTGGCGAACCGGGCCTGATCCGAGGCGATCCGCATTGCGCAGGAAAGGGCGATCCCCAGTCCCGCCCCCGCGGCCGGGCCGTTCACGGCGGCGATGGTGGCCTTGGGCAGGGAGTGCAGCAGCCATGATACCTCCTGCCGGCGGCGCAGGACGTCGATTTTCTGCTCCAGGGTAGCCTCCTGGCCGCCGATCTCGACTCCGGCCTTCATGGCGGAAACATCGCCCCCGGCGCAGAATCCCCTCCCCTCGCCGGTAATCACCACGCATCCCACTCCATCGTCCTCTGCGAAACTCCGCAGTGCATCCGCCGCAACCACGTTCATTTCCAGGGTGAGGGCGTTCAGCTTCTCGGGCCGGTTGAGGGTGAGAATTCCCACCCGGTCCCGCACCTCCACTTTCAGATCTTCGGTCATCGCTGGCTCCTGGATGTCGATTCAATGCTTCCACAGCGTGTGAAAGGATTCCGGAGCATCCTTGATTGGGATGACCACGGAAGAAATTTGCAATGAATATTTTAGTGGATAATCTTAGTGGAAAAATTTTGTGGATAATAGCAGAGGAAGGCCCGCTGAAGGGTCAGGGCGTTTCGGGATCGGTCGATTCCCCTTTGAGGCGCAACTGTTCCAGCATGTCCATGATTCGCTCTACGGCATATTGCTCCCAATCCTGATCGGGAGGGACGCCTCCCTGCTCCTTCCCGGTCGCATGGCGCGCCTTCATGGAATCGAGAAAGTGTTTGCATTGGAGCGGTTTTCCCACCCGCAGCACTATTTTTTCCTGTACGGGCCGTTCCTCCTCCATGTTGGGGCGGGGAGGCAGCAGGTTGCCCTCCATGCTGATCAGGTAGGCGGTATCGAATCGCTGGAGGTATGAAGTCGTTTCCCGCACGGGATGGTTGTCTGCGCCGGGCTTCACTCGCCCTCCCAGGGGGTAGAGGACGAAGATATGGCCGGCTTTTTTCAACCGGATCAATTGGCGAAAAGCGGAGCGATTGATGCGCGATGCATTATTTATGTATTCCTCCCGTTCCCGGGTTTCCTCCGCGCTTTCCCCCTCCCTGGCCTCCGGGTAATCCCTGCGGGGAACGATCACCAGGCGGGGGTATTTCTCCGTGAACATCTTGATGAGTTCAGAGGATTCGTTCAGCTTGCGCCCGGCAATGAAGATGAGCCGGTCCAGGATATCCTGGTAGCGGGCGTCCTCCCTGCGAAGGAGTACATCGAAGGTATAGGCATCCAGGTTGCCCCGGTGTTCGGGGAGGAAAATCACGTGGCGGCCGGCCTGCAATTCCTCCAGGCAATGGTCCAGGTTTTCCAATCCCTCAAACCGCGACCCGGGGAGCAGCAGCTTGTGATCGATCAGATCGGTCAGAAATTCCTTCCCCTTGGGACGGGCAGGCTGATAGACATTCTCCGGAATGATCCGGCGGTCCTGTCCAGGTTGGTACACCTGGGAAACCTTTCCTATGGTTTCCATGGCCAACCGCTCCAAATCCTCCTTGGAATACCGAATGAATGCGTTGCTTTCCGAGGACTGTTCCATTCCATTCTCGCTTCCTGGCGGCACGATTCCATCCCGGTCGATACACTTCCCGAAGTCTCACAGCCCGGAAGAGACCCCTCGCAGAGTCGACTCCGGAATAAGGTCGTTTATGAGACTCACATCGGGAAAGATGGCCCCACCTTACCACCTCGCCAAATCGTGCGCTACTTTGCCCTGGCTGGAGGCAGGGCAACCGTATTTCCGTAAATGTCCCCCGTCATCAACCTTATCCAGAAGCTGATTCGCAGTGGGGCGAGCCACATTCGAGAGCCGGACACGCCTGTCCGGCCCGGGGAGGTAGGAAAATGACGCCCGCGCCGCTTATGTTTTTTCCGGGACGGATGAATCCCTGAAATATTCTAAGCATGCTGTTGCCCCGGGGCTGGATGGACGCTCAGGGCTCAAAGCTCCCTGCGTTTCGGGTCCAGCCAGTCGGTGAGGGCATCTCCCAACAGGTTGAATCCCAGCACCACGGCCATGATGGCCAGGCCGGGGAAGATGGAGACGTGGGGGGCGTCCATCAGCACGTACTTGCCCTCCGCCAGCATGGCGCCCCAGGAGGGCGTGCCCGGCGGCGCTCCCAGGCCCAGGAAGCTCAAGGAAGCCTCGGATAGGATGGCTCCCGCGATGGCGAAGGACGCCTGCACCAGGATCGGCGCCATGATGTTGGGCAGGATGTGGACGGTCATCAGCCGCAGGTGATGCGCCCCCAGGCTTTGGGCCGCCAGCACATAGTCCAGGTTCTTCACCGTCAGCACCTGGCCCCGCACCAGCCGCGCGAATCCGACCCAGCCCAGGGCGGAGAGGGCCAACACCACGTTTTCAATCCCCGGACCCAGCACGGCTACCAGGGCGATGGCCAGCAGCAGCCCGGGGAAGGCCAGCAGCACGTCCACCAGGCGCATGATGGAATGCTCCACCCACCCGCCGGCGTAGCCCGCCACCAATCCGGCCATGGTTCCCAAAGTAGCGGATATGGCCACCGTGATCAGGCCCACGGCCAGGGAAATCCGGGCTCCGTGCAACAGCCGGCTCAGAATATCCGCGCCCTGTTCGTCCAGGCCCAGCCAGTGTACCGCGGAGGGAGGCGCCAGCGACCCCGCCAGATCCAACCCCAGGGGATCGAAGGGGGCCAGCCAGGGCGCCGCCAGTCCGGGCAATACGAACAACAGCAGCAGCGCGGCGCCCAATCCCACCGTGCGGCGGCCAGCGCCGCTCAGGCGAATGCTACCGCCGCTCAGGCGCCTGCCGGGGTGCAGGGCCGGAATCGGGAATCGGGGTTCGGCGCGTCTCATGGGCGTCTCATGGCCGGCGAATGCGGGGATCGATCCACCCGTAGGCCAGATCGGTGAGCAGGTTCACCCCCACGTAGGTGAGGGCGATCACCAGGATGCATCCCTGCACCAGGGGATAGTCACGGCTGTAGATGGCTTCCAGCAGCAGGCTTCCCAGACCGGGCCAATCGAAGATGCTTTCGGTGATGATGGCTCCCGAGAGCAGCACCCCGATCTGCAACCCGATCACGGTGACCACGGGAATCAGCGCATTGCGCAGGGCATGCACCCCGATCACGGTGCGCTCCCCCAGGCCCTTGGCCCGCGCTGTGCGGATGTAATCCTCCCCCAGCACCTCCACCAGGGCGGTGCGCGTCATGCGGGACAGCAGGGCGGCCAGGGCCGTTCCCAGGGTGATGGAGGGGAGCACCAGATGGGCTAGCGTGCCGCGCTCGTTGACCGGCAGCCAGTCCAGCCGGATGGCGAAGGCCAGGATCAACAACGGCCCCAGCCAGAAATTAGGCGTGGCCACCCCCAGCACAGCAAAGGTGCTGGCCAGTTGATCCAGCCAGCGCCCACGCTTCAGCGCGGCGAGGGTTCCCAGCGGAAGGGCCACCCCCAGCGCCACCAGCATTGCCCCTACCATCAACTCGAAGGAGGCCGGGAAGCGCTCGGCGATCATCGAGGCCACCGGGCGGCGGTGGCGGAAGGAGTCGCCCAGGTCCCCCCGCAGGGTGTTGCCCAGATAGCTTGCATACTGCGCCAGCATTGGACGATCCAATCCCAGGGCGGCGCGCATTTGTTCCCGGTCCCCCGCCTGGGCCTGTTCCCCCAGCATCACGTCCACCGGATCGCCCGGAATGAGGTGGATCAGCAGGAACACCAGGGTCAGCACACCCAGCAGAATGGGCAGGGTCCATAACAGGCGTTGGAACAGGAATCTCATGGCCTCCATCCCTGGAGCGTCATTGCAGGAGCGGGATCTCGCATCACCCTACTTCCTCCACCGCACATCGGCCAGGTATTCGAAGCCGCCGGAGGGATGCAGGCGGAACCCGGTCAGCCGGCGATCCACGACAGCCACGTTGTTGTTGTGCCACAGGCTGATATAGGGCAGGTCGCTGGCCACCTTGCCGTGCACCAGACGGTACAACCGGCTCCGGGCGGAGGGATCGGCTTCCAACCGCGCCTTTTCCAGCCATGCATCCACTTCCGGATTGGCATAACGCCCCCGGTTGCGGCCCCCGGGTGGGACTTTGCGCGAATGCAGCAATTCGTCGAGAAACCCGGGATCCGACACGCCGATCCAGCGCAGGGAGTAGAGCTGGAAGTTCCCCTTCTTGATGTCGGCGTAGAAGGTGCCCCACTCATAGGAACGCACCTCCACCTCCACGCCCACCTTGCGCAGATCGGCCGCGATCACCCGGGCCTGGAACACTGCCGAGCGGTCGGTGCTGGTCTTGTAGGTGAGGGTGAAGCGCCGGCCGTTCTTCAGGGGAAACCCCGCCCGATCCAACAGTTCCCCGGCCTGGACCGGATCGTAGGCGATGGGGGAGAGGGAAGGGTCGGAATAGGGGCTCCCCGCCGCCAGCAGCCCGGTGGCGCGGGTGGAATGTCCCTTTTGCCGGTGCGAAATCAGCGTATCCACATCGATGGCGCGGGCGATGGCCTGGCGCACCTCCCGCCGGGAGAGAATGGGATCCCGCAGGTTGAACCCCAGGTACTGAAAAGACAACCCGGGCGCCTCGTGCACCTCATACCTCGCTTGCAAGGGAGGCCGCGAAAAGCGCACCAGTTTGTCCAGGGGAAGCACATTGATTCCCAGGTCCACGTCCCCCTTGCGGAACTTGAGGAGGCGCGTGTTTTCGTCCTTGACCACCTTGAAAACCACCCGCTCCACCCCGGCGGGAGGCATGTGATGGGGGTTGCGCTCCAGCAGAATCTCTCCGGGCCTCCTGCCGGCGAGGCGGAAGGGCCCGCTCCCCATCAGCCGGCTGGAACCGTCACGCCCGCCTATGTAGGCGCGGGAGGTCACCGGCAGGATCAGGTTGGAGAGGAAGGAGGC
>CAZOXD010000055.1:0-4845 GCA_964583525.1 uncultured Pseudomonadota bacterium
TCCAATGGCAAACGCCAATACCAGAACTCACTAGACACCGATCATCGATCAGGAAACCATGGCCAAAATCTCCAAACGCATGAAAGCCTGGCGGGAATTGCTGGAGCCGGGCAAAAAATACTCCCTTAGCGAGGCTGTGGGAATCATCAAGAAGGGCGCCAAGACAAAATTCGACGAAAGCGTCGATGTGGCCATGAACCTGGGGGTGGACCCCCGCAAAGCCGAGGAAATGATCCGCGGCTCGGTGGAACTGCCCCACGGCACCGGCAAAGCGGTGAAGGTGCTCGTCTTCGCCAAGGGCGACAAGGCCACCGAAGCCAGCAACGCCGGTGCGGATTTCGTGGGCGCCGAGGACATGATCGAGAAAATCCGGGGCGGCTGGACTGCCTTCGACCGGGTGGTGGCCACTCCGGACATGATGGGCCAGGTCGGAAAGATCGGGAAAATCCTCGGCCCCCGCGGCCTGATGCCCAACCCGAAGGTCGGCACCGTGACCATGGACGTGGCAAAGGTGGTCTCCAGCATCAAGGCCGGGCAGGTGGAGTTCCGGGTGGACAAGGCCGGCATTCTCCATGTCCCCGTGGGCAGGGCCTCCTTCGAGGAAACAAAGCTGGAAGAGAACATCCAGAACCTGGTGGACACCGTGAAGCGAATGCGGCCCTCCTCCTCCAAGGGCACGTATCTGAAGGGCGTCAGCCTCAACACCACCATGGGTCCCGGAATCGAACTGGATACCGCGACCTTCATCCAATAGCCGGCATTACTGCAATAGCAGAGCCCCGGAGCAAACCGGTACCCGCCATGCCCATGCAATCCGGCCTGGTGGAGTGGCCGGAAAATTCCCGGAAAATGCCGGGAAAATCGGCAACCATTGCAAAAAAAAAACCATTGCATAAAAGAGAGACTGAAAAGAGAAAAACCGAACCAGCGATTTCATGATCGATGTCGAAGACAGCAGGGGCCGCGTGCAACCGGCACGGCGCGGCTTAATCCTTCACCCTGCCAAGGCATCGGAGCGGTCCGCGCGGCCGCGGCCACACTTGACCGCGGCCTCGCCCCCGCCCCCGCGCAGGCTTCGGCGGAAGCCACGCTCGCGGGCGGACGCAGCCTCCCTCCGCATTGCGGGGTTTCGCCCCTGTCTTCCCGTCCATCGTGATCCATTGTGATTCATTGCGAAGCAAGAATCGCCCGTTTTCCCGGGACCGTTCCTCTCCTTCCCCCTCCATGCCAGGTTCCGGGAAGGTGGAGCGCCGGACGGGGAGCGGAAATCGTACCCGAGGTATCGCAAGCGGGCACCGAAGCCGGGATGAAAAGCCCATGCCGACAGCTCTTGGAACATCATCCATGGAAACACGATACATTGAGACACCGTCACCAACCGGAGATTTGCATTGAAACGAATTGAGAAGGAACAAATGGTCGTCACCCTTGGCGACCTATTCAGCGGCAATCAGATCGGATTGTTGGTGGATTATCGCGGGTTGAACGTGGCGGAAATATCGCAATTGCGCCGCATGCTCCACGAGCAATCCACCAAAATGCGCATCCTGAAGAACCGCCTGGCCAAGCGCGCCATCAGGGAAACGCCCTTCGCGGCCCTGGAAGATCTGCTGACCGAGCCGCGGGCCCTGATCTATGGCGACGACCCGGTTGCCCCGGCCAAGGTGATAACCAAGTTCATGAGCGGCAACGGCAAGCTGCAATACATCTCGGGAATCCTTATCACCAAATCGGGAGGCTCCATATTGGACCTTCCCCAAATGAAGGCGCTGGGGAGTCTTCCCTCGCGGGAGGAATTGCTCACGCAACTGGTGTTTCTGATGAAAGGGGTGCAGACCAAGTTCGTTCGCACCCTCAATGAAATCCCCTCGAAATTCGTTCGCACCCTGGCCGCCATCGCTTCCAGCAAGGAGGAAGGCTAGCCCAACGGGATGCGGCAGGATTCGGGTGGTGCGGATCGAGCGGCAGGCATCCAATCATAGCAATTGCAGGCAGGCATTTTACTTTGGCCATCAACCCACAATCGGAAAGGAAACAGGAAATGGCTGATATCACCAAAGAGCAGGTCATCGATTACATTTCCAACATGTCCGTGCTGGAACTGTCGGACCTGGTGAAGGAAATGGAGGAAAAATTCGGCGTGAGCGCCGCGGCGGCCATGGCTGCCGCTCCCGCTGCCGGTGGGGCCGCCCCGGCCGGCGATGCGGGCGCTTCCGAGGAGCAGACCGACTTCACCGTCGTGCTGATCGCCGCCGGAGACAAGAAAATCAACGTCATCAAGGAAGTGCGGGCCATGACTGGCCTGGGTCTCAAGGAAGCCAAGGACTTCGTGGAAGGCGCCCCCAACAACGTGAAAGAGAACATTCCCAAGGAAGAAGCCGAGGAAATCAAGAAGAAATTGGAAGAAATCGGCGCGTCCGTCGAAATCAAGTAGGCACGCACATCCGGCTTTGCCGCTCCCGATCGGCCGGGGCTTGTTCCCCCGATGCGCCGGGGCCATCCGCCCGAAAAGGGCGTGTGCCATGGTGTACAAATGAGGCGTACGAATGGGGCGTCCGGATGGGCTCTGGATGGCCCCCCCGGCCCCCATGTTTCCGAGCCTCGGAGCCCCCTGGCGCTCCGGTGCTTCGAAGCTTTCGTGCCTCGGTGCTTAGGTGCCGTGGCGCCGGTGGGGCGGCCTCCGCTTCCTCCCCAAGGATTCGGCCACGGCTGAATTCGGCCTCAGCGGTATTCGGCCCTGATCCGGGATTGCCCTGCCTGCGGACGGGGCCACTACACCCTTGGCCCCATTTGGAGATCCAGATATGGAGATCATGAAAGACAAAGATGCTAAGGAGCGGGGGGAGGAAGGCAGCGGGTTGCTCAACCGCATGCTGGAATCCCGCACCATCGTCATATCGGGAAGCGTGGATTCCGAGTTGGCGCAAAAGGTGATCCAGCAACTGCTGCTCCTCGATCACGCCGACCCCAAGGAACGGGTGCTGGTGATGATCAATTCCCCCGGTGGCGAGGTGTTCTCCGGATTCGCCATCTACGACACCATGCGCTTCATCTCCGCGCCCGTGGTGACCGTTGTGACCGGCCTGGCCGCCAGCATGGGCTCCATCATCGCCCTGGCCTCGGACAAGAACCACCGCTATGCTCTCCCCAATTCCAAGTTCCTCATCCACCAGCCCCTGATGACGGGCTATCAGGGCCGGGCCACGGACCTGGAGATTCAGGCCAACGAAATCATCCGGGACCGGGAGCGGATCGTCGAGATCTACGCCGAAACCACCGGGCGTAAACCCAATGAAATCACCAGGGACATCGACCGCGACAAATGGATGAATGCGGAAGAGGCCAAGGCATACGGGCTGGTGGAGAAGATCATCAAGACACGGCAGGAACTGGGCAAATAGGCCCGGCTTTCTAGCGAAGACGGCCCTCCCCGGCACTGGAATAGGAAGGATTTCTCAGCCGAAGATCTGGCGAAGGCGTTTGGTGAACTTGTCGATGAGAGGATAGTTGCTCTTCCCGCTGGCTTCCTCGTCGATCTGGGCGAATTCTTCCAGCAGTTCCTTCTGGCGCGCGCTCACCTTAGTGGGAATCTCCACCACCACCTGCACGTACTGGTCGCCCCGTCCTCCACCCCGCAGGCGGGTTATGCCCTTGGAGCGCATGCGGAAGGAGTTCGCGTTTTGGGTGCCGGAGGGAATTTTCAGTTCCACCTTTCCGTCCAGGGTGGGCACCACGATATCCGCGCCCAGGGCCGCCTGGGTGAAGGAAACCGGAACCTCGCAGTAGATGTCGTTTCCCTCCCGGTGAAAGAAAGGGTGGGGCTTGACGGAGATGGCGATATACAGGTCGCCACGCCGCCCCCTGTTCACGCCGTCCTCGCCCTCTCCCGTGAGCTTGAGTCTGGCTCCTGAATCCACGCCGGCGGGAATGGTCACGCGCAGCTTGTGGGTTTCCCGCATCCGTCCCGCGCCATTGCAGGTGACGCACGGTGAGCGGATAATCTTTCCCATTCCGTGGCAGCGGGTGCAGGTGGTGGCCACGCTGAAGAATCCCTGTTGCATCCGCTGCTGCCCGCTGCCCTGGCAGACTCCGCAGACATCTACGTCCTTGGAGGAACGCGCCCCGATTCCGCCGCATTTTCCGCAGGTTTCCAGGCGGGGAATTTCGATCTCGGTGGTGTGGCCGAAGGCGGCCTGATCGAAGGCGATCTCCATGTTGTATTGGAGATCGGCGCCGCGTTGGGGGCCTCTCCGTCCGCTGGTACGCGGGCCGCTGCCCCCGAAGAATTCGGAAAAGATATCCCCGAAGATATCTCCGAATCCCCCGAAGTTGCCGAACTCGAAGCCTCCCATCCCGCCTTCGCCCATGCCTTCCACGTGCCCGAACTGGTCGTACTGGGCGCGTTTCTGCTTGTCGCTCAGGACGGCGTAGGCCTCCGAGGCATCCTTGAAATTCTGCTCGGATTCCTTGTCTCCAGGATTGCGGTCGGGATGATACTTGAGGGCCAGCTTGCGGTAGGCCTTCTTTAGATCCTCCTCGCCAGCATTCCTTTCGACGCCCAGAATGTTGTAGTAGTCCTTGCTCGCCAAAGTACGTGCTCCACCGATTTTGATTCCGGGATTGCGCTACGTCCGGGTTGAGGAAACAATCGGGACGGCCACCCCGGGGGAAGTGTAATTCGGTCTGATGGGGGAGGCCAGCGCCTTAGCCTTTCAGCGACATTACCTATCAGCACCTTGGGCTACCAGGCCGTTTCCCAGCTGAAATCGCATCCGGTGACATCCGCCGCGGGTGCGGAAGCGGCTTTGCCCGGGTCGCCGTCCCGCAGGATTTGCCGCGGGATTT
>CAZOXD010000055.1:4945-7089 GCA_964583525.1 uncultured Pseudomonadota bacterium
GCGGGATTTCCTGCAGGCGGATCATGCGCGGTGCGCGCCCGGCTGCATCAGGGTCAGCCTTGTCCCGATCCCTTGGTTTTCTCCTCACCGTCTTCCTTGACCTCCTCGAATTCGGCATCCACCACGTTGTCGCCGTCTCCCGCCGCGGCTTGTTCGCCGCCGTTCGCCTCCGCGCCGTCATCCGGGCCTGCATCCGGGCCGGGTTGCTGGGCGCCTTGTTGCTTATAGAGCGCTTCCGCCAGCACATGGGAGGCCTTGGTCAATTCTTCGGTGGCTTTCTGGATGGCGTCCTCGTCCTCTCCCTCCAGGGTTTCCTTGAGGGCGGTCAGCTTGGATTCCACCTCCGTCCGGTTTTCCTCGGAGACGGAGTCCTTGACGTCGCCGAGCATTTTTTCGGTGGTGTACACCAGCGATTCGGCCTGGTTGCGGCGGTCGGCCTTTTCCTGGCGCGCCTTGTCCTCGGAAGCGAACTGCTCGGCTTCCTTGACCATATTTTTGATTTCATCCTCGGAAAGTCCGCTGGAGGAGGTGATGCGGATGTCCTGCACCCTGCCGGTGCCCAGGTCCTTGGCCGTTACGTGAACGATGCCGTTGGCATCGATATCGAAGGTGACCTCGATCTGCGGCAACCCGCGCGGAGCCGCGGGAATTCCCGTCAGTTCGAAGCGGCCCAGGGTCTTGTTGTCCGAAGCCATGGGCCGTTCCCCCTGCACCACATGGATGCTCACCGCGGGCTGGTTGTCGGCCGCGGTGGAGAATATCTGGCTCTTCTTGGTGGGAATGGTGGTGTTGCGATCGATGAGGTGCGTGGCCCGGTCTCCCAGGGTTTCGATGCCCAGGGAAAGCGGAGTCACGTCCAGCAACAGCACGTCCTTCACGTCGCCCTTGAGCACGGCGCCCTGGATGGCGGCCCCGATGGCGACTACCTCGTCCGGGTTGACCCCCTTGTGGGGCGACTTTTCGAAGAATTCCTCCACCACCTGCTGAATGCGGGGCATCCGCGTCATCCCGCCGACCAGGATTACCTCGTCGATGTCCTTGGCGGTCATGCCGGCATCCTGCAGGGCCTTCTTGCAGGGCTCCAGGGTGCGCTTGACCAGATCTTCCACCAACTGTTCCAGCTTGGAGCGGTTGAGGCGCACGTTGAGGTGCTTGGGTCCGGATGCGTCGGCGGTGATGAAGGGCAGGTTCACTTCCGTTTCGGTGGAAGAGGAAAGCTCGTGCTTGGCCTTCTCGGCGGCTTCCTTGAGCCGCTGCAGGGCCATTTTGTCGTTTCGCAGGTCGATGCCCTGATCCTTCTTGAACTCGTCCGCCAGGAAGTCGATGATGCGGCCGTCGAAATCCTCCCCGCCCAGGAAGGTGTCCCCGTTGGTGGACTTTACCTCGAATACCCCATCGCCCAGTTCCAGGATGGAGATATCGAAGGTTCCACCCCCCAGGTCGTACACCGCGATTTTCTCGTCGATCTTCTTTTCCAGCCCATAGGCCAACGCCGCGGCGGTGGGCTCGTTGATGATGCGCAGCACGTTCAGCCCGGCGATTCTTCCCGCGTCCTTGGTGGCTTGGCGTTGGGCGTCGTTGAAATAGGCCGGCACCGTGACCACCGCGTCGCTCACATCCTCGCCCAGGTAATCCTCCGCCGTCTGCTTCATCTTCTGCAGGATGAAGGCGGAAATTTCGGCGGGGGCGTACTTTTTGTTCTGAATTTCCACGTTGGCGGCATCGTGGGTGCCCTTGACGATTTTGAAGGGGCTGTTTCCGATGGCCTTTTTCACCTCCGGCGCATTGAAGAGGCGTCCGATCATCCGCTTGATGGCGTAAATGGTATCCGTGGGATTGGTGATGGCCTGCCGTTTCGCCACCTGGCCCACCAGCCGCTCTCCCGAGGAGGTAAAAGCCACCATGGAGGGCGTGGTTCGGGTGCCCTCGGCATTGCTGAGCACCTTGGGATCGCCTCCTTCCATCACGGCGACACATGAATTGGTCGTTCCCAGGTCGATTCCGATTGCCTTGCTCATGTCGATTCCTTCTCCGTTGGTTTGGTTCCTGCCGAATCCGCCCGCAGGCGATCTCCTGTTGTTCGTTATGGATAAACCAAGCGCCGCGCGATGGAGACTCGAGCCCGGTGGTTCAAGTTCCAGTGG
>CAZOXD010000055.1:7189-12401 GCA_964583525.1 uncultured Pseudomonadota bacterium
GGCGCCTCCGCCCCAGCCTCCCCCGGCGCTTCCACCCCAGTTTCCGCCGGCGTCACCCCTGCCGCCTTCCCGGCTCCTTCCGCTTGCGCGGTATGCTGGGAAGGAGGTTGCGATTCCGGCCCGCCTTGCATTTTCTGCTGGGAGGCTACCTGCTTTTTCTGCTGGGCGGCTGCCTGCTTTTCCTTGCGCGGGGATTCCCGTGGGTCCTTGTCCTGCATTTCTTCCTTTGCTTTGGCCATTTCCGATTTTTCGTGGGGTTCGTTCATAGGCTCAGCAGTGATTCTGTCAACATTGCAGGGCGCCGGCCGTAAGGGGGCCCTCTTCGGAGGTTCGCAGCCCGGTTATTGGTTCGCGATCGCCGCGGACAGGGTCTTGGCCGTATAATCGAGGATGGGAATGATCCGCCCATAATTCATGCGGTTGGGGCCGATCACTCCGATGGCGCCCAGGGCCCGATTCCCGATGTGATACTTGGCGGTCACCAGGGAGCAATCCTCCAGGTACAGGTCCGGGTCGTCCAACCCAATAGTGATATTGACGCCGGGGTTATCCAGGGTTTCGTCCAGCAATCCGATCAGGGATATTTTATCTTCCAGGGCTTCCAGGAGGCGGCGTATTTTTTCCAGGTTGTCGAATTCCCGCGCAATGAAGGATTGCCCCTCCACATAAAGCTGCCGCTCATCGGCGATATCGAAGGCCTTCCTGCTCAGGCGCACGGCCTGGGCGAGTAACTGGTCGTAATTCTCCTTTTCCTTCACCAGGCTTTCCAGCACCTTTTCCCGGACGTCTTCCAGAGAGGAAGCCGCGAAGTGCTCGTTGAGATATTCGCTGACGGAGTTGAGGAATTCCTGAGAGAGGTTCTCGGAGGCCTCGATGATTTTCTGATGCACCATGTTGGACTGGGTGATCAGCACCACGTAGATCTGGGATTCGTTGATCTTCAGGAATTCGATCATCCGCAACCGCACCTGGCTGATGCGGGGCGAGGCCACCACGCCGGTGAATTGGGTCAACCCGGAAATCAGCGAAGTGGCCGAATTGAGCAGTTGCGCCAGCCCGGCGGAGGATTCGTTCAGGGAACGCTCGATCACGATCTGCACCTCCCCCGGTAGCGAGTCTTCTCCCAGACCGCCGATGCAGTGATCCACATAATACCGGTAGGCGCGGTTGGTGGGCACACGGCCCGCGGAGGTATGGGGTTGCTCCAGGTACCCCAACTCGGTGAGGTCGGCCATCGTATTGCGGATCGTGGCAGGGGATAAATTCAGGGGCAACGCCTTGGAAAGCGTTCGGGAACCCACCGGTTCCACGGTTTCGATATAGTTTTCCACAATCGCGCACAAAATCGACTTCAACCGGTCGTCCATGTGCTCTTCTACCGTCCCTGTAGCCATGCTTGCCTCACCCTGGCTTGTTTTTTCGTTGTACCTCGTGTGAGATTATCGCCTATTGCCAGCCGATACCCATCTTTTTGCATAACGATTGGGGCGGCATATTCTTACACGATGTTCCGCCATTTGGCGCTGGTGTTCGATTTACGGTGTTATATTTATCGGGTTGATCTTTCCGGCGCCAGCCGTTTCCTGAAACTCACGTCCATGGTTTTCACTCCCATGGAATTCACTCCCATGGTCCGTTCCATCCAACCCATCGGTTCCGGCAATGCTTGAGGCGCCTGGAGTTCCATATTGCTTGGTATTGCTCGCCTCTGGGCCGGTGGCAGGCGCTTCCCTTGACGGCTCCCTTGATCACTACCCTTGATCATGGTGTCAGCAAGGGGGAGTCGGCAAGGGATTTCCAGGCGCATCCATTTATGTTAGCACTCAGAGGATTTGAGTGCTAATAATGAATGTAACGGGAATTGACGGTTCCGTCAAGGGAAATTCGTCTCGATCCCATTCTTCCCCCGGAGAGTACTGGGAGGAAGCTCGATCATGGCGCGGGAGCGGTGCGATGAACGCCTTCCCGCTGCGATGGGTGTCGCACTTGAGCGCAGTATCCGGCCGTGTGCCGGGTGGAAATTCATGTTCCGTTATCTGGAAAACTGGTACCAGAGCCCTCGCCATGCTGGGCGAAGCGTCCATGAGCCGACCCGCATATTCCGGTAGTGCATCAGTTTGAAATATTGCTTTCATAGATGAGCGGAGCGAAGAATCTGGCCAGTATCCCGAAATTCCAAATCCGCGCCAACCAGATGCTTCGCTGCGCTCCGCATGACAATTGCTGGAAAAAATATGGAACAAAGGGTGGAAAATCCCGGGTGGAATTTTAATCCGATGCACTACCCATTTCCCGGGGAGATATTCCAATCCGAATTTCTGGTCTACAATACCCAATCACCAATCCATGGACCCTCCATCGATTCAATCGGAGAATACCGCCATGCCACGTTGGATTCGCTGCGAGTACCAAGGCACCGTTCGTTTCGGCACACTGGAGGAGGATACGATTTCCTTTTTTGCAGGGGATCTCTTCGATCACCCCCAACCGGTCAACGATTCCGCGTCCTTGGCGGACGTGCGGCTGTTGACCCCCACGGAAGGAGGGAAGATGGTCGCCCTGTGGAATAATTTCCACGCCCTGGCCGCCAAGCTGGGACTGGAGACCCCACCCGAGCCTCTCTACTTCATCAAGTCCGGCTCCTCCTTTCACCCGGGCGATGCACCCATCCGCCGTCCCGCCTCCTACGAGGGCAAGGTGATCTTCGAAGGGGAGTTGGGTATCGTCATCGGCAAGACCTGCCGCGGCGTGTCCGAGAGCGAGGCGCCGGATCATATCTTCGGCTATACCTGCATCAACGACGTGACGGCGGTGGAAATCCTCAACAGGGATTCCACCTTCGCCCAATGGACGCGGGCCAAAAGCTTCGATACATTCGGGGTGTTCGGCCCGGTGGTGGCAACGGATTTGGACCCCGCGGCGCTGACGATCAAAAGCGTGCTCAACGGGGACGAGCGGCAGAACTACCCGGTCAGCGACATGGTTTTCCAACCGGCGAAGCTGGTCAGTTTGATCTCCGGGGATCTCACCCTCGACCCCGGGGATGTGATCGCCTGCGGCACCTCGGTGGGAGTGGGTTCCATGAAACCGGACAGCACTATCGAAATCACGATCGATGGCATCGGGACCCTGAGCAATACATTCCAATAGCCGGGACGATCCATGGCGGGACGGAAGGAATCCGGCGAACCGCACGATCATAATCCCAGGCGGGCTGAAGCGTTATCGCGGAAGAACAGGAGACACTTATGAAGATTTGCATAGTGGGAGCGGGCGCCATCGGTGGCCTGGTGGGAGCGCACTTCGCCCTGGCCGGGGAGGAAGTGACCCTGATCGACATGGGCGAGCACCTGGAGGCGATTCGCAAGGACGGCCTCAGGGTGGAAATGGCCGATGGCGAAACCAAGGTCGCCAGGGACCTGAAAGCCACCGATTCCTTTGCCGAAGCAGGCGAACAGGACCTGGTGGTGCTGGCCTTGAAGGCCCACGTCATCGAAAGGGTGGTGGAGGACATGCAGATCCTCTACGGACCCGACACCATGGTGCTGCCCCTGCAAAACGGGCTGCCCTGGTGGTATTTCCAGCGCCATGGGGGGGAGTTCGACGGCCGGCGCATCGAGATTCTCGATCCCAGCGGCCGCATCTCCGAGCACATCGACCCCCGGCGCATCATCGGCTGCGTGGTCTTCCCCGCCGCGGAAGTGGTGGCTCCGGGCGTGATCCGGCACGTGGAAGGCAACCGCTTTCCCGTGGGAGAGCTGGACGGCCAGCAAACCGAGCGGGTGCAGGCGGTTTCGCACCTGTTCAACAACTCCGGGTTCAAGTCCTTCGTGCTGGAGGATATCCGCGCGGAAATCTGGCTCAAGCTGTGGGGAAACATGAGTTTCAACCCCATCAGCGCCCTCACCCACGCCACCCTGGTGGATATCTGCACCTTCAATCTCACCCGCGATCTGGCCGCCAAGCTGATGGGTGAAGCCCAGACCGTGGCCGGCGAGCTGGGCATTACCTTCCGGGTGCCGCTGGAAAAGCGCATCGCAGGGGCGGAGAAAGTGGGCAAGCACAAGACCTCCACCCTGCAGGACGTGGAAGCGGGGCGGCCTCTGGAACTGGATGCCCTGATGGGCGCCATCATCGAGCTGGGCCGGATGCTGGAAGTGCCCACGCCCCACATCGATGCGGTTTACTCCTGCGTCAAGCTGCTCAACGAGACCATGGTTACCGAGCACGTGGGAGTGAAAGCCTACAAGGCGGGGTAGGCGGGGAGTCGGGCTCCTATCCCGGCGAGTCCCATGGACGCACCCGGGCCGCTTTTCTCTCGCGGAGGGGGCTCGGTGTGGGAGCAGGTGCGCACTTTTTTCGTGGTTGGCGCCCGTCAGCACCGGGTTGCAATAATAGGCCGAAATGCCGATATGCCCGCACCCATTTTCCTTGATCCACAACTTTCACCGGCAACATAACGAGGAACCCCATGCCCAAACTCAACGCCAATATCACCATGATGTTTCAGGAAGTGGACTTTCTGGAGCGCTTCGCCAAAGCCGCCCAGGCCGGATTCAAGGGGGTGGAATTCCTCTTTCCCTACGACTACCCCGCCGAACAACTAGCCGGCCTGTTGCGGGAGCACGGGCTGCAACAGGTGTTGTTAAACCTGACGGCGGGGGATTTCGCCGCGGGGGAACGGGGCATCGCCATCTTCCCGGAGCGCAAAGGGGAGTTTCAGGAGGGCGTGGGCCGCGCCATCGAGTATGCCAAGGTGCTGGAGTGCGGGTTGGTCAACTGCCTGGCCGGGCTGGCCCCAGAGGGGGGGGACCGCGATGTGTTCCAGGCAACCCTGGTGGAAAACCTGCGCTTCGCGGCCGAGGCGCTGGCAAAAGAGAACGTGCGGCTATTGCTGGAGCCCATCAATACCCGGGACATGCCCGGGTTCTTCGTCCACCACACCCTGGACGCCCTGGAAATCTTCGCCGAAGTGGGCCATGACAACCTGTGGCTGCAATACGACATCTACCATATGCAGATCATGGAGGGGAATCTGACCGCCACCATCCGCGAGCACCTGGAACGCATCGCCCACATGCAGTTGGCCGACGTCCCGGGCCGCCACGAGCCGGGCAGCGGGGAAATCAACTATCCCAATCTCTTCCGCTTCATCGACGAGGCCGGTTATGAGGGCTGGATCGGCTGCGAGTACATTCCCGCCGGGGATACC
>CAZOXD010000055.1:12501-16383 GCA_964583525.1 uncultured Pseudomonadota bacterium
TAATTTGGAGAATTCATCATGGCGGATTTGGGATTTATCGGGCTGGGCATCATGGGCAAGCCCATGGCGGGGCACCTGCTGGCGGCTGGGAATACGGTATACGTGAACGACGTCGTTCCGGCGGGAGTGGACGAACTGGCGGCCAAGGGCGCAATCAAGTGCGCCAGCGGCAAGGAAGTCGCCGAGAAATCGCAGACCGTGTTTCTGATGGTGCCGGACACGCCGGAAGTGGAAACCGTGCTCTTCGGTCCCGGCGGCGTGGCCGAGGGCATCTCGCCGGGCAAGACCGTGGTGGACATGAGTTCCATCTCCCCCACGGCCACCAAGGTCTTCGCGGCACGGCTGGCGGAGAAGGGAGTGGAGATGCTGGACGCGCCCGTTTCCGGGGGACAGGCGGGCGCGGAGAATGCCGCCCTGACCATCATGGTGGGTGGCAAGGAGCAGGAGTTCTCCAAGCTGCGCCCGTACTTCGAACTGATGGGCAAGAACATCAACCTGGTGGGCGGTAACGGCGACGGCCAGACCGCCAAGGTGGCCAACCAGATCATCGTCGCGCTGACCATCGAAGCCGTCGCCGAGGCGCTGCTCTTCGCCTCCAAGGCCGGGGCCAATCCCGAAAACGTGCGCACCGCCCTGCTGGGGGGCTTCGCCCAGAGCAAGATCCTGGAAGTTCACGGCGAGCGCATGATCAAGCGCACCTTCCAGCCGGGCTTCCGCATCCGCCACCAGCAGAAGGACCTCAACAACGCCCTCTCCGCCGCCCGGGAACTGGGACTCTCCCTCCCCGGCAGCGCCAACGCCCAGGAACTCTACAACGCCGTCAGCGCGGACGGCGGCGCCGACCTGGACCACTCGGCCCTGGTGCAGGCCCTGGAGCGGATGGCCAAGCACACTGTGGCGTAGGGGGATTCTGATGCTATAATAAGGAAAGGGCTTGGCGCAATCGTGACATCATGGGTTCAAGCCCTTCTTCAAAAAAGGAACCAAAAAAATCTGATTCCATATTCTGTGAACTTTCCTGGAGGAGGGAGTCATGGGAAAAATGGGAATTATTCTGATGTTGAGCGCGATATTCCTTGTCTCTAATTGCGCATTTGGCGTCAGATACAACCCTTTCGACCCAGAAAATAGGGCTACAGTGTCTTTTGAGGTGACATCAAAAAATGCCAGGAAAAAAGAAATAGAGGCACATAAAAAAATGGCGCGATTTTGTAAGAGGGACTCGTATGTCATTGAGAGAACTTGGTTTGAATCGGACCAAATATATGATGAAGAAACCGGGGGGTATAGTGCAAACACAAATACGGTGTATAAGTTTTTTGCATTTAAATGCATCCGGAAAGGGGGTTTGAATTGAAGTCATGGGCAAAATGGGAATTATTCTGATGTTCGGCGCGACGTTCCTGGCCGCCAATTGCTCCTTTATTAACCGCCTCCTACCCCAATCGGATATTGGCGTTAGATCCAGCCCTTCCGATCCGGACAATAAGGCTACAGTTTCTTTTGACGTAACCTCAAAAAATGCCGGGAAAAACGAAATAAAAGCCTATCAAAAAATGGCGAAATTTTGTGATGGGGATTCGTTTGTCATTGAGCACACCGGATTTCATGGAGGCTACAAATGGAATGAATCATCCGGGAAATATGAGGATGATGCAAAAACGGTGTATAAGGCGATCACATTTAAATGCCTTCGGAATCAGGGGGTGAATTTAGGAAGAGGACGGCGATAATGCATGCATGAATCGTGTAGGATGATTCCGAGCCTTTTGAATTGAGATACATCCTGCCCTGTCATCCCTCCTTGATATTCTGTTCCTCCTAATCGGTGCCGTGTCCCGAGGCAATCGATGGGCCTATCCGCGCCACCCGGAGATGTGCCATTGCAAATTGATGTTCCGCCGGCGATGGTGAATAGTGGGTGACACCCCCCATCCCTGGAGTTCCCCGATGTTGATGCCTGATCCTGATCCCCAACGGCTGGCCAAACGCGGCCTCATCGTCAAGACGCTGCTGGAAGTGCTGGCCCGCGATGCGGTGCTGTATTCGCCCGAGGAGTTGACGCCGTATGAATGCGACGGGGTTTCCGCCTACCGGCAGATGCCCCTGGCCGTGGTGCTCCCCCGCGACACGGCGGAGGTTTCAGCCGTCATGAAGGTGCTGCACGCCCTGGACGTGCCGGTCGTGCCCTGGGGGGCGGGCACCGGTCTTTCCGGGGGCGCCCTGCCCCTGGCGGACGGGGTGACCCTCTCCCTTTCGCGCATGAACAAGGTGCTGGACGTGGACCTGGCCAACCGTTGCGCCGTGGTGCAGCCGGGGGTGACCAACCTGCGCATCACCCAGACAGTGGAGCACGAGGGCTTCTACTACGCCCCGGATCCTTCCAGCCAGATCGCCTGTTCCATCGGGGGCAACGTGGCGGAGAATTCCGGCGGCGTGCACTGCCTCAAGTACGGCGTCACCACCAACAATCTGCTGGGACTGGAGATCGTGCTCTCCGACGGCGAGGTGGTGCGCATCGGGGGCCGGGGCTACGACGACGCGGGTTACGACCTGATGGGCATCCTCACCGGGTCGGAGGGATTGCTGGGAATCATCACCGAGGTCACCGTGCGCCTGCTGCCCAAACCCGAGTTGGCGCGGGCCTTGCTGGCCGTGTTCGATTCCGTGGAGGCCGCCGGGCAGGCGGTGGCGGACGTCATCGCCGCCGGGATGGTGCCGGGGGGAATGGAGATCATGGACAAGCTCGCCATCGAGGCCTCTGAAGCCTACGCCCATGCCGGGTATCCGGTCGGGGCCGAGGCCATCCTCCTGGTGGAACTGGACGGCACCGTCTCCGAAGTGGAGCATCTCATCGGACAGACGGAAACCCTTCTCCGCGCCGCCGGAGCCACGGAAATCCGTATTTCCCAATCCGAGGAAGAACGGCTGCGGTTGTGGGCGGGGCGCAAGGCGGCCTTCCCGGCCATGGGACGCATCAGTCCGGACTATTACTGTATGGACGGCACCATTCCCCGCTCTGCCCTGCCGAAAGTGTTGGCCCGCATCCGCGAGCTTTCGGCCGAATACGGCCTGCGGGTGGCCAACGTCTTCCACGCGGGCGACGGCAACCTGCACCCCCTGGTGCTCTACGATTCCAACGTGCCCGGAGAACTGGAGAAGGCCGAAGGGATCGGGACCGAAATCCTCAAGCTCTGCGTGGAGGTGGGGGGCGTCCTCACCGGAGAGCACGGCGTGGGCGTGGAAAAGCGCGATCTGATGCCCTTCCAGTTCGGGGAGAACGACCTGGCCGCCATGCAGCGCGTCAAGTGCAGCTTCGACGCCGAGGGCCTGCTCAATCCGGGCAAGATGTTCCCTGAACTCCACCGCTGCGCGGAACTGGGCCGGATGCACATCCAGAGCGGCAAGATTCCCTTCCCCGACCTGGAACGGTTTTAGGAGAATTTCATGAAAATAAAAGTGATCGTTCACGAAGCCGAAGAAGGAGGATATTGGGCGGAAGTTCCTGCGATTCCTGGATGCGCGACCCAGGGGGAAACCTTCGAGGAATTGTTGACCAACTTGTATGAGGCGATCGAAGGGTGTCTCGCCGTCGACATCGAAGTCGGCAGTAATGGAGAGAAATCCAGGGTTATGGAGATTGCCGTATGAAATCCCTCTCCGGGAGGGAATTCGCCAAAGTCTTGGCAAAACACGGGTGGACCTTATTACGCATTCAGGGAAGTCACCACATTTATGGGAAATCGGGTGAGCGGGCTCGAATATCGGTTCCTGTTCATGGAAACAAGCCCTTGACGATTGGTTTATTGGGAAAATTCATGAAGGTTGCCGGATTGCAGGAATCCGATCTGGAATAATCGCAATCGACTCCCTTCCCCGGCC
>CAZOXD010000055.1:16483-19674 GCA_964583525.1 uncultured Pseudomonadota bacterium
GCCGGATTGCAGGAATCCGATCTGGAATAATCGCAATCGACTCCCTTCCCCGGCCCGGAGCGGTTTTAGGAGAATTTCATGAAAATAAAAGTAGTGGTTTACGAGGCGGAAGAAGGCGGGTATTGGGCGAAGGTGCCTTCCATACCTGGATGTTACACCCAAGGTGAAACGTTTGAAGAATTGCTTACCAATCTCTATGAAGCTGTAGAAGCCTGCTTGTCGGTGGATATCGAGACCGAAGAGGAGGATGGCGGGGAAATTGGAAAGGTCCTCGAAATCGCGGTATGAAGAATGTTTCCGGAAAGGAGTTTGCCAGAATCGTAGAAAAGAATGGATGGAAATTGTTGCGCGTGAGGGGGAGTCACCATGTATTTGGGAAAGCAGGTGAGCAATTGCGTCTTTCAATTCCGATTCATGGCAACCATTCGCTAAAGATGGGGATGTTGCGCGATATGCTGAAGGTCGCCGGATTGCAGGAATCCGATCTGGAATAATCGCAATCGACTCCCTTCCCCGGCCTGGAGCGGTTTTAGGAGGCTGAGATAAATACAATATCCGAGGAGACGTTGATTTCCTCATCCGGGAGTTGAACCTCCCGAAATTCCGAAAAATCCTCGACCGGAAGGAATCGGCTGTGAACCGCCGCCAACGCGGGACGGAGCAGCGAGGAGACGGAATATCAGCCCGCTTGCTCCACCGAAATGGTCTTGTATAAGGCATCAGGGGCCAAATCCGCCCCATTGGGCCGGCAAATTACGCCGAACTCGTCCACTCGCAGTTGGCTGAACAATTCCGGGTCTTTCAGGGGGGTGAATATCGGGCCGAACAATCTGCTGGAAAAATCCACCACTCCTGTCAGACCGCCGGAAAATTCCACCTCGATGCGGTAACCCTCCAGAGCTTTGGCGTGGACGATTTTATGGGAACTACCCATGGGCCGGGATACGTTCGATCTCATCGCGCATGGATCGTTCCGCGTGCCACAGATCGTGGGCCTGTTGCATGCGGAGCCAGATCGCCGCGCCGTTTCCGCAGAATTTTCCCAGCCGGAGCGCCATAGAGACCGAAACGGGATGCGTTCCGGCCATGACCCGGTGCAGGGTTTGCCGGGCAACGCCCATCTGCCGCGCAGCTTCCACCACGCTGATCTCCAGGGAAGGGATCACGTCTTTCCGCAGAATCTCCCCCGGATGGACGGGAGGCATGCGAGGGGAGGCCGCAACCCTTATTTCTTTTTTGTTTGCCATCGTTTTCTCCTTCAATGGTACTGCTCCAAATCGACGCGCCAGACGCCGTCATCCGACCATTCGAATGTGATACACCAAGGGCCGTTGACGTGAATTGAATATCTTTTGGGGGCTCCGCGCAGGCCATGAAAGTTGAACCCGGGAATGTTCAATTCCGCCAAATTCTCGGCCTGATGGAGTATGCTCAACCGCCGCCTGCACCGTTCCACCAAATTCTGCCTGATTTTTCTCCCATCGTTTCGTAAAAATAAATTTGCCAAGCCTTTATGCCGAAAGCTGCGGATCATAGGCGCATTGTAACATAAATTGTTACAGAATCAACTTTATGCCCTCCCCGGTGAAACCTCCCCCCCCTAAAATCTTCTTCCCGCCCACAGCACGCGGCCGATGATGCCGAAGTCCTCCATTTCCTCGCGCAGGCGCACCCGGAAGGGCTGGTAGGAGGGGTTGTCCGAGGAGACGTTGAGCTCGCTTTCCGGGAGGAATTGCAGGCGCTTCACCAGCAGGGCGTCGCCCATGCGGATCACGTAGATGCCGTCGCTGATGGTGTAATTCTGGTTGCGCTCCACCAGGATCACGTCGCCGGGATTGAGGGTGGGCACCATGGATTCCCCTTGCACGTAGATCAGGGAGAGATCATCCGGGCTGCTGCGCAGTTCCCGCGTGATCCAGTCGCGCTTGAAGGCCAGCAGGTCCTCCACCACCTCCTCCCCCACGTGGCGGCCCTCTCCGGCGCTGCCCTGCACTCCGTAGAGCGGCAGCAGCACGTATTGCGAATCCATGATTGCCTGATCCGCGATGATTGCGGTGTTCCGGACGCCTTCGCCGACACCCCTAACGGTTGATGTGCCTCTGGAAATGCCCTGGGCTGCACTGATGGTGCGGTAGGGGGGACCCTCTCCGCTCAGCAGCCAGTCCGGGGAGGCGTCGGTGTGGGAGGCCACCGCGCTCAGCAGATCGGCCGTGGGCTTGGAATTCCGCTCCCCCGTGATGTGGTGGTAGCGGGCGTAGGGAAACCCGATGCGCTTGCAGAACGCCATCCGGGACAGTTCCAGATCGCTGCGCACCTGTTCGATCCTTTCCGTCATCTTCTCAAAAATATCAACATCTGTATTTATAATCATTGACAAATGTATATGCTAGGTTTATAAATGGAATGGGATGCCGGAACGGATTCCTTTCCCTTCGGGCTTCCCGCAACATACGCCCACATAGCCTGTGAAGCACCGGGATCGTTGGATGGGATCTCTTCCGGAGCGGATTCTGCGCCTTTCGCAAACGTTCCAAGCCGGCCTTGTTTGTTCATTGATATTTACAATTGTAATTGTCAAATTAAATCTTATAGCAACTCTTTGGTAATTTATCATTACGAATGAATAATATCAAGCACAAATGATAATGAGGAGAACACAACCGTGAATTTTCGACTTCCACCGGGCGATCCGGAGGCCACCGTCCCGGATTCGGCCGAGATGGTGGTGCAGTCTTTCCTGCGGTCCCCGGACAAGCACCGCTACTTCCGCTGCCATCCGTTGCAGGCCACGGTATCCGTGGCGCAATGCCGCATCAACCGGGTCAGGTTGACGGCGGCCGAGGCGATGCTGCTGCCCTACGAGCCCCACGGCTGGGAAATGATGCCCCGGGCCTGCGCGGACTGCCTGCTGTCCCAGTCGGTGGATGCGGGCCGGGTGCCCATCTACACGGCGGAGGAGGTGCTGGCGGGCAAGGCCCGCACGGAAGTTCCGGGAGCACCCTCCCGGCCTCTGTTGCAATAGTACAATAGCGCAATAACAGCTGGGGAAATCCCTTGGGGAACCCGTGAAATGTACCAACATCGCTGTGTACCAACGCAGCATAGTACCAACGCCGCAGTGTACCCCTTCGCAGTTTACCCATAACGAGGAGTGGTCATGGAGTATGTCCTGTATGTGCCTGGCATGTCCT
>CAZOXD010000055.1:19774-24758 GCA_964583525.1 uncultured Pseudomonadota bacterium
TACCCATAACGAGGAGTGGTCATGGAGTATGTCCTGTATGTGCCTGGCATGTCCTTCAACGGAGAAACCATTGCCCGGGGAAACAGCCTGGGCGGCTCGGAATCCGCGGGCTATTATCTGGCCCGGGAACTGGCCCGGCGTGGTCATGGCGTGACGGTGTTCAGCCAGATTGCGCCAGATGGCGGCGGGTGCTGGGAGGGCGTGGCCTACCTGCCCATCGGTCCGCGCAGCGAGGCGGCGCCCTGCGGGGAGAACTTCGAGGCCTACGCCGCCGTCAATCCCCACGACGTGCTGATCGGGCAGCGGGTGCCGGGGCTCTTCCACCGCCCCACGGCGGGCAAGGTCAACCTGTGGTGGACGCACGACCTGGCCCTGCGGCGGCACCTGCCGGCCTTGAGCCGCCAGTTGTGGAACCTCTCCGGCGTGCTCTGCGTGTCGCAGTTTCACCGCGCGCAGGTAGCCGAGGTGTACGGCATCGATCCGGCCCGCATCGCGGTCGTGCCCAACGGGGTGGACGGCGCGCTGTTTCCCGATCCCCTCCCGGCTCGGGTCAAACGGCGCGGGAAGACGCTGATCTACTCCTCCCGCCCCGAGCGCGGCCTGGCGCACCTGCTGGGCGGAATCTCCGGGGACGGACCCGGCATCATGGAACGGCTGGCCGCCGCAGACCCGGAAATCACCCTCAAGGTGTGCGGGTACGACAACACGGCCCCGGAAATGGAGGGGTTCTATGGGGCGGTGGTGGAGCGCTGCCGGGCCCTGCCCAACGTGGAATGGCTGGGGGCGCTCTCCAAGGGTGCGTTGGCGCGGCTGATGGCGGACGCCTGGCTGCACGTCTACCCCACCACCTTCGAGGAGGTCTCCTGCATCACCGCCATGGAGGCCCAGGTCGCCGGGACGCCCATCGTTACCTCCCCCGTGGCGGCCCTCCCGGAAACCTTGCGCGATGGGGGCGTGCACTGGGTGCCGCTGCTGGAAACGGAGGGCAAGGCGCCGGAGATCGACCGGCCAGATATCGACCGGGAAGCCTTCGCCCGGGACATCCTCTCCCTGGCCGGCGACCCGGAACGCTACGCCCGTCTCTGCGAAAACGCGGCCGACAAGTCCACAAAATCCTCCGCCTTCGCCTGGAGCACGGCGGCGGATGCGGTGGAGGCCACGGTGGCCCAATGCCTGGAGCGGCAGTGCGCCCAGCCGGGCCGAATGGCCCGCCACCTGATGCGCCACAGCGATATTCCCGCCCTGCGCAAGCACCTGGAGACCCTGCCCGAGGATGCCGGCACCCTGGTGGAGCGCACCCGCACCGAACTGGACACCTGCTACGCCTTCGCGGTGAAGGGCACGGAGGATGGCGCGGGGGAGGCGCAGCAAAGCCTGTCCCGCCACTACGAGGCCTACTACGCCTATGAGCAGGAGCGGGGGGTGGAGTACGGCCCGGAATCCCTGGACGGAAACCCGCGCTTCGAGGCGGTGGCCCGTCACGTGGCCTCCCTGCCCGGCGGTGCGGCGGTGCTGGATTACGGCTGCGCCCACGGCCATTACACCGTCAACCTGGCCCGGCGCTTCCCGGCCCTGCGCTTCATCGGGATGGACCTGGTGAAATCCAACATCGTCACCGCCCGTAAATGGGCGGCCCTGGAAAAGCTGGAAAACGTAGCCTTCCACGCCGGAAGTCTGGCCGAACACCGGGAAGGCCTGCCCTCCCTGGCCCTGGTAATCGCTGGGGAGGTGCTGGAACACGTTCCCGATCCCGGCGCTCTGGCCGACGCCCTGGGGGAGTGCCTGGCGGGGGGTGAAAAGGAAGAGCGTGGGCACATGCTGATCACCACGCCCTTCGGGCCCTGGGAGGCCGAGGGCTTTGCGGAACACCACCCCTGGCGGGCGCACCTCCATCACCTGGAACGGGCCGACCTGGCCGATCTGTTCGGGCGCCATCCCCGCTTCGCCGTGCAAACCATTCCCATCGTGCTGAGCAGCCGGGAGGAGCCGCTGGGATCGTTTCTGACCACCTTCGCCAAGCCCGTCCGGCCCAGCGGCGCGGTGAACCTGGAACGCAAGCTGAAACTCCAGGCCCCCCGGGAAACCCTCTCGGTGTGCATGATCGTCTCCGCGGAAGGGGACACCCTGGCCCGCTGTCTCAAGTCCGTGGCGCCCCTGGCCGACGAGTTCATCCTGGGCATCGATGGTGGGGAAGAAGGCCGGGCCTGGGAACTGGCCCGGCAGTACGGGGCGCGGGCGTTCTCCCTGGCCTCCCCCCTCGCCGAGGGTTTCCACGCCGCCCGCAACGCCACCATCGACAAGGCGGAAGGGGACTGGATCCTCTGGATCGACGACGACGAGGAACTGCTCTGGCCGGTGAGGCTGGCCAAGTACCTGCGCGACAACGGTTACGACGCCTACGCCATCAAGCAGCACCACTACGCCGTAGAGCCGGGCGGGATCATCAAGACCGATTTTCCCTGCCGCCTCTTCCGCAACCGGCGCGGGTTCCGCTTCCATGGCTACGTCCACGAACATCCCGAGCTGGGCGTCAACAAGGGGGCCGGGAACGTGCTGCTGCTGCCCGACGTAGCCATCTGTCACAACGGGTATGTCACCGAGGAGGTGCGCCGCGCCCGCTTCCAGCGCAACCTGCCCCTCATGCTAAAAGATCGCGAGCACAACGGGGAGCGCCTGCTGGGACGCTTCCTGTGGATCCGCGACCTGGCCCACCTCAACCGCTTCGAGTACGAACAGTCCGGCGCCGTCACCCCCGAAATGCGCGCCCGGGCCGAGGAAGCCGTGGCCCTCTGGCGGGGCCTGCTGGCCGACAACCAGGTGCGCATGGCCGTGGACGCCCTCCCCTACTATTCCGAGGCGGTGGCCCTCCTCACCGGCGGGGAGGGAGGCGGCATCGACTGCAAGCTGGAACTGGCCATCTCCCGCATGGGCCTGGGGGACGTCGGCGATGCCGCCACCGGACTTCAGGGGCACTTCATGGACACCCGCGATATCCAACAACTCACCGCCGCTCTCCTCAAGGAAAAAACGGCCCTGGTGGAAGGGAAGTATGTGTGAGGATTCACTCCTCCGCCTCGCGCAAAGCCGCCAAGGCGGAAAGAACTGCAACCGCAAACCGCAACTGCGCCTCACCCCGCCGCCTGTTGGCGGCGACCCTCTCCACAAACGTGGAGAGGGGAACTGCGAACGGCAACTGAAACTGCAACTGTATGCGGGGGAAATGATTCCACCCGCTCTCCCCGATACGCAGTAGTACGAAGATGCCGGGGAACTTCGGGGGGTACGGTTCTCCCTCCCCGCGCCTGTCCTGTTGCAGTAGTATTGAACCTTATAATATTGTACCCTTAACCTGGAACCAAACGGCGCATAAGGCGAACCATGACGGAAAAGCTAGCCCCTCAACCAGACCAGGATCGGCTCCGCCAAGTGGCCGGAGAAATCGACCGGTTGGGGGAGTTGGCCGAGAACTTCGACGGCGAAGGCAGTCCGCCCATTTCCCGGGCAAACCTGGAAGCTGCGAAGGCCCTGACCGCCAACCTGTATTCCGCCCACGGCATCCTCTGCGATGAGGTATTCCCGACGCAAATGGGGGGCGTGGAGATCGAGGCCGAGTCCCGGTATTGGGAACTTTCCATCATCGTGAACGATCCGGAGCGGATCGAGTATCTGGTGAAAACCGGGGGCCAGCGTAAAAGCGGGGTGGGAGCCCTGATCGAGATTCCCGGCTTGATTTTCTCAGCCTGCCCGCCATCCAGGAAGTGGCCATTTCCTTGCATTTTGCGTTGAAATAGATATCCTGTGCACGAAGCTACGAAAGTCGTAATACGAAGCGGATCAACGTCATAGGATTTTCCGAGAGATACCCGAAACACAAAGGGGAAGGGAATCACTATGAAGACATCGGGAGCGATGGATCAAACCACACATCCAAAACATGTGAATCTTTTTGCGCACACCTTCGTCGAAGATGAAGTCCACATTGCCAGGTGCGATGCTTTAGGAATCAGCGATCACGGCCGCACAAAGAAGGAAGCCATTGACAATCTGGGCAAAACACTGGGGTTGTTCTTCATTTCCTGTATGAACAGGGGGACGATCGATGAGTTTCTTAGATCCAGGGGGATTGAAATCACCAGTGTTGAGGGCGGCCCTGAAGGTTCCGGGCAAATATATGTCCCCATCGTACTCCTGAGCGATCAACATGCCGGTGCGGGCGGGGATTAGCGGCGACTGTCTGGTTGAAATTTTAACGGATTCCGAAGCTGGATTTATAGTTGCCATCAGAGACAATGAGCGTGTGATCCTGGAAAAACCAGGGGTCGGCCCCGCCATCATTCTGCGTTCCGCTGAATGGTACGGAATCACGGAAATGACCGATTGGGTGGAAATGTCCGGAATCGGCTGGGATTTATTTTATATGCCTATTCCATTAGCTCAGTTGCAAAAGGCATATGGCAAATAATTTCAAAAAATTATCCGGGAGAGCGGAGATCACGGGGCAACCCCTCCCTCGATCCCTCCCCGTACACGGGGAGGGAAGCTGCTTTCCATGATTTTCCCGTAAACGGAAAGGGCAATTTCCCCTCCACGTGTACGGGGAGGGGAAACGGCGCGAAGCGGCGAGGGGTGGGGTTTCGTTGTCACGACCTCGAACTGCCTAATCCACTGATTTCGCGGATTGAACGGTGAAAGACGCCTCATTTCAGCTTCCATTTCCAACCAATATTGCTGTGCAAATGGAATAGGCATTTTATTTTATTCTCTAAAAGGCAGGTACTGCCCTGAATAATAACACACCCCCCTCTCCCTCCACACCATCAGCCAAGTGCAATTGAGTGTGTAGCGGTATTTGGTGGGATGGCTTATTTCTGTCGTACCACCGCCCAAGTAGAGTAACTTTTCCGGCAAAGTGGATTGTGGAAAAGTCCGGTAGAGTCGCAGAAAAATTGCAATCGAACCCAATTTCATCCGCGCCGCAGGCCTC
>CAZOXD010000056.1:0-19216 GCA_964583525.1 uncultured Pseudomonadota bacterium
CACGGACAATCCCCCCGTCAATGCACTGGGGCATGCGGTGCGGAAGGGGCTGGCGGACGGCATCGCCGCCGGGCTGGCGGACGGGGAAGTGAAGGCGCTGGTGATTCTCTGCGCTGGGCGCACCTTCCACGCCGGGGCCGACATCCGCGAATTCGGCCAGCCGCCCCAGTCCCCGCTACTGCCCGAGGTGCTGGTCGCCGTCGAGGGCAGCTCCAAGCCGGTGATCGCCGCCATCCACGGCACGGCCTTCGGGGGCGGCCTGGAGGTGGCGCTGGCCTGCCACTACCGCTGCGCCGTGCCCGCAGCGCAGTTTGGCCTGCCCGAAGTGAAACTGGGCTTGCTGCCCGGTTCCGGCGGCACCCAGCGCCTGCCCCGCCTGATCGGGGTGGAGCGGGCCTTGCAGATGATCGCCAGCGGCGATCCCATCGGGGCCGAAGCGGCCCACGCCCAGGGGCTGGTGGACGAGATCGTCAGCGGTGACCTGCGCGATGGTGCGCTGGCCTTCGCCGAACGCATCGTGGCGGAAAGCCGCCCGCTGGTGAAAATCCGGGACATGGACGGCAAGATCGAGGAGGCCAGAACCAATCCGAACCTCTTCGAGGACTTCCGCAAGAGCATCGCCCGCCGGGCCCGGGGCAACGAGGCTCCCCTGCGCTGCATCGACGCTGTGGAGTTGGTGATGAATACCTCCTTCGACGAGGGATTGACGAAGGAACGCGAACTGTTCATGCAGGCGATGGCCTCCCCCCAATCCGCGGCGTTGCGCTACGTTTTCTTCGCCGAGCGGGAGGTGGCCAAGATTCCCGACGTGCCCAAGGACACCCCCACGCTGCCCATCAACCAGGGCGCCGTGCTGGGATCGGGCACCATGGGCGGCGGCATCGCCATGAACTTCGCCAATGCGGGAATTCCCGTGACCCTGGTGGATGTCAGCCAGGAACTGGTGGACAAGGGCCTGGCCATCATCGCAAAGAACTACGCCTCCACCGTATCCAAGGGCCGGCTCTCCCAGGGGGAGATGGACAAGCGGATGGGACTCATCTCCGGCAGCAGCGACTTCGATTCCGTAGCCGGCGCGGACCTGGTGATCGAGGCGGTTTTCGAGGACATGGACCTCAAGAAGGACATCTTCAGCCGCCTGGACAAGACCTGCCGCCCCGAGGCGGTGCTGGCCACCAATACTTCCACTCTGGACGTGAACGAGATCGCCGCCGCCACCTCGCGCCCGGAGCAGGTGCTGGGGATGCACTTTTTTTCTCCCGCCAACGTGATGCGGTTGCTGGAAATCGTGCGCGGCGAGAAGTCCACGCCCGGCGCCCTGGCCACCGCCATGGCCGTGGCCCGGCGGATGGGCAAGGTGGGGGTGATGGTGGGGGTCTACGACGGGTTCGTGGGCAACCGCATGTTGCACAAGTACCGCCGCGAAGCCAACTTCCTGGTGGAGGAAGGCGCCCTGCCGCAGCAGGTGGACAAGGTGATCACCGATTTCGGGCTGCCCATGGGACCCTTCGCCATGACCGACCTGGCCGGCATCGACATCGGGTTCAAGGTGCGCGCCCACCGCAGGAAGATGGGCACCCTCGTCGGCCGCTACGACGGCACGGTGGCCGACAAGCTCTACGGGATGGGGCGCTACGGTCAGAAGACCGGGGCTGGAGTGTACAAGTACGAAGCGGGCAGCCGCGCCCCCGTGCCCGACCCGGAAGTGGAGGAGATTATTCTCAAGACCTCCGAGGAGTTGGGGATCACCCGCCGGGAAATCAGCAGTGAGGAAATCCTGGCCCGTTGCATCTATACATTGATCAACGAGGGGGCGATGATTCTGGACGAAGGACTGGCAATGCGCGCCGGCGATATCGACATTATCTGGATCAACGGCTACGGCTTCCCCGCGCACCGGGGCGGGCCCATGTTCTACGCGGACTCCATCGGGGCGGATACGGTCTACCAGGCCATCCTCGCATTCCAGAAGGAGCACGGCGACATCTTCTGGAAGCCCGCCAAGCTGCTCCAGAAACTGGCGCAGGAGGGAGGCCGCTTTATCGGGTGAAACAATTTCCCCCCATAGGCATGATCCCTCCTAAATGCAATACGGTTCACTTAAGAATCGGAGCATGAAATTCATCCGTTTTTCCGTGCCCTTCGAGACAGGCGCCTGAGGCGCCTTCCTCAGGAACACGGAAAAAAGCCGCGTTCCTGAGGAACGAGCGAAGCGAGTGTCTCGAAGGACGCTGCTTTTCCACACTTATCCCGCCTTAACTGAACCGTATTGCCCCTAAATGGGATGGCTCATCAGCATGCCCAGCAGGGTGACCAGAAACAGCCCCACCACGATCCTGCCGCCCAGGGCGAATTTCTTTTGCTCGTTCCGGATTTCCGCGGCCTGTGCTTCGCTGGGGCTTTCGCCCGCTCCCCCGGCAAGTGCGGCGATCCGCTTGTTTCGAGGGAGTTGCACGAACACCGCCCCAATGAAGGCCAGGGTTCCCGTGATTGATCCGATGGCCAGCCCCATGCCCTGAGTTGTCTGAAAATAGATCGGATCCACGTTACTCGCGATGCGCCAGAACAGCACCAAGCCGGTGATGGTTGTCAGCCAGGCGGAATGGTTGAGCACGGTGGGCAGCTTTACCTTACCGGCCAGATGGGCCATCACCGCCCCGCTCGCCGGGGCAGTCGCCTGCATAGCCGGGGCGATGAAGAGCACCATGGTGATGCCGCCGCCCACCCACATCACCGCGCCGAATACGTGAAACACTTTCAACACAAACCAAATCGTCATAATTTTTCTCTCTGAGGCAATGATAAGTAATTGCGAATTCTCCCCAATCAGTGGGCCCGGGATGGGCCGCCGGGGAGATATCGGGGGAAGATCATCGTCCAGGAATATGCCGGATGGGGGGAAAGGACAAGGAGTGGCGCGGAAAATTCTCCATCGAACCGGCGAGCCCCGGCTAACCCTGCTCCGATCGAGGTGATACAATTACGGCATCAGGGCGCCTGCGGTTCCGGGTTGCGGGAGTCCTTTCCGGCATTCTGTTTTCCGCATTGTTCCTTGCATCTCACGGATCAATGAATCATGCCGATTTCTTGTCGGAGGGAAGAACGATGGCCGAGGATCGAAACTACCAAACCATCGATGCGCTGCTGACGGATACGCTCCGCAAGAAGGAAATGGAAGTGGAGCGGCGGATCAACATTCTGCGGGGATTGATCGGAACGATCTTTATCCCGATTATCATATTTCAGACGGCATGGGTGGGGGCGATCGGGGACTCCTATCCCTTTTTCATCGGACTGGTGCTGGTACTAATCTTTTACACGTTGGCCATTCACAGATTTTCGTCAGGAGAGATCTATCGGCCCCTGCTGAAATATTTTTCCATCACCTTCGATTTCATCCTGGTGATGTTCATGTTTCTCGTCTATGTGGAGACCGGAATCGCTCCCATGTTTTTCCAGCCGCAGGGTCAGGCCGCGGCGATCCTCATGGTCTTCTTCATGCTGATCGCGCTGAGCGCCCTCCGGCACAGCCAGTGGGCCATTTCCTATGCGGGCGCGCTCTCGGTGTCATGCGGTCTCTGGCTGTCCCTGATCATTGCCCAATCGCCATTGCTGGCAGCCCACGGCACGGTGGTGCTCGGGTTCACTACCGCCCTGGTAGTGCTCTTTTCCAGGGACTTTCGCGACACGTTCATCCGGCTTCATCAGCGGGAATCCCTGACCCGCTTCCTGCCCAAGGAATTGGTGGAAAGCATCGACCGGGGCGATATCTCCCTGGCCCTGGGTGGCGAGGAAAAGCAGGTCACACTGTTGCTCTCCGATATCCGGGGCTTTACGTCCCTATCGGAAAAAATGCCCCCTTCGGACCTGGTCGATTTATTGAACGAATACCTGGGGCGGATGACCGAGGTCGTGTTCCAGTATGGAGGGACCCTTGACAAGTTCATGGGAGACGCCATCCTGGCGGTATTCGGTTCCCCCGTTTCTCATGGCGACGATCCCATCCGCGCGATCACGACCGCCCTGAAAATGGAGGAGTCACTGGCCACCCTGAACGAGGAACTGGCGGAGCGGGGAGTATCCCCATTGCGAATCGGAATCGCCCTGCACACGGGCATGGTGGTGGCGGGCAACATCGGAGCGCCCCAACGCATGGATTTTACGGTAATCGGAGATTCCGTGAATCTTGTGTCGCGCATCGAGGGTTTGAACAAGGTCTACGACACCAACATTCTGATGAGCGAGGAGACCTATAAACTGGTGGACGAGGTCTTCGAAGGTGTATTGGTGGCGGAAACATCGGTGAGAGGAAGAGAGGGGGAGGTCAGGATTTACGGTGTCAAACCGTAAAAACCGGATGGGCGGTTGCGAATTTCAGGGCCGATTTCCTTAGTGCGGGAAGCCGGCCGGAACCTTTTAGAGGAATAAATGGGCAATTTTCGCGATCGTCTGGAAGCCGGATTCGAGGCATGGGGCAGGACCCTGTTCCGTCATCCGGTGAAAACAATTTTCATCATGGGCATCGTGATCGGGGTGATGGTGTCCGGACTCCCCAAAGTGCAGTTCGATACCTCCACGGAGGGATTTTTCCACGAGGACGACCCGGCGAAGATCAGCTACGACAAGTTTCGGGATCAGTTCGGAAGAGAGGATGCGGTGCTGGTCCTGATTCGTCCGTCCGAGGTCTTCAACCGGGACTTCCTGACCCGGCTGCGGGAGTTTCACCTGGCCCTGGAGGAAGAGGTGCCCTACCTGGAGGACGTGACGAGCCTGATCAACGCCCGTAATACCCGCGGGGAAGGAGATCAACTGATCGTCGAGGATCTGCTGAAGAATCTGCCCGCCAATCCGGCGGACATGGCCGTGTTCAAGGAACGGGTGCTCTCTTCCACCCTCTACCCCAACTTATTCATCTCGGAAAAAGGGGAGTACACGGCGATCATCATGGAAACCCTGGCCTATTCCCCCCAGGCCACGGAGGGAACAGAGGGAGAGACCCTGGATGCCTTCGAGGAAGACCAGGAAGGGCCGGAGGACACGGCCGGGGAGATCCGCATCCCAATGACCAACGAGGATAATGCCGCCGTCGTAAAAGCGGTGCGGAAAGTCACCGCGCGCTTCGAGGGGGACGGCTTCCGGGTGTATATCGCGGGATCGCCCGTCTGGGGGGACTTTCTGATCAAGGCCATGCCCCGGGACATGGGGAGGTTCATGCTCCTGGCGCTGCTGGCCATCGGCACGCTCCTGTTCGTGTTGTTCCGGCGCATCTCCGGTGTAGTGCTCCCCTTGCTGGTGGTTTTGTTGAGCCTGCTGTCCACCATCGGACTGATGGCCTGGAGCGGCACGAAATTTACCACGCCCACGGCCATCCTGCCTTCCTTTCTGCTGGCGGTGGGGGTGGGGGCCTCGGTGCATCTGCTGACGATTTTCTACCGGGAGTACACCGCCCGGGGAAGCAAGGAAGGCGCGCTGGTGCATGCCCTCGGGCACTCCGGATTGCCGATCCTGATGACGGGATTGACCACCTCCGCGGGATTGTTCGCATTCGTCACGGCCGATCTGGCTCCCATCGGCGATTTGGGCTTGTTCGGGGGAATCGGTGCGCTGATTTCCCTGCTCTTCACCCTGATTCTGCTGCCGGCCCTGTTGGCGCTCTGGCCTTTGAAGCATTCCACCCGTCTGGCCCGGCCCGGATATGGGCGGGGATTCGACTCCGCATTGGAGGCCATTTCAGACTTTGCCACCGGACGGGCGTGGAGCATCGTGATCCTCAGCGCGGCGATAGTGGTTTTCGCGGGCGTTGGCCTGACCTGGATGAAATTTTCCCATAGCCCGATCCGGTGGATTCCCCGCTCGATCGAGTTGCGGCAGTCCATCGACCTCATCGACCGGGAGATGAAAGGGTCCAGCACGGTGGAGGTGATCATCGATACCGGCCGGGAAAATGGGCTCTACGAGCCGGCCGTGATGAACCGCATCGGCGCGCTGGTGGAGTTCGCGGGCCTGCTGAAAAACAGGGATGGCCGGCCTTACATGGGCAAGGCCAATTCCGTGGCCGACGTGTTGAAGGAAATCCACAAGGCCCTCAACGGCAATGACGAGCGCTATTATGCGGTTCCCCGGCAACGCGAATTGATCGCACAGGAACTGCTTTTGTTCGAGAACAGCGGCAGCGACGATCTGGAACGGATGGTCGACAGCCTATTCAGCCGGGCGCGGATTTCCCTGAAGGTTCACAACGAGGATGCTTCCGAGTACGTCCGGTTCGTGGGGGTGGTGAAAAAGGAGGCCGCCCGGTTGTTCGGAAGCGATACCAGCGTCACCATGACGGGGATCATGACGCTTTTCACCGGGATCATCGACAACATGATGCGCTCCATGGTGAAGAGCTACTCCATCGCCGTCGCCGTTATTGCAATCATGATGATTTTGCTTCTCTCCAGTTTTCGCATCGGTTTATTGAGCATGGTGCCCAATCTGACCCCGATCCTCATCACGCTGGGGCTGATGGGGTGGACCGGTATTCCACTGGATGGATTCACCCTGCTCATCGGCAGCATTGCCCTGGGGCTGGCCGTGGATGACACCATCCACTTCTTTCACAACTTCCGCCGCTACTATGGCCAGACCCGCAGCACGAAGGAATCCGTGCGCATGACGTTGGCGACGACGGGACGGGCCATGCTCATCACCACCCTGGTTTTGGTGACGGGGTTCTGGCTGTTCATGTTCGCCAGCCTGAACAACGTGTTCTTTTTCGGCTTGCTTACCGGAACTACCCTGATCTTCGCTCTCCTGGGTGATTTCCTGCTGGCCCCGGCCATGCTCGAGTTGATCACCCGCACCGAGCGAGGTTTGCGGATATGTGAACGATGGTGCACCCCCAGCGTGAATGAATAAATGGGTGGGGCTCACCCGCCGCACGCCGTGAAATCCGCTACCTCCCAGTGCGGTGCGTCCGCTCAAAGCCCGAAGATGCGCTTGGCGTTCCCTTCCAGGATCAACGCTTTCTCGACAGCGGGGATGTCCATCTGTCTGACACGGTTCAACATCCCCGGCATGTCTCCGATATTGTGGGGATAGTCGCTCCCGTAGAGAAGCCGCTCCGGCCCGGCCAGCTCGTAGGCCATCCGGAGCACGGAAACCTCGTAGCTCACCGTGTCATAGTAGAGGCGCTTCAGGTAATGGCTGGGCGGGTGGGGCGCCTTCTCCCGGGCGTCCGGAATGCAGTGGTAGCACCGATCGAGCCGTCCCGCGATGAAGGGCAGGGTGGCGCCGGTATGGGAAACGATCACCGGCCAGTCGGGATACCGTTCGAACACGCCCCCCAGGGCCATTTTTGCGATGGCCAGGGTGGTATCGATCATGAAGCCCACGGCAGGCACCAGCCCATAGACGTCCATCCCCATGTCCCCCATGCCCGGGGGCGCCGTGGGGTGAATCAGGGTGGGCAGCTTGCGCCGGTTCAGTTCCGCCCATACGGGCTCGAAGCGCGCATCCTCCAGGGGGATGTCGTTCACGTTGGCCAGGAGGATCAGTCCCACCATTTCCGGCTGCTCCGCCACACATTCC
Organism: uncultured Pseudomonadota bacterium; assembly: GCA_964583525.1. Classification (GTDB taxonomy): domain Bacteria; phylum SAR324; class SAR324; order SAR324; family JACQKK01; genus CAZOXD01. The sequence continues at coordinate 7,573 of CAZOXD010000056.1, forward strand.
AGTTCTTTCAGGCTTAGGTCGATATCCTGGAGAGGCAGGGAGGCCAGCCCCCTGAACCGGTGCGGGTGGCGTGCGCACAACTCGGCCAGGTCGTCGTTCATGGTGCGGATCACCGTTTGCGTGATCTCTCCATCCGCCCAGTAGGCGTTGGGGCAGGTGTAGGAGAGCAGGGCCACATCCACCCCCGCCGCGTCCATGGCCTCCAGGCGCATGTCGGGATTGAACATGGGCTCGGTGAAGGTCATGAACCGGGCTCCCTGCCGCATCACGATGGTGCTCCCGGCGCTATCGGTGGAGAGCGAATAGCGGTGCCCGCCGTGCCGGTCCAACAGATCGGTAAATCCTTTGGAAAGCGTGTGGGTGTGTACGTCGATGACGGGCATGTCGGCATCCTGTTCCGGCGATTGAAATGGGGTGATAAATGGAGGCCTGGAACCAGGGGAGTCCTTAACAAACCGGGTTGGAAATGACAATGAACCGCGATGAACAACGTGGGGCCGCGCCAGGGCGGGAAGAACTGCAACTGCATACTCGCGCAATGCCGAAAAGACGCAAAAAACTGAAACTGCAGGGTCGCGCAAAGCCGCCAAGGCGCAAAGAACAGCAACGGCAATTGCAAAAGCGCAATGGACTGCCACTGCTATCCTCGCGCAAAGCCGCTAAAATCTGCGGCTGGCTGGAGCCAATGCGCCAGAATTTTTCTATGGATAAGGGGAAAATGCAGGAAAGGGATAAAGGAACCAAAGCTTGGAAGGAGGTTATCCTGCAATAATTGAGAATCGAAGGAATCCCTCCCGCTATATAGCAAGATTAATCCAGGTCATCTTCCGGTAAGCGGTTCACAATCCGGGTGATTCCATCCTTAATCAATGCGGAGCCAAAGTTGATCAACAATCCCAATCGTTTGTCCGCCAGTCGCAAGTAGGTGGTAAGTTGTTTTTTGTGGACGGGGACGATAATTTCCACCGATTTCAATTCAACGATGACTTTATCCTCAACAATCAGGTCCGCGCGAAATGCCTCGTCGAATTTGATGGGGCCATATACGATGGGGATGGAGACCTGTTCCTTTACGCGCAATCCTCGTTGCCTCAGTTCGTAGCTCAGCACTTTTTCAAAAACGGACTCCAGCAGACCTGGGCCAATGGTCAAATGGACCTGATAGGCTGCATCGACTATCTCGGTCGCAATCTCATTTTCATTCATCCCACCCCAATACATAACCTGATCAACAGTGGTTGCAGTTCTTTGCGCCTTTGCGGCTTTGCGCGCCAATGCCGTTGCTGTTTTTTCCTGTTTAGCACCACTACACGATCCATCACCCCGACAACTTCGCGCGCAGCAGATCGTTGACCACCTTGGGGTTGGCCTGTCCCTTCGTGGCCTTCATTACTTGCCCCACGAAATACCCGAAGACCTTGTCCTTTCCCTCCCTGAATTGGGTCACTTGATCGGGACTGTCCTCCAGCACCTTGGCGATGATTCCTTCCAGTTCGCCGGTATCGGAAACCTGCTTGAGGCCTTTTTCTTCCACGATGTCCGAGGGAGCCTTCCCCGTGGCGTACATTTCCTCGAAAACCTCCTTGCCCATCTTCCCGGAGAGTTCGTTGTTTTCGATCATGGTGATCAGGCCGGCCAGGTGTTGCGCACTGAAACGGAGTCCTTCCGGACCGATTTTATCCTCGTTGAACCGGGCCGAAAGATCTCCCCGCACCCAGTTGGCGGCTTTTTTGGGAGGGGCGCCCGCGGCCACGACCGATTCGAAGAACTCCGCCACCGCCCGATCGGCCACCAGCGCCTCCGCATCGGATACCGGGAGTTCGAACGCTTCCTGATAGCGCGTGCGTTTGTCGTCCGGAAGCTCGGGCAGGCCTTCGCGCAGGGAATCCACGAAGGGCTGAGCGATCCGCAGCACGGGGAGATCCGGCTCCGGCAAGTACCGGTAATCGTGGGCTTCCTCCTTGGAGCGCATGGGGGAGGTGGTTTTGCTCAGGGAGTCATAGAGCCGTGTTTCCTGGACGATGCGGTTTCCCGCGCGCAGCTCGCCGGCCTGCCGGTCGATCTCGTACAGGATGGCGTCGCGCACGAAGCGGAAGGAGTTGATGTTCTTGGTTTCCGTGCGGGTGCCGAGTTCACTGCTCCCCTTCATACGCAGGGAAACGTTGGCATCGGCCCGCAGATTGCCCTGTTCCATGTTGCCGTGGCTCACGCCGAGGTAGGTCACCAGGGAGTGGATTTTCTCCATGTAGGCCCTGGCTTCTTCCGCGGAGGAAAGATCGGGCTCGCTGACGATTTCCACCAGGGGCACCCCGGCCCGGTTGAGGTCCACGTAACTGGCCGAGGCGTCCCTGCCGCCGTGCACCAGCTTGCCGGCGTCCTCCTCGATATGGATGCGGGTGATCCCGATGCGCTTGGAGGCGCCTTCCACCACGATCTCCAGGTAGCCGTGTTCGCAAATGGGGCGGTCGTACTGGGAAATCTGGTAGGCCTTGGGCAGGTCTGGATAGAAGTAGTTCTTGCGGGCGAACTGGCTGTCCAGACGGATGGTGCAATGGGTGGCCAGGCCGAGCCGTACGGCCAATTCAATTGCGCGGCGGTTGGTCACCGGGAGCACGCCGGGAAGTCCCAGGCATACCGGGCAGGTGTTCTCGTTGGGGGGCTTGCCGAACTCGGTGGAGCAACTGCAAAAGAGCTTGGATCGCGTGGCCAATTGCGTGTGTATTTCCAGGCCAATGACGGATTCGAATTCCATGAGGCTGCGTGATCCTGGTTGGGGTGGAGGGGCGTTATTCTTCATCCTGGCCCAATGGGGGGGCAACTGCAATCAGTCACGCGAAGACGCGAAAGCGCAAAGAACTGCTACTGCATGCTTACGCAAAGACGCAAAGGCGCAAAGGCCTGCCACCGCATGGGCGCGCACCAACGCAGAGCCACTTGGCCCTGCTCTGTTCCCACCCATTCTGGAAATGAGGCCAGGGTTGCCCAACGATCCCTGATGGCGCAATCCCCTCAACCCCGCGGCGACAGGGTCTTGAATCCAGGGGAAGCATAGTGGAGGATATCTCTTGCGGTTGAAGGCTGTTGTCCGCACGACGATACCCCGCAGCTTGACGCCACCCCCCACTGAGAAACCCCATGTCCCTGACTCTCGGATTGCAGACCGGATTGCAAAAAACCTCCATGGGCGAACTGCAAAACCTTTGGCGGTGGGGAGAGGATGCCGGGTTCGGCTGGATATCCGTGTGGGATCACTTCTATGGCTCCTCCCCGGATGGGGCGAAGACCGGCGCTTTCGAAGGCGTTGCCGCCATGGCGGCCCTGGCCGCCGCCACGACCAGGGTGCGGGTGGGTTGCCTGTTGTTCTGTAATCCCTTCCGCGATCCCGGGCTGTTGGCCAAGGCCGCCGTCACTATCGACCACATCAGCAATGGCCGTGCGGAACTCGGGCTCGGGGCCGGGTGGAAGCAGGACGAATTCGAGGATTTCGGCTTTCCCTTTCTTCCAGTCGCCCAGCGGATGGACCGATTGGAAGAAGCGCTCCAGGTGGTACGCTCCCTGTTGCGCGACGAGACCACCACCTTTCAGGGGAACCATTACACCCTCAATCAGGCCCTGTGCGATCCGAAACCCATCCGGGGGCGGCTCCCGCTGTGGGTGGGAGGCGCCGGCCCGGTGCGCACGCCCCGGCTGGCGGCGGACTATGGGGACGGCCTCAACCTGCCCTTTCTTTCCCCCGAGGATGCCAAGGCGCGCTATCGCACCCTGGACAACCAATGCGAAAAGTTGGGCCGGGACACCGCCGAGGTGGACCGCTCGGTCAACCTGATGTTCCGCATGGGCGCCGACGCCACCTCCGCCGAGGCCATCCGGCGGCGCCTGGAAGCGGCGGGGGATCCCCGCATCGAAGGATCCCTCCTCGGCACCGCTCCGGAAGTGGTGGAACGGCTGGGCGCGTATGCGAAAGCCGGAGCGCGGGGCGTCAACCTGGCGGTCGGCACGCCCCTGGATTGGGAAGCGCTGGAGGCCTTCACCTCCGATGTGATGCCTCATTTCCGATAATTGAGATGGCTGAGGGTTTGGTGTTGAGTAGCCACGAATCGTTCTCCAGGGTTTCCATACTTCCATGTCAATCCAGGCCACCCACCCCCTTTCCCCGATTGCATCGCGTCTTCAGGCCGCCGGGGTGGCATTGCAACCGGAGCACGAGGAGAAGATCGCCGCCTATGTGGCGTTGCTGGAGAAATGGGGAAAACGGATCAACCTCACCGGCGCCCGCACTCGGGAAGAACTCCTGGGGAGGCATGTGCTGGACTGCCTGATGCTGGAAACCGTGCCCCGGGGCGGCAGGCTCACGCGCTGGGTGGATATCGGATCGGGCGGCGGGCTGCCGGGTTTGCTGGTGGCCATCGTTCATCCCGGATACGAGGTGACTCTGGCCGAAACGGTCGCCAAGAAGGCGACCTTCCTTGCACACGCCGCCCGCGCATTGCACCTTCCCAACGTGATCGTGCTCCGGGAGGATATCCACCGCGTCGCCGCCACCCTGGATGCCCCCTCGCATTTCGACGGGGTAATGGCCCGCGCTTTCGCGGATTTGGGCGTGCTGCTGAAATTGGGGGGCGGTCTGCTCCGGCCGGGCGGGGAGTTGTGGGCCATGAAGGGTCCGCGCTGGAAGGAGGAACTGGACGCGGCTGCGCCTTCCCTGCTGGAACCTTACGGCCCGGGGCCTGAGGTGCATTCCTACCGCCTGAAAGAAGGCGCGCCGGAGATGGCGGTGCTGGTGTTTCGTCTTGAAGGGGAATGACTGGATGGGCGGGAGTGGAGCTGGAACGTCAGGGCTGCGGTTTGATGACCACGTCGATGCGGCGGTTGAGGGAGCGTTTTTCCGGAGTGTCGTTGCGGAAGCGGGGACGGTAGGAGCCGTAACCCACCACCTTGAGGCGTTTGCCTTTCACCCCCTCCTCTTCGAAGAAGCGCGCGACGGTGCTGGCCCTCGCTGAAGAAAGTTCCCAGTTGGAAGGAAAGCGCGCCGAGGAGATGGCCCGGTCGTCGGTGTGACCTTCCACCAGCACGTCATTGGGCAGGCCGAACAGGTACACGGCGAATTTTTCCAGGGTTTTGCGGGCCCGCTCGGTCAGGGTGGAAGATCCGGACTGGAACAGCACCGTATCCTTGAAGGACACCACCACGCCCCGGGGATCCACCGTGACGAAGATTTCCTCGGAGATTTCGCTGGATTCCACCCGCTCCGCCAGTTGCTCCAGTACCGATTCCTTTCCTTCCAGAAAAAAAGGAGAACCCGCCGGCACCGGCTTGAAGCTTTCCGCGACCGATTTGAATCTCTCAATGTCCGTCTTGCAAAAGGAAAACAGCAGGATGAAGAACACCAGCAGGAGGGTGACCAGATCTCCGTAACTGTAGATCCACCACTCGGTAAATTCCTCGCATTTATGTTCGTCTTCGAATACGGGCATTATTCTGTATCCCTTGCCGATTCGAACTTCATGGCGTTGTACAGTTCCTTCATTTCCGGCGGCAGGTAGTTCACCAGGTCCTGCTCGATGAAGTCGGGCCGCTGGCTCTGCTCAATGTAGAGGATGCCGTCGCGGATCATTTCCCGCAGCACCTTGTCCTGGTCCTTCTGGGCGGTGAGCTTATTGGCCCAGGGCGTGAAGAGTATGTTGGCCGCCAGCATGCCGTACAGGGTGGTGATGATGGCGATGGCCATGGCCGGGCCGATGGCTGCGGGATCGGTCAAGTTCTGCAGGAGCAGGATCAGCCCGATCAGGGTGCCGATCATCCCGAAGGCGGGCGCCAGGGATGCGAAGGTTCTCAGGATCTTAATATCCTCCTCCCGCCGCATGTCCAGATAGCGCATTTCCGAGTGAAGAATGCCGATGATCAGTTCGCGGTCCACCTGATCCACCACCAGCCGCAATCCGTTGCGCAGATACAGGTTGTCGATGCTGGGCAGGGCGTCCTCGATGGCGAGGATGTTCTTGCGGGCAATCTTGGATACGTCGATGATGAGGGTCAGGGTTTCGATCAGTTCTTCCGGAACCTGCCGGAAGGCCCGCGCGACCACCCGGCCCACACGGAGAATTTTTCCCAGGGGGTAGGAAGCCAACACCGACCCGAACGTTCCACCAAACACGATCATGATGGACGAGGCATCGATGAAGAAGAAAATATTTCCCAGGGAGAGCGAGAGGGTGGAAAAATCAAACGTGATTCCGATAAAGATCAAAACCAGGGACAGAACCAATCCAAACAATGTTGCGATATCCATACGCCTTCCTTGACCGTCGCGTCGCCAGTGGATGCCCTGGAACCGGGTTGCCCGGCTCCAACGGCATACGGGCCGCGGAATGCAATCCTTTGCATGCTATTTCGCCTCTGCGATAGGAATCGCAGGGGCTTATCTCTTGAAAAGCAAAATTCAGGCATTTTATGCGAATTTCGAAAAATCTTTTGCGCCGGCGGGCGGCAGACTCTACCCAGGGGGGAGAAAAATTCCGCAGCGATTGCCCTGGCGGGCGCCAATCCACCAGAGTTTTCGCACGAATCCGGGGAACACCGGAAGGATACGGAATGCGCCGGGAAATCCAATCTTAACCGGAGAGATCCATCCATGGAAAAGTTCAACCTCATCGTCATCGGGGGAGGTTCCGCCGGATTGATGACCGCGGCCGGGGCGGCCGGGCTGGGCGCCCGCGTTGCCTTGATCGAGCGGGGAAAAATGGGCGGGGATTGCCTCAACTACGGTTGCGTGCCTTCCAAGGCCCTCCTGCGCTGCGCAAAGGAAGCCGCCGCACGCCGTGACGGCCGCTTCGGTTTCCCCCCCGCAGAACCGCAAGTGGATTGGGCCGGGGTATCGGGATGGGTGCGCGGTGCGATCGACACCATCGCTCCCAACGATTCCGTGGAGCGGTTTCAATCCCTGGGTGTGGAGGTGATGGCTGGCCAGGGGCGCCTGGCTTCCCGCAAGACCGTGGAGGTGGAACTGACCGGGGGCGGCGCCCGGACCCTGCAGGGCAGGGCGGTGGTGGTGGCGACGGGGTCCTCCCCGGCTGTTCCGCCCATCCCGGGGCTGGCCGAAGCGGGGTACCTCACCAACGAGACGGTGTTCGGCCTGCCCTCCCTGCCGGGGCGGCTGCTGGTGATGGGGGGCGGGCCCATCGGGGTGGAGCTGGCCCAGGCTTTCGCCCGGCTGGGATCGCAGGTGACCCTGGTGGAGATGCTGCCGCGCATCCTGCCCCGGGAAGATGCCGATGCCGCGGCGGTGGTGGCCCAATCCCTGGAAGCCGATGGAATGCGCATCCTTGCCGGCCATCAGGTGGTGCGCGTGGAACCCGGGGCGGCACCCGGCGAAAAGCGTGTGGTCTGCCGGCCCGTCCGGGATGCGGACCCCGGCGGTTCGGAGGACGGTTCTTCCCCCGGAGGGGAGGACGGTTCTTTCCCCGGCGGGGAAGAAGGCAAGGATACGCCCCCAGAGGAAACGATTCCCACGGACGAGATCCTGGTGGCGGTGGGCAGAAAGCCCAACCTGGATGGGCTGGGATTGGAGGAAGCGGGGGTCGTGATCAAGGATGGCCACATCAAGGTGGACCGCTACATGCGCACATCCGCGCTGTCGGTCTATGCCTGCGGGGATGTGGCGGGGCCCTTTGCCTTCACCCACATGGCCGGGCAGCAGGCGCGGGTGGTGATTCAGAATTCCCTGCTCCCCTTCAAGGCGCGGATGGACTACCGGGTGGTGCCCTGGTGCACCTTCACAGACCCCGAACTGGCCCGGGTGGGCCTGAGCGAGGAGGAAGCCGCCGCTACGGGGAAAGCCGTGCGGGTCATCAAGGTGCCCTTTGAGGGAATCGACCGGGCCGTCTGCGACGGGGCGCGGGAGGGCTTCCTGAAAATTTTGACCTCACCCAAACGGGATGTTATTTTGGGGGCAACCCTGGTGGGAGCGCACGCCGGTGAACTGCTGCACGAGGTGGTGCTGGCCATGCGAGCCCGGCTGCGGCTGCGGGACCTCGCCAACACCGTTCACGTCTATCCCACCCTGGCGGAAATCTTCCGGCGGGCCGGGGACGAGGCCCGCAAGGAATCCTTCACGCCCACGCTGCAACGGCTCTTCAAGGCCTACCTGGGTTGGCGGCGCGGGTAACGGGAGGGGGAATGCGAGTGGAGATCAAGTGAAAGTTACTAAATCGAAAATATCTACGTCTGAAGTGGATTCCCTTGTCGTCCTGGAAATATCCGAAGGTGTGGCGACTCTGACTCTCAACAATCCGGACAAGCGCAACGCGCTTTCCCGGGAAATGTTGGAGGAATTGCATGCCCGGCTCCAATCCTTGGCCGGTGACGATTTCGTACGGGCGGTGATCATCGCCTCGGAGGGACCCGTGTTTTCTTCCGGCCATAACATGAAGGAGCTGGTGGGCGCTGGGCATGATGAAGCGGAGGCGTTGTTCTCCCTCAGCGCCTCGGTGATGGAGTTCATCCAGCAGATGCCCAAGCCGGTGATCGCCCGGGTGTCGGGGTTGGCATCCGCCGCCGGATGCCAACTGGCGGCTTCCTGCGACCTGGTGATGGCTTCGGATACCGCCGGCTTTCAGACCCCGGGAGTGATGATCGGCCTGTTCTGCTCCACCCCCATGGTTCCCCTCTGCCGGGCCGTTCCCGCCAAGAAGGCCATGGAAATGCTTTTGACCGGGCGCCCCATCGGCGCGGAAGAAGCTGAACGGGCGGGGTTGGTGACCCGAGTGGTACCGGCCGGCCGGTTGGTGGAGGAAACCCTGGCCCTTGCCAGGGAAATCGCCCAGTACAGCCGCTACACCCTGGCCGTGGGTAAGGAAGCTTTTTACAAGCAATTGCCGCTGCCGGTGCACGAAGCCTACGAGGTGGCCAAGGAAGCCATGACGTCCAATGCCATCGCCGAGGACGCCCAGGAAGGGATGTCGGCCTTCCTGGAAAAGCGCAAGCCCAAATGGAAGCGGTAAAACAGGTCCCGGCTCCTTCCTCCGATCCAGAAATGGGGGCTCAGAAATGAGGGCTCACCATCTGTTTCGGATATCGGCGCAGGTTGTTTTTCGCCTCTTCCTCGGTTTCGTAAATGGAAGATGAGAGATGGCGTTTTTCCACCAGTTCCTTCCCCAGTTTCCTGCGCAGAAAGGCGCTCGTCGTGTAGCGTGACACGCTCAGGTAGTAGTTTGTCTCGATGTAGCGCACCAGGTCGGCGTACTCGTTGATGACGTCGTCGTCGATGGTAAAAGCGTCGTAGTTGACCACGGAGTTGACCTTCTTGCCGATGGCTTTCAGGTGGCCTTCGGTGGCTTCCCGAATTTCCGCCACATCCTCCACGGTGCGTACGCGCAACCCGGCAAAGTTCATAAAAATGGTGTTGGACTCCGGGTCGTAACTGAACCGGCTTTCCATGAGCATGCCCAGCATCGAATCCTTGAGATCCATCGCTTCCGTACGGAAAATCCGTTCGTCCATGGGCGCGGGCTCGTCCACATTCGGCGTGAAATCCATGTTGGCCAGAATATCGCGCTCGATTTCAATCCCTGGAGCAACCTCGACCAATTCCAGTCCCTGCTGGGAGAGTTTGAAAACGCAGCGCTCGGTTATGTAGTAAACGGGAGTCTGGCGTTCCGCAGCCATGGGGCCGCTGAACGTGATTTGCTCCGTTTCGCGGATGAATTTCCGGATTTTTCCTTCCTGCAAAATCTTGATTTTGCCTTCCCGGATTTCCGTTTTCAGCCCGCCCGAAGTGAAAGTTCCGACGAACAGCACCTTGCGGCTGTTCTGGCTGATGTTGATAAAACCGCCACATCCCGCCAAGCGGTTGCCGAAGCGGCTCACGTTGATATTCCCACGGGCGTCGCACTCGCCCATGCCCAGCACCGCCAGGTCCAGTCCGCCGCCGTCGATAAAGTCGAATTGATAGGCATGATCGATGAGCGCCGTCGCGTTCACGGCGGCCCCGTAGTTGAGCCCCCCCATCGGCACGCCGCCAAAGATGCCGGGATCGGCGGTAAGGGTGATGTAATCCTGAATGCGTTCCTCGTTCGCCACAGCCGCCACGCCATCGGGCATGCCGATGCCCAGGTTGACGATGCTGTTGGCCTGAAGCTCCAGCGCGGAACGGCGGGCGATCACCTTTCGCTCGTCTAGCGGGGGTCTCTCCAGGGAATCCAGCGGGATCTTGATCTCCCCTGAAAATGCGGGGTTGTAAGGGCTCCCATAGGACTGCATGTGGTGTTCCTCTTCGGCCAGAACGACGCAGTCAACCATTACGCCTGGGATTTGAACAGCCTTTGCATTCAGGGAACCGCTGGCCGCAATCCGCTCCACCTGGCAGATCACATACCCTCCGGAATTTTTCGCCGCCATGGCCATGGAGAGATTTTCCATGTGCACCGATTCGCGCTCCATGGAGATGTTGCCGTCCACATCCGCCGTGGTACCGCGAACAAAGGCTATGTTGATCGGAATGGACTTATAAAAAAGCCATTCCTCCCCTGCCAATTCGATCAATTCAACGATATCCTCCTGGGTGCGGGGATTCATCCGCCCGCCATCCAGCCGCGGATCGACGAAGGTGCCCAAACCCACTTTGCTCAAGGTGCCCGGTTTACCCGCGGCAATGTCCCGGTAGAGATGTGTAATGCACCCTTCGGAGATGTTGTACGCCTCGATTTTATTATCCAGCACCAACTGAGCCATTTTGGGGGCGAGGCCGAAGTGGCCGGCGATGATCCGTTTGAGCAACCCCTCGTGGGCAAGGCGGTTCAATCCCTTGTCCTTGCCGTCACCCTGCCCGGTGGAATGGATGAGAGTCAGATTGCTGGGGCTGCCTGTCTCCAGGAACCGGTTTTCCAGGGCTACATAGAGTTGGTCCGGAGTGCCGTGGCCCACATACCCCGTGGTGGCCAGGACGTCGCCGTCCTGGATAATTGCAATCGCCTCCTCGGAGGAGATCACTTTGCGCCTGTGCGTGACCATTGTGCCCCCAACCCAGGGATCCCGGATGGAACTTCAAACGTTCTGACATAGGAAAAATTGAACCCCGTTACTATACAATTTAAAAAACAAAAATCATGTAAAACCCATAGTCCGCGCTCGATATTTTTTGCAATAAAATTGGAAAGTCCTTGCTATTTTATGGCGGTACCACCATAATTTTTCATGGATGAACATAAACCAAGGCCGGTGGAATGGGTTGGATCAAGCAAGGATGACCTGAAGAAGTTCCCGGCTGAGGTTCGAGATCGCATGGGGTTTGCGTTGTTTCAGGCCCAGATCGGGCGAAAGCACCGTGATGCAAAGCCACTGTCCGGGTTGGGTTCCGGAATACTGGAAGTGGTTTCCCGCTTCGACAAGGATACTTATCGGGCCATTTACACAGTCAGGTTCAAGAATGTGCTTTATGTGCTGCATGCTTTCCAGAAGAAATCCAGGAGAGGGATCGCCACCCCAAAGTCGGAATTGAATTTGGTTAAACAGCGCCTCAAGGTGGCAGCGCGGCACCATGGGGATTTCTACTGATATCTTGACACCGATCAAAAGGTGATGTGATGAGCGGAAAATCTGAAACACAGGTTGAACGGAGTTCGGGGAACGTATTCGCCGATCTTGGACA
>CAZOXD010000056.1:19316-24439 GCA_964583525.1 uncultured Pseudomonadota bacterium
TACCACCCGCCCCGGCTGCCCGGCTTGAGAGCGGGCGCGCCCCGGTAGCCTGCCTTGAACACCTTGCGGGCCAGGGGCGGAATGGCGTAGCGCTCCCCGCAGGTCTCGAAGAGGTATTCCTGGGCATGGTAGAAGGAGTCGAAGCTGGCGGTGTCGTCCAGCAGTTCGAACACGCCCATGGGCCAGCCCAGCCCGGTTTTGACCATCTCGTCCACCTCCGCCGGGCCGGCGATGCCCAGCTCCACCAGCCGGATGCCCTCGGCGATGAAGTTGTTGATGAAGCGGGTCATGAAAAATCCGGGGGAGTCCTTCACCACCACCGGCTTTTTGCCGATGGCGGTCAGGTAGGCCAACACGGCTTCCAGGGCGGCGGAATCGGTCAACTCGCTGCGTCCCACCTCGATCAGGGGCATTATGTTGGAGGGGTAAAACCAGTGGGTGCCCACCAGCCGCCCCGGCCGTTCCAGTTGCGCGGCCAGTTCCGAGATGAGGATGGAGGAGGTGTTGGTTGCGATGATGACGCCGTCCGGCGCGCATCGTTCCGCCAGCGCCAGGGCCTCCTGCTTGAGATCGACCACCTCGGGGATGGTCTCGATGATCAGGTCCGCGTCCTCCAGCCCTTGGGCGTACTCCGTCGTCCCTTTCACCCGGGTAAGCAGTGCGGCGGCCTGCTCCTCGCTCAGCTTGCCGCGTTGCACCGCCTTGGCCAGTCCGAAGGGGCCCTTTTCGATCAGTTCCAGGCCGTGATCGACCGTCTCGGCCCTGCGGGAAAGCAGGGTCACTTGCGCGCCGCTGCCCTGCAGGCAGGCCAGGGCGATCCCGTGGCCCATCAAACCGCCGCCGCCCAGAATGGCGATGCGCTTAAATCCGTCTTTTCCGCTCATGCCGCGCCTCCTTTCCCCGCCTTATGATGCTCGTTGATCAGCGCGATGGCGTCCTCCGCGCTGGTGCCGGGCCCGAAGACCGCCTTGACACCCCAGGACTTGAGGGTTTCCACGTCTTCCGGCGGTATTACCCCGCCCCCCAGGATCACGGTATCTCCCAGGCCATTGGCCCGCAATCCGGAGATCAACTCCTCGAACACCGGCATGTGCCCGCCCGAGGAGGAGGAGATACCGATCACGCTGACATCCTCTTCCAGCGCGGTGGACACCACCTCGCCCGGAAGCAGGAAGTTGGTGAAGATTACCTCGAACCCGGCATCCCGGAAGCGGCGGGCGACATGGCGCACGCCCCGGTCGTGGGAGTCCTGGGTCGGCTTAGCCAGCAATACGCGGACGGGAGAGGCCATGGGTTCCTGAGGTGTATGAAGGTTGGAGGGCCGTGTGCCGGATGAAAAATCCTGGCGCCTTCCATGGGGATTGCGGACAGGCTTGTCCGCAACCCGGTTAACGTGCAGACCGCGAGGACGGCGTTAATACTCGTAGGGCGGCCCCCAGCCCAGGGCGTCCTTCATGACCTGCATCATTTCCCCAGTGGTGGCCCCCGCGGCGGCGAACTCGATGGCCGGCTCCATCAGGAGGCTCTCTCCCAGATCGGCTACGGCGGTCCCGGCGAATTTTTCCATGGCCTGCCGGAATTCCTCCCGGTGCTGTTCCCACGCTTTCGCGGAGCGGTTTTCCCTTTGCCGCTGGATGCGCTCCACTGCGATCCGTTCCACCTCCGCATCCACCTTGAACACGTTTTCCAGGGGTGGCTCGTCGGTCTGGTAGCAGTTCAGTCCCACCACTTGCTGTTCGCCGCTTTCGATACGGTCGCGCCAGCGGTCCGCGGATTTCTCCACTTCGCGGCGAATCCACCCTTTGCGTTGCGCGGCGATGTACCCGCCCTGGGCCTCGATTTTCTCCACCAACTCCAGCGCCTCTTCCGCCAATTGGTTGGTGAGGGATTCCACGTAATAGGAGCCGGCCAGGGGGTCGGATACCGCGGTGATGTTGGTCTCCTCCTGGATCACCTGCTGCACCCGCAGGGCCAGGGTGGCGGCCTCCTCGGAGGGTATGGCCAGCGCCTCGTCGTAGGCCGATACCTCCATGGCCTGGGTGCCGGACAGGGCCGCCCCGAAGGCGTGCAAGGTGGTGCGGATCAGGTTCACCATGGGCTGCTGCGCCGTCAGTTCCACGCCCGAGGTGTGGGTGTGAATGCGCACGTGCATGGAGCGCGGATCCGAAGCGTTGAAGCGCTCCTGCATGGTGCTGGCCCAGATGCGGCGCAGGGCGCGGATTTTACACACCTGCTCGAAGAAATCGTTGGCCTGTGCGATCTGGAACCCGAAACGGGGCAGCACCTGGTCCGCCTCCATCCCGGCTCGCGCGCAGGAGCGCACCAGGTCGATCCCGTAGGCCAGCATCAGGCCGATTTCCTGCACCGCCGATCCCCCGGATTCCTCCACGCCGTAGCCGAAGAAGTTGGTGGTGTTCCAACGGGGCATGTGGCGGGAGCAGTAGGAGAGCAACTCCACCGCCAGCTTGTGTCCGTTTTCCGGCGGAAAGGCGCTCATCCCCACGTAGGCGGACTGGTGATACCAGTTCATGGAGTTTCCGCGCAGGTCGCCCGGCTCCAGTCCGCGCTCCCGGGCCAGCGCGATGTACTGGGCCAGGGCGGGCACCACCTGATGGTAGGTGATGTGCACCACGTTCATTTGGGTGAGATCCATGTTCTTGAAGAGAACGTCCATGTCCTCCTTGGAATAGACCGCCATCCCGCACTGCCCGATGCGCCCCCGGGCCGCCGGGTGGTCCGGATCGATCCCCTCGTGAGAGACCAGATCGTACACCAGGTTGTAGAAGCGCTGGCCGAAGTACCCCACCATGCCCTTTCCGGCAAGGAGGTCCATCCGCTCGCGGGTGTGCTCCGGCAGACCGTAGCCGATCACCGGCTGATTGGCCCAATTCATCAACTGGTACTGAGCCGCCAGGTTGCCCCGGGTGAAAGGATACTGGCCCGGCGCGCCGATGGAGGAAAAATTCCCGCCCTCCGCATCGTGGGGGAAATAGGCGTTCTTGAGGGGCAGTCCGGACTGGGTCTCGGGTTGCCTGGCCCGTTTGGGGGCCTTGTCCCCAAAGCGGTCCACCAGCTTGCGGTATTGCGCCTCCCACTCTGCCTCTGCCTCCCGGGAAAGTTGGAGCGTCTGCTCATCGAACATGGAATGTCTCCGGTGTGATTCAGACAGGGTCAATCCGCCAGTGCTTTATGACGGAACTTCGCGTCCGAATTTATCGAGCTATCTTATTGTTATTGTACATAAATATTATAAGTTCTTAGCGTGCGAATTCCTAATGCGTAGGTCAGCGGTTCAACTCCGCTCGTGGGCTTTTGAAATTAAAGGGTTTATTGGGATTTAATTAGTAGTACGGGGGCATATATCATACGCATATCATACGTCACGGGTGGTAACGGGCCGTAACGCTCGCCGCCTCCGATGCCCCTGGCCGGCTACCTTGTCCCCCATCCCCGCTAGTGATAGGTTGGTTTTTTTACCACGCAGCCCGGACGCCCGGTCTGCCTCCTTCCGTGGATAGACCATAACCGAGTCCGCAATGGCCTCGACCATCCAGTGCATTAAACTTGCCGACATCAGGAGCGAGTATTGGTTCTGCGCAAATACCGATTGCCCGGATCGGATCAACGAGGTCGAGGATTCAATTGTACACGGCAGACCGGTGAAGTGCTTGGGATGCGGGCAAGAGGCGCCAAGTGCAACCTTATCAGCACTCGAAAGGTTTAGAGAACTCCTGGACGATGTGCGGCAGAACTTGAAGGATTTGAAGCTATCCTTTAAAGCGCGCACTCCCGATCCAGATGGCTCGACTACGCAATATCGCGACTACATCAGGTTTTCGTACCTCACTTCTCTTCGTATCAGGTGCCCAAAATGTGATGCACTCCTGCCAGCGCAATTGCGTGGCAGAAGTTTACCCGCACCGTGTATTCAAGAGAGTCGGCAAAAGGGTCGGCAGCATTATCCACGGAACAACAACGAAAAGACGATTCTCTATAACCTCATCGGTACGATCAAACGAATGCAGAAATTGAAAGTGGGCTTCTGGCTGCGCAGCCGACCCACCCTATAGAGCCCTATGCCCTACCAGTAATGCGCCCTAGTGAAATCCCTACTCGCCATCGTTCTTTTCCTCCTACCCACCACCACCGTCGTCACGACGGGCAAGGAGCGGTAGGTCACTATCCCCAGATACCCTTTTTAACGGCCTCCGCAAGGTACTGTCAAGTTAATGGGTTTCGATTGCCAGTCCGTCCTGGAAGATGGCAAAATCCGCCGATGAAAGAGAAAAAATCGCCGTTCGCAGGGCACCGCTTCCCTGTAGAGATCATCACCCAGGCTGTCTGGCTCTACTACCGCTTTAACCTGAGCTTCCGCGATATAGAGGAGATGCTTGCGGCGCGAGGTGTGGCGGTTACTTACGAGTCGATTCGATATTGGTGTCTGAAGTTCGGCCTGTCTATGGCCCATGGCATCCGTCGTCGGCAGGGACGGCTGGGAGACACTTGGCATCTGGATGAGGTGTTTGTATCAATCAGGGGCGTCCGTCATTACCTGTGGCGGGCCGTCGATCAAGATGGCGACGTCCTGGATATCCTGGTTCAGAAGAAAAGAAACGGAACCGCGGCCAAGCGTTTCTTCCGGAAACTGCTAAAGGGACTGCGCTATGTGCCGAATCGGATTGTTACCGACAAGCTCGGCAGCTACTCCGTTGCTCACAAAGCGCTGATTCCTACGGTAGAGCATGTTCGGGACAAAGGTTCAAACAACCGGGCGGAGAACTCTCACCAAGTGACAAGGCAACGGGAAAGGCAGATGCGGCGATTCAAGTCCGCAGGCCACATGCAACGGTTTCTTGCGGTGCATGGCCCCATCAACAATGTCTTCCGAGTTGGCCGCCATCTTATGAAAGCAAAGCATTACCGCATCATGCGAGAGCGAGCCTTTGGCCTTTGGGATGAAATTACCTACGCCCAAATTCCGGCATAAAGCCCGAGGCTATATCCCAACAATTTCGACCGTGTACCAGTAACTTGACAGTACCTTTGCCTTCTCCCTGGCCGAAGGAATAAATTAGTACTGCTATCTTGCCAAGAAATAATGTCAATTAACTTTGTCCAGAAAT
>CAZOXD010000057.1:0-23947 GCA_964583525.1 uncultured Pseudomonadota bacterium
CCCGGCATTGAACGGAATTTCCTGGCCCGGCCTCCAAGGTGCATCGGGGGAAAATCACCCCCTCCAATCTGCAACACATCGTGGAGGTCCCATGAACATTCATCGGTTTCCGGTTGCTTTTTGCATGGCCTTGTTGGCGATCCTCTTGCTCTCACTGGGATGCTCCCAGCCCGCGGAGTCCCCCAAGTCCGAAATTGCCCAAAAATTATCCGACAAACTCTCCACCACGGATTCAACGGATGCGGAAGAATCACCGGCGATAACGCAACAAGAGACAACCAGCCCAAAAAAATCCACGGAATACAGCAATGATATGGCCGAAAACCGGGGCAAGCGCTCGCGGGCACCCGCCGGCCTAGGCGAGGGCATGCACTCTCCCGTACTCTCCAGTCCAAGCAAGGGCACGGCTGGCGGCTCGCGAATTCTGCTGAGGAAATTTCCGGTGCGCCCGGATTTCAATACGGAAAGCTACGACCGCATCATCGGCAATGCCTTCCGGAACACCCTCGACCATCCCTTGTCCACCTTTTCGGCGGACGTGGACACGGCCTCCTACGCCAACATGCGGCGCTTCCTGACCCGGGGCGCCCTGCCGCCCAAGGACAGCGTCCGCATCGAGGAATTGATCAATTATTTCCCCTACCGCTACCCGCCCCCGGAAAACGGGGAGCCCTTCTCCATCCATACGGAGGTGGCCCGGGCCTTCTGGAATCCGGAGCATCATCTGGTGCGGATCGCAATCAAGGGGAAGGAAATCGAGTGGAAGGAGCGCCCCGCATCCAATCTGGTGTTCCTGCTCGACGTATCCGGTTCCATGCAAAGCCCCAACAAACTGCCCCTCCTGAAACGCTCCCTCAAGCTGGTGGTGGACCGGTTGGGAGAGCGGGACCGGGTGGCCATCGCCGTCTATGCCGGCGCAGCGGGGCTGGTGCTGCCGTCCACGCCCGGTGACCATAAAACAGAGATCATGGCCTCCATCGACCGCCTGAGGGCCGGCGGCTCCACCAACGGGGGCGCGGGAATTCAGTTGGCCTACCGGATCGCCTCGGAAAATCTGATTCCCGGTGGAATCAACCGCGTCATCCTGGCGACGGACGGGGATTTCAACGTCGGCATCACCAACCAGGGGGATTTGACCCGCCTCATCGAGCAGAAAGCCAAAAGCGGGGTCTTCCTGACCGTGCTCGGATACGGGATGGGGAATTACAAGGACTCCCGCCTGGAAAAACTCGCTGATCTGGGCAACGGGAATTACGCCTATATCGACAGCCTCAACGAAGCCCGCAAGGTGCTGGTGGAACAGATCGGCGGCACCCTGATCACCATCGCCAAGGACGTAAAATTCCAGGTGGAATTCAACCCGCGCCATATCGCCTCCTACCGATTGATCGGGTACGAGAACCGGCTGCTCAACAAGGAGGATTTCAACGATGACAGCAAAGACGCCGGGGACGTGGGCGCCGGGCACACGGTAACGGCGTTTTACGAGGTCGTCCCCGCCGCTGCAGAGGAACAGGGAGCCGGGAGCGATCCCCTCAAGTACCAGCAATCCCCTGCGCTGAGCGACGCAGCCCAAAGCGGCGAATGGATGACCATCAAGATCCGTTACAAGGACCCGGAGGGGAGCGCCAGCAAGCTGATCACCCGCACCCTGCGGCCCACTCCCGTCGAATTCGCGTCCGCTTCGGACGATTTTCAGTTCGCCGCCTCGGTGGCCTCCTTCGGGATGCTGCTGCGGGATTCCGAGTTCAAGGGCGAATCCACTCTGGAGCGGGTACTGGAGATCGTGGATCGGCCGGTCCATCACCGGGAACCCTATCGCCGGGAATTCGCCGGGATGGTGCGCCAACTGCTCTCCATCCAGGACCAACTCGCCAAGAGAGGGTGAAATCAGTGGCGCGGGCGTCCCAACCCACGCCAAGGCGGGGCCTTAACCCCCGAATTCCGCACCCCCTCCTCCAAGGTGCAACGGGGGGCGGATTTCGCCCGATCGGGAGGGGTACGCATTGCCAGGGCAGCGCAATCATAGTAAATATCAAGGAAGAACGGTGAGGGATGGGACGTTCCCACCCTGCAAGTATCTTCAATCGATTCGGAGCGAACGAAATGGAAATGTTTGGAAACCGGAACACCGCGGTCATGGCAGGATCCGCGGCGGCTGCCTCCGTCGAAGACCGGATGGCCTTCCTGAAGAAGGTCTACGGGCTTTTGACCCTGACCCTGATCTCGGCCGCCGCGGGCGCGTATATCGGAGCCGAGTATCTTTCTCCGGCGATGATGTTTCCCTTGTTTATCGGGAATTTCATCGTACTTCTGATCGCATTGGGTGTACGCCGCAAGCCAGGCCTCAACCTGGTAGCCATGTTCGCGTTCACCTCCATTTCCGGGGTCACCCTGGGGCCGGTGATGTTGACGTACGACGTGGGCCTCATTCAGGAAGCCCTGGGTTTGACGGTGATTATCTTCGCCTCGCTCACCTTTTACGTGATCGCATCGAAAAAGGATTTCTCCTTTCTGGGCAGTTTCCTCATTACCGGAATTATTATCTTCATTATCGGTTCGCTGCTGAACGTCTTCTTTTTCCAGTATGGCGCCATGGAATTTATTCTGCTGTGCGGAGGCGTGCTTCTGTTCAGCGGGTTCATTCTCTACGACACCTCCAATATCCTGCGTCACTACGATGTGGAGGATTACACCAGCGCAACCCTGGCGCTCTACCTGGATATTCTCAACCTGTTCTTGATTCTACTGCGCTTGTTGGGCATGAGCCGGGATTAATCCAGGTTCGGCGCACCTGGACATTCCATCCTTGGCAGTCTTCTTCCTACCCGCCGGGATGGGCCGTTCGCCCATCCCGCTCCCCCCGTCCTGCCTGCTAAATCCTGCCTTTGGCGCAGGCGCCCTCATCGTAGGCGCCCTCATCGCACATAGGGCTGATTCAGCTCGAACACGAGGCCGGTGGTTCCCAGCGGAATGGTTTCCAGGGAGCGCCCCACGACTTCCCCTTCCACGGAGCCGAGGGGATCGTTATTCTTGTCCGTGAGGATGCGCAGGTGGTAGCCGGGCTTGAGGCTGCCCCGGGCCTCGGGAGGCAGGGCGACGGTGAACTTTTGGGGAAGCAGGGTGTGGGGGATGATCTTGAAGGCCAGAGGGCGGGGTGTGTCGGGATCGAAAAGCAGCACCACCAGCCGGTCGCTGGCGTCCACCCGGCCCTGCAAGGCTCTGCTGACCACGATCGTGCCGGATATGGCGAAGCGGGGGTCGTCTCCCTGGCGGTCATCGCCCTGAGGATCGCCCGAACCGGACGCGGAAGCCCGCGGGGCCGCTTGGGGAGCCCGGGGGGAGGCTTGGTTGAGGACGCTGCCCCGGAAGGGTTCGTTGAGCACCAGCCGGTATTCCGTGGTTCCCAGCGCCAACGGTTCCGGGGAACGGCCATAGACCTCCCCGGGAGAGACCTTGAAAATCTCTCCATCCTTGTCGGTTATTCCCACCAACAGATACGGCCCCTGCAACACGGTCCCTTCGCGGACGTTTTCCACTCCGATGCGGATGGTCTGGGGCGGCACCAGGGGCGATACGAAGGCCATGGCCACCGTACGCCGGGAATCCGGATCCACCAGCAGCAACACCAGCCGGTCCGTGCGCGCCACA
This sequence comes from uncultured Pseudomonadota bacterium, assembly GCA_964583525.1. Classification (GTDB taxonomy): domain Bacteria; phylum SAR324; class SAR324; order SAR324; family JACQKK01; genus CAZOXD01. The sequence goes on from CAZOXD010000057.1 coordinate 3,652, forward strand.
TCGGCCAACCCTCCCCGCAGCAACTTTAAATCCAATTCCACCAGCCCGCTGATGGATTGTTTGCGCAGGGCTTCCTCCCGCCGTACTTCCCGCACCACGGCGAAGATCACGATCAGGACGAATACGGCCAGCAGGCCAAGAATGGCCATTCCCACGGCGGTTTTCTTTTTCATGGGATAGATTCCTGAATCATTCTATAAAGCGAGGTGCAGGCAACATTTCTTCCACGTGATCGGAAGGCAGAGGCCATGGAAGCCCCTGCTCTACCACAGGAGGGGATATCCGGGGATGGAGGAGGACAAGGAAGGAGCCCTCGCCCTGGCGCGTGAACGGCTGCGATTCAGTCGATGGCCTCAACCACGGTGGCAATCCCCATTCCCGCGCCGATACACATGGTGGCAAGACCATAGCGGACGTTGCCCCGGCGCCGCATTTCGTGTCCCAGCCCGATCAGCAGCCTGGCGCCGCTGGCACCGAGCGGGTGCCCGATGGCGATGGCCCCGCCATTGACGTTGACCACCTTGGGATCGATGCCCAGTTCGCGCACCGTGGCGATGGACTGGGAGGCAAAGGCCTCGTTGATCTCGGCCAGACCGATATCCTTGCCGGTAATCCCGGCCCTCTTCAAGGCCTTGCGGCTGGCGGGAATGGTGCCGACGCCCATCAATTGGGGCTTCACGCCCGATACCGCCATGGATTTGATGCGCACCAGCGGCTTGATACCCTTGGATTGGGCCGCCTTCTCGGACATCAGCAGCACCGCTGCCGCGCCATCGTTGGTGGGGCAGGCATTCCCCGCCGTGATCAGCAACTCCTTCTCGCCAAAGCTGACGATCATCCGCAAAGGATCGAGTGAAGCCAGCTTTTCCAGTTGGGTATTGGCGCGGATGCACTCGTCCTTCGCGAAGAGAACCTCCTCGCCCTGCTGGCCGTATACGGGTTTGCCCTCATCGTCGAACACCGGCAGGTGAACGGAGAGCGGCAGGATCTGATCCTGGTAATACCCGGCGTTGTAGGCCTCTTCCGCCTTTTGATGGCTTTCCAGGGAAAACTCGTCCATTTCCTGCCGGGAGAGGCTCCAGGCCTCCGCGACGTTTTGCCCGGTTTGCGGCATGGAGGGATTGGCCGGCGCGTCGACGATATAGCGTGGAAAGTCCACCGAATAATACTGATCGTGATCCGGGTCGGGCCGCTTCTGCTCCTCGGTGAGAGCCAACAGGCGGTCATGGGTGCTGGTGATGGGATTGTCGCCGCCCTCCTTCGCTGGAATACCCCGGCCCATCCGTTCCACGCCCATGGCGATACCCATCTCCCCAGCGCCGGTCATGATCTCCCGCGCCACCATGTGCAGGGCCTGCATGCTGGAACCGCACTGCCGGTTCACCGTGGCGTGGGAAATCTCCGGCGGCAGGTTGGCGATGCGGGACACGGTATTGGAGGTCATATGGGCCAGTTCGCCCCCGCCCAGTACATTTCCGGTGACCATGTCCTCGATTTCGTAGGGGTCCACCTGGGGATTGCGATCCAGCAGGTTGCGCACCACCTGGCCCGCCACCTCATCCATGCGGGTGGAAACCAGGGAGCCCTTGGCGCCCCGTCCGAAAGCCGAGCGGACACCATCGGCGATTACGACGTTTTCCAGTTTCATGTTTTCCAGTTCCATCGTCATCCCTTTCCCGATTGCCCTGCATGATTGGACCGTAACATCCTCCGGACGCTTTTCCCGGACCGGACCCTGGCGGATACTGGCGGATTCGGGGAAATCCGGCTCTGCGAAACCTCCTGGAACCTTCTGGAGCCCTCCGGAATTGTCTGAATTCCCGGAAAATCATCATAAGGCACGGGGTCGAATTGTCAATCTGCGCAAAGGACGATTGCCGGGCCCCGCGTCGGCATGGAACCGCGTCATTCCGGAACCTGCAATCCCCGAATTTCAATACCTAATTTTCAATGCTGGATTTTCAATGGCCGATTTTCAATTGCGGAGGGAATCACCCATCCTTCACCAATCCGGGAGGACAATACCGGGTACAGTCCGGGGAAGATGAATCAAGTGAGGGGGATTGCCGGGCGGAAAATACGGCGGATGGAATCAGGCGGGCGGGGGCTTTTGCACGCGGGAACTGCGCTCCAACCCGTCCGGGCTTTCATTGGATGCAAGCAGCTTTTCGATCGCCGCTTCGTCTTCCTCGGTGATTACCAAACAGTTCGGATCGCAGTGGTAATCCTCTGGTTTCCATTTTGCGGTATTTTGCTGGCGTTTCATTTTGACCTCCCTTCAAACTTCCGGGGATGCGGTTTCCCGCCGTGATCCATAGTCCCGGGAATGCGTGAATGGCTCCAATCGTTCGATGATGGGATGCCCTTTCCCTTACGCACCCATTGTCCCAGAAATATGTGAATAAATAATGAAGAAAATAAGCATTTTTATTTCTTCTTGAATTTATAAAAATATGCAGCAATTCCGGCCGGATGGAGACGCGCCTGAGATACCGGACGATTGCCTTCATGGCATCCGTGGCATCTGTGGCAGCCTATGCATCAATGGACGGCACGCTCCTGGCCTTCCCAATAGGGTTTTCTCAATTCCGATTTCAGGATTTTCCCCGCCCCGCTTTTGGGGAGGGCAGCGGTAAAGTCGATGGATTTCGGGCATTTATAGCCGGCAATCCACTGATGGCAATGCTCGATCAGCCTGGATTCGTCCACTATTGCGCCCTGTTGCAGCACCACGATTCCCTTGACGATTTCCCCCCATTTCTCGTCGGGGATCCCGATCACGGCGGCCTCGACGACCTCCGGGTGCTTATAGAGCACGTTTTCCACCTCCGGACAGAATACGTTTTCCCCGCCCGTGATGATCATGTCCTTGGCGCGATCGAGAATGAAGATGTAATTCTCCTCGTCCACCGTGGCCATGTCCCCGGTATGAACCCATCCGCCGCGCAGGGTGGCCGCCGTTTCCTCCGGGCGCTTCCAATAACCGAGCATCACGTTGGGCCCCCGGGCGGCGATTTCCCCCACCTCTCCGGGCTGGACGGGATTTCCCTCGCCGTTCACCACCCGCACCTCCACGCCCAGCAATTCCTGGCCGCAGGAGGCCAGCCGGCGCACCTCCTGTTCGCTGCCCTCCAGCACCGTTCCCCGCATCGTCATCGCGGTCAGGAACGGCGAGGTCTCCGTTTGTCCATAGAACTGCTGCAGGTTCGGGCCGAACAACTGAAAGGCCAATTTCAATCGTTCCACGGGCATGGGAGAAGCCCCGTACATGACGCGCCTTATACAGGACAAATCATGGGAGCCCGCATCGGGAAGTTCCAGCACCATGTTGATCATGGTCGGCACCAGCATCAGCACGTTGACCCGGTATTTTTCCACCAATTCCAGGGTGAGCTTGGGATCGAATTTCCCCTGAAATACATGGAATGCACCCAGCCCAGTGAAGGCGAAGCACGACCAGTAATCCGCCGCATGAAACATGGGGCACACGTGCAGCCAGACGTCCCGCTCGTTGAGTTCGGTGGTCTGAATGCTGTGATTCACATTGGCCACCACGTTGCGCTGGGAGAGCATCACGCCCTTGGGAAACCCCGTGGTGCCCCCGGTATAGCAGAGGTACACCATGTCGTCCTCCTTCCAGTCCCTGGCCTTGAGCGCCCCGGGATCGGCGGTGGACAACAATTCCTCGTATCCGGTCAGTTCCCCCCCATAAGGGTCTTCCCCGGCACCGTCCGAATCCGCACCGTCCGAATCCGCACCGTCCGAATCCGCACCGTCCGAATCCGCACCGTCCAGCAGGATCACCTGCTCCAGCCGTTTCAGGTCCCCCCGGATTTCGGCCAGCAGGGGGAGAAATTCACGTCCCACCAGGAGGGCTTTGATTTCCGCATCTTCCAGAATAAAGGCTGTTTCCCGGGGAGAGAGCCGGGTATTGAGGGGGGAGAGCACCAGACCCGCCACGGAGGTCGCCAGATAGACTTCCATGTAGCGGTGGCTGTTGTGGCCGAGGATAGCCAAATGATCCCCGTGCTGGAGTCCCAGACTCTGCAATCCTGCCGCCAGACGGTATACGCGGCCGTTCAACTCTCCATAGGTGTAGCGCACGTCTCCATCCACGAGCGCGGGGAGGTTGGCGTAGAGGCGGTGCGCCCGGGCCAGAAAATCGTTGAGCAACATGCATTCCCCCTGCGTTAATTCATGTTATCGAGGAGAGCCTTTGTACTCCGCCGGTGCATTCCCCCTTTGCTGATTCCGGGCACCCGCGAAAAATCGGCGCACTCCGGGCCGCATTCGTGAATCAGCAACCACCCGCCGACTGTGGAGCGATCAGGTCCGGAAACCCGCAGCGGTCGCATCCCTCGTAAAAACTGGTGCAAAAGTCCTGATGAATCTGCAGCAGTCCCTGGTGCGTCCGCAAGGATTTTTTCAACCGGGTCAATCCGGCCAAGCGTTTTTCCATGAACCGGGTGCGCCGGTTGGGTCCCTCCGGCGGCAGCACGATATAAAGGCGGTAGAGCACCTTTTCCAGTTCCAAATCCCCCCGGGAACGGGCCATGGCAAGGAAAAACGGAAGCACCGCATTGGCCATCAGCATCACCGTCCGCTCCGTTCCGATCAGGCGGGCCGAGCGCTCCGTTTCCCGGACGTGAAAGGAAACCCGGTTTCTCCAGGGCTCCCAATCCGGAGTGAAGAAAAAGTCCTCCAGCGCCAGCAAGGCTTCCTTGCGGAATTCCGGCTGGTCCCGCAGATCGTCCAACCTGCGCAGAAACGCCAGCCACGCCTTCAACCACCCATCCCTCCCCATGGCATACAGGTGATGAAACAATCCCACCAGCCGCCGTTCGGGGGAATTCCAGGGACGGCCGCCGCCCCGGGAGATTCCCTGCACCAGAGGCTGCATGTCCAGCGCTTCCCAGACGGCCTTCAACCGGGCGTATTCCCCGGCCATGCCGGACTCCGCCTCCGCAGGGCCTGGACCCCGCATGGCCGGGGATTCTCCCTGAAGCAACCCCAAGGCGCCGAACCAGCGGCCCAACACCTCCGCGCGCGCCTGATGGGGGTCCTCCCCCAGCAGCGGCATCAATTCCCGCAGGGGAAAGCGCCGGGCCAATCCTTCGAATTGCGCCGCGTGGGGCCGGTAACCCAGATACCGGAACAACAGGCGGAAAAAGGTTTCCTCCTCCCCGGCTTCCTCCAGCAGGGGAACCACCCGGTGCGCCTTGTCCCGCGCCCTGCGCTCCGCCGCATGGGCCACCACCCGGCTCACCGCATCTTCCCGGCTGAAGGCGGCCCGCAGTCCGCACCGCCCGGGAATGTTCTCATAGCGCCGCAGCAGATCTTCGGGATCGTGCATGGATTCCAGCACCTGCTCCGATAGAAACGGCCCCGCGGCGAATACGGGGATTTCCTCGTGGGAAACCGGGCGGCAGGCAGCCTTGGGGCCCCGCTTCAGCACCACATGGAGGATGACCCGGTCGTAGCCTGGATCCTTGTAGTGCCCGTGCTCCCACCACTCCTTTTCCTCCACGTGCACCTCCACATCCCCCCAATGCTCCCGCCCAGCGATGAGAATCCGGGCTTCGGTAAAATCCGGGCCGGCAGTGCGATTGAGCCAACCGGGGGACAGCACCTCCAGAGCGGATCCGTCCTCCGTGGTCAGATGGGGCCGTTTCCAAAGGTGGTGGGCCCAACAGGCCTGGAGCAGGGCTTCCCGCTGGGAGGCCACTTCCTCGGCGAGCATTCGCTGGCGGCGGGTTCCCCCATTTCCCCCAGCCTTGCGTTTGGTTTTCCCCTTATCGTTCAATCAATTCCCCCGGCCGTCGCCATCGATCCAGGAGCCCCGCACCCCCTTGCCCGGGTTGGCGAGCGTGCGTGCGGGCCGTTCGTGGAGCCTTCCGTCCGCGCCGCAGATCAGCACAATGGATTCGCCGGATTGGACAGGCTGCGATGCGGATTTCGTTTTCGGGCCCGCCTTCCCTGTCTTCCGTGCCGGCATGGGGTTGGATACCACACGTTCCCCTTTTTGCGGTGAAAAAGGCGCTTCCACCCGTCCCGATCCGGTATTATGCACGCCGGTATTGTGAACCACCAAGGCTGCCATGTTGATCTCCCGCATGGCGAAATCCACCCCTCCCTGCTCCCGCAGAATCCGGTCAAAGTAAAATCCGCCGGGAAGCGGCACTTCCGCATGGCACCAATTGCGCACTTTTCCACGCCAAAACGGGCAGGGCAGCACGTGGGGACAGGGGTAGAGGATGGGCAGACCTTCCATCCGCTCACGCAAGGTCATCAGATGCATATAACCCTTGCGCGTGCCCGGTTCCACGAACATCAGCAGTCCTCCCCCGCGTGTCAAACGGAGCAGGGCATCCCCGTACCGCGCCGCCCGGTTGCTGACCCGCCGCGGCCCCAGCAGCGCCAATTCGTTCAACATCATCGCCGCCCCCGCCACGCTGTAGGTGGAGCCGGAGGCGAAATTCCGGGCGCCGGGTTTTCCCTCACCCGACAAAAACCGGGCGGCGCCATCGGCCCGTGTGTGGAGGGTGTACTGCAATTCCGGCAGCGCCCGCTTCACGAACGCGGCGATGTTGGCCGCTGCCAGGGCGATGAGTTCGCGGCCCTGGTCGACGAGGGTGACCTGGACGGTTGGGGCGTCCTTTCCGGCGGGATACAGGTGAGAGATCCATACCAGCCATGCCAGGGTAAACGCACCCGAACCGCATCCCAGATCGAGCAGCCGGAATGCCGGTTCCCCTCCCTCCACAATCTTTTCACCGGCACCGCCCCCGCTGGCTGTGCCCCGACCCGCAAGGCAAAGGGAGGCCAGGTGCTCCCGGGATGGGTTTCCGGCCCAGGGAAGACTGCGCAGAACGGTGTACACGCGGTACAGATTCCTGGGAAGATAATAGAATTGATACCCCGCCCGCAGGGAATGGATCGGATTTTGATCCCGGGCAAATTTCGCCCCGCCGGAGGTATATCCTTCATGGAGGATCAGGATTTCCCTGCCGATTTTGCGCCATTGTCCATCGCTCAGTGTGGGTTCTCCCGCGCCGTCTCCTGAACCCTCCTTGCTGGAGGAACGGGATCCGCCCCCGGACACGGAAACAGGGACATGGGGCAAAATGTTTTCCATCAGGGCGGATTTCAACGCTTCCATGGATGGCGGTGCAACCGGATTCTGTAAATTTTTCATGGATTCACCCGGCCCGGAAAACTAATAGTGCCGTGATAATAATCGTGGCATTGGCTTCCCTGCCCGCGGGAGGGCGGAACAGTTCCAAATCCACCGGTCCTATGGTATCTAATGGTTATCAGGCGCCCAACCGGCTGGAACCCCCGATGGTATCCTGGAGCCATAGATCCATACCGTTTTCAGATTCCATGGCGGTCCCTCGATGCAGGATGCCGGAATGGCTCCCTGCCTTCAGCTCCGGAAGAGGTTGGTCTCGCACCGGCCCCGCGGCCTGCCTTTGGATGGAACCGGCCCGGCAATTCGATCATTTGCGATCATATGCCTGTGAGAGCTGACAACGGCTCGGCGCTCTAATCACATCCTACTCGTTTTGCAGGGGAATTTGAAAGATTGAATCCACACCTGAATTCACTCTACACAGGGGGCTTCTGCTCCCGGCCGCTGCAAGTTCAGGAAAGACATGAAGAATAGATCAAACAGTCTGGAAATCCGGGATCGACCGGGAATGAAGGCTCTGGATACGGAAACTCAAGCGAATTGAAAGAGGAATCATGGGACAAGTTGCCGAACAATCGAAACCAACCGTGCATGGATTGAACCGTGTGAAGGAGATTCTCTCCTGGTACCAGGGGGAAAATGCCGGAGTGCTGACCAATCTGGCCCGAATGCTCAATCACGGCACCCTCGCCAATACCGGGAAAATGGTGATTCTTCCCGTGGATCAGGGATTCGAACATGGCCCCGCCCGCAGCTTCGGGCCCAATTCCGCGGGGTATGATCCCCACTACCATTTCCAACTGGCGATCGAGGCCGGCTGTAACGCCTATGCGGCGCCCCTGGGCTTCCTGGAGGCCGGCGCGGCGGAATTCGCAGGGCAGGTGCCCCTGATCCTCAAACTCAACAGTTCGGACTCCCTTTCCAAGGGCGAACCCTGCCCCGCAGTGACCGGGAGCGTCGAGGACGCCCTGCGCCTGGGCTGTTCGGCCATTGGATTCACGATTTACCCCGGCTCCGAGGAAAGCAACACCATGTACGAGGCTTTGCAGGAATTGACACTGGAGGCGAAGTCCGCCGGACTGGCCGTGGTCGTGTGGTCCTATCCACGCGGATCGGAAATTTCCAAGGCAGGCGAGACTGCCGTGGATGTGAGCGGCTATGCGGCCCAGATCGCCGCGCAACTGGGCGCCCACATCATCAAGGTCAAACCCCCGGCCAGCCATATCGAGCAGGACGAGGCCAGGAAGGTCTACGAGGCGGAGAAAATTCCCATCGACACGCTCACCGACAGGGTGCGGCACGTGGTGCAATGCGCTTTCAACGGCAAGCGGATCGTGATCTTCTCCGGGGGTGCGGCCAAGGGCACCGAGGAGGTGATGGAGGAAATCCGCGCCATCCGGGATGGTGGCGGCTTTGGATCCATCATCGGCCGCAACGCCTTCCAGCGCAAAAAAGCCGATGGCCTGAATTTGTTGCAAGCCGTGATGGATATCTACCTGGGGCAATGATAGACGTGCCACTAATAAACGAACTATCGGGAGGATCGGGCCACCGATAGACGTGCCATTGTGAGGATCGGGCCGGCACTCTGGCCCGATCGCGCCTTGAAGCAACCGTGCCCAACCGTGCCGTGGCGATGGATACGGGATTCCTCCCGCTTATGCGGCTGAATGACCAGCCGCCGTGTAGGGTGTGCGTATTTTCCCGCCAGGCAAACCGGTTCACTTATTCTCTACTCCCAGCAAACATGGCCGAATTATCCTCTGCCGTTCCAATTGTGCTCGTCATCGATGCGGATGCGGCCACTTCGCGCCTGGCCGCACTCTATCTGGAGGCCTTTCCCTTCGAAGTACGGCGGTATTCCACACTGGATGCGGTATTTCCCCTGCAGGATGCGGGGCGCACCTTACTGGTATTGCTCAATGCGAGTCTTCCCGCCGGTGCGGAAGCCCCCCTGTTGGAAAATTTGCATTCCGAGCTGCCTGGAGTTCCATTTTTTGGCCTCGAGGACCCTGGATTTTCCAATGCCGATTCGGAAAACGAATCGGCACAATCCGCTGTGAACCTGGAAGGATTTCTGAAAAAACCATTGAATGCGGACGCCTTCTTCAAGGCGCTCGATTATTCCGAACGGATTGAGAAAGAGGCCGATATGGCAAATGAGTCCGATCCCGCCTCCCTGGCAGATCCATTGGCATACCACCCTCTGATGGGAATGATAGCCTTTCTCGACGAGATGGGAATGGAAGATGATTTGGCAATGAAATTGGCGCAATCCTTCCTGGAACGTGGGCCGGAATATATCGAGGAATTACGGGCAAAACTCGGCCAGGAAGACTACGATGGCATGGACGCCCCAGCCCATGCCATGAAGGGAATGTCGGGTAACCTTCGCTTTCACGCCCTGACCCAGTTGAGTGACCAGATTCGCACCCTGGCCAAGACGAACGAGCCGGCCGGCCTGCAGGAACTGGTGAATCAACTGCGGGCTGAATATGCAAAGGTGGAAAACGCCCTCCGGGAACATTGGCCGGGGCTGCCCTGATTCCATCCATCCATAATACTTCGTGACAGAAATCACCCTATTGATAAAAAATTAATTTATTTTTTATAACAATGGGTTGAATTTATATCTTCCACCATGAAGTTCTGCCATTAAGTACTGGATTTGCCGGATAGCCCCGGTTATATTTGAGGGAGAAGGGCCAGCCTCCCCATCAACATCCCTGTCAACGGTTACGGAACACGTGGAATCCTTTTTTCTATTTTCGGCCCAGCTTTCGGATTGGGGACTGACGATCTACATGTGGATTATCATCGTCTCGATTCTCGTAACGTGGGTGAATCCCGATCCCTCCAACCCCATCGTCCAGTTCCTCAACCGGATGACCGTCCCGCTTTGGGACTGGGTGCGGGGAAAGCTGCCATATTCCCTCCAGATCTTCGCCGCCTACATATCGTTGTTGCTGGTGATCTTCCTGGGAATCGTCATCCCTGGACTGTTCGTAACCCTGGCGGGCCTGAGCAGTGGGGAGGTCGCCGCATCCCAGGCTCCGGGCATTCTCAGCGGATATTTTCTCAGGGGGCTGGGTATAGTGGTGCAAAACCTGTTTGGATTTCTCATCCTGCTGCTGCTGATCTGGTTTTTCCTCACGCTGATCAATCCGTCGGTGAACAATCCCATCGTCCGCACCATCTACATTCTCGTGGATCCGTTCATAACTCCCATCCAAAAACGGCTCCCCCGCCAGCGGATCGACTTTTCCCCCCTCATTGCGGCGGGGATTTTCCTGCTTTTGAATCTATTCGTCGTCTCCGGGTTGATGGCATTTGCCAACGAGTTGATCGTGAGTGGGAATCTGGGGGAATCGATGAACCAGCTGCTCCCTCTGAACCGGTAGGAAGGTCCACCCGGGAAGCTCTGTGCGCCCAGCGCTGCAAATCGGCGTCCAGCGCTGCAATTCGGCGCCCTCTCCTGCTTACCGGTCTCAAGATTACTGGATGGCGGGATTACCGGATGACGGTGGCGAGGTCGCTGTTCACCAGGTGAATCAGCACCTCTTCGAAGTTCGATTCGGCCAACCGGCGGTAATCCTCTGGGAGAAGATAGAAATAGTCCATCACCTGATTGCCCGTGGTGGTGATCAGGGACTGCTGGATTTCCACGTCGAACAGGTCGAAGGCGCGGCTCACCTTGTAAAACAGAAAGGGTTGATCGCGGAGCACGAGGCGGATATGGCGGAAATCGGCCGGAACCCGCACGTACTCGTCCCTATCGGGGACAACCCGGTACCCCTTGCCGTCATCCTCCCGGAATTCCAGCCGCACCCCTTTTTTCTCCAGGGCGGGAGACCGTTCGGGAAACCCCAGTTCGGGGAGCGATTCATTGAGGATCATCTGCTCCAGGTCCCGGGCCTGGAGAGTGGATTCCGGCTCCATCCGGGCGATTTCGAAATAATAGCAATACCCCTGCTTGCCCTCCCCGATTTCCACCCGGTTCACCTTTCCGCTGGAAATATTGAGCCGGGTGCGGTTCAACGCATAGGCAACCCGGGAGTGGGACAGGGAGAGACCGCGCGTGAAGATCAACAATCCCTCGATTCGGCCCTGGGCCGCCGGAACGATGTCGACGATCACCTTGGCCCGGCGGAAATCTGAAAATTTGGCGATCTCGGCCGCCAGATCCCTGGGATTCGAACCGATCAGGAAGCGGTTTGGATAGGAGGTGAAAAACCATCCGGCCAGACTGTTCTCGCCGGCCAACAGATAGCGGATGGAGTCCTCGTTCAGCTTTTGCCGCAGCCCCTGTACCAGTTTGGTGACCAAACGATCCCGCTCCCCGCCTTCCAGGTCTCCCAGCTGGATTTTCTTCTGAAGTTCCTGAAGCTCCTCCACGTGGGGTTGCAAACGTTCCCAGTCCTTTCCTCCGGCCTTTTCCAGGGGATGCAATACCGTTTCCTGGAAGCCCTGGGCGATGCTTTTTTGCAGCAGCAGTTGCAGGCGGGTATCCGCGATGAGATCCTTCTTTTTCCGGTCGAAATACACATTGATCATTTCCAGCGAGCGTTCCTGCATGGGGAAGCCCTGCATTTCTCCCAGTATTTGGTCCGCTTCCCGGAACAGCCGCTTCAACCGCACCAGGTCGCCTTCGGAGGATTCACCCCTGGCCTGGAGCAGGGACAGATTAACCAGATAGAGCAGGATCACATGTACTAGGTTCCGCTCGGCGATTTCGAAAAATTGAGCCAGCGCCTGATCCATGTAGGTCGCAGTTCGGGAAAGCGAAATCAGGGAGCCATGATGCTCGATCAACAGGCGCACCCGCCGCAACAGTTCGGAATCCCGGTATCCCAAGCCCGACATCAGTTCCGCGGCCTCTTCGGCCGTGTGGGAGGGTTTGGCGGGATCGCTTCCAATGCGCCCCATTCCGCTGAGAAGAAGACTCCATTTGAAAGCCAGGACGTCTTCGGGCTGCACCAGCGCGTACAGGTCGGGGTATTCCAGCCGCAGGGATTCCAGCGCCTCCTGTCCACATGCCATGCTGCGCAACAGATATTCCTGCAGGGGGATGGATTGGGTATCGAAACGCCGCACCAGAAAACGAACCCGGTCCAGGATGGGAATGAACCGGCCCAGCAGGGAAGGAGCGCCGTGAGAGAGAGGATCGTTGATCTCGAACAGGGTGGCCAGGGCCCGGTGGGCATAGGGTGCTCCGATGATATCGCTCATCTGGCGGGCCTGCTCTTCCAGCCACTGCGGGTCCGTGGGAATTGCAAATCCCATCACAATCCCGGAAAAGGTGTCCTTCAATTCGATGGAAAGATCGTAATCGGTCTGGGCGATATAGGAAAACAGGGTCAGGAGGGCCCCTCCGTCCTGGAACAATGCCCTGGGATCCGCCGAACCGGCGCTGGCGCCGCCATTTTGCACGGAACTTACCGAGATGATGCACTTGCGGCCCAGGTGCACGGAAGCCTGGAGGGAGCCCATTTTGTGGATGATGGTGCGGTCAAGCACCCTGGACATCATCAGGTGGGAAATCTTCTGTACTTCATCCACCAGCCACAACCGATAGGCATCGAAATCGTCCACCGATGCAAAGCGCTTCTTTCTGAAGAGATAGAGGCGCGTCAGATGATCGTCGATTCGGTTCGGTTGAAATTCCGGGACGTGAAACCCGCTTTCCCGGGCCTCCCGGTCGTAATAGAAAGCCTCGCCCGCTCCGGTGAAATTCCGCAGTTCGTAAATAAACTCCAGGGCCATCAACAACCGGGAAACCTCCCACAGGGATACGATTTTCTTTTGCCTGGCCAACTGCAGGAGATCCATGGTCATGAAGCTGGAGGCCGTGTGGGTGATTCCCAGCAACCATAATGGGATCTGGATGGAACGCAGGCCGCCAAAATCGTTCTTGAGGTTCATCGCCGTCAAGCCTGGCACTATCTGATTCTCGTACTCTTCGATTTTCTTGCGTACCAGGGTCTCGAAAGGGAGGATAGCCTTGAATCGCCCTTTCAATTCCCCCAGCAGTTTCCCGTTCCCCGCCAGCGTGCGCGATTCGAGGATGGCCGGGATGGTGTGCATCGTTTCCTCGGCCGTGAACCGGTGCAATTCTTCCTCGATCTCGAAAAACTGGTGGACGGTGTCCAATCCCATGGCCGCCACCAATTGCTCGGTACGCAGCACGAATTCATGATATGCAGCGATTTGCCCGGCATCCAGACCCCGGGTATCCAGGCAGTACCCCGTGTCGAGGTCCGAGCTGAAACTCAACTCCGCCCGCCCATAACCACCCCGGGCGAACAACACAACCCGCTGCTCGATTTCTTCCTGGAGCGGGGAATACGATTGCAGGGAATCCAGGGATTCTTCCAGCACCCGCAAGCCGGATTCGTGCTCCTCGATTTCCTGCGAAAGTTCCTGGGCGATTTTCTCGTAATAGACCCGGGGGGCGTCGCCTCCAGGGTCCCGCTCGTCCCCGTTGCCCAATTCCCCTCGCAGCCCCTTCAATTGCGCTTGTTTGCGGGGCAGCACTCCCTTTTTCTGTGCGATTTCCCGTTCGGTCAGGATGGCACTGCGCCTCGCCAGCAAGGAAAATTCCTCGCTGGTTCGCTCGTAGGCAAATCGGTGCAGGGCATCCACCAAAAGCGAGCGCTCGAAGAGAATGATAAAGGAATGGCCAACCTGGAGATTGCGCACCGCCAGGGCCTGATACTGCTCCTGCTGATACGGCGCAATGGATTCCGCCACCCTGGCGCCCGTCTCGGACAAGGCCGCTTCGATCTCCTCCAGGGTGGTGGAAGGCTTCGGAACCTCCGGAACTGGCAGGTTTTCCTGGAAGGATTGCAGATAGCGCCCGTGGGAATCCTCTCCACCCTCCTTGGGCGGGTATTGGAAGGATTCAACGCGCTCCGCGAAACGCTGCAATGGGGATAATTTGCCCTTCAAGTGCGATCTTCCCTGAATGACATGGGTGAAGGATCAGAAGCGGGACTTCAGGCCCGGTGGTTTAGAGGCCTGCGGGATTCCGGCTGGGCCGCGCCCGGAAATGGCGGGATTCCTCCGCAATGACGCTGCGCTTACCGTGCCCCCCAGGAACACCCATCGGGGTGAAGCCCTTGTACTGGGAGTTGAAGCTCACGGGAAGCAATTCCGCACACGTGCTTCACTCCAACCCCCGTGGATTTCGGGACCCGGCATTCAGCCCCGATCCGGCCCGGACACCCGGATCGGCATGAGCGTGCAAACCAGCAAACGAAGTCCCCCTCAATCAGGCGCTCCCGGTTCGACGGAACCCTGACCCTATCGGTATTTTCGGGGCTTCGTTTTACGGTTGGAAGTATTGTGGCCCTGCTCCCGTCCCTGGAGAGAGGGACATTGCCTTGTTAAAATCCCTTGTATACGATTTGATGGAAGATGAATACAAAGAAATGCGCACCCCTTCCCAACCCTTGTGCCTTCAGCCGGGCCTGACGAACTTTACTCTTCCAACCCACTGTCATGGCGATAATTTCCTGAATTTTTAGCGAGGATCGAACAGATTCCGCGAGGGTATGGACCCATCATGAAAACCGGATATTACAGCGACCCGATCTTTCTGGAACACGATACGGGAAGCCATCCTGAAAATGCGGGCCGTCTGCGGGCCGTATCGGCGTGGCTCGCAAGCGAACCCGCCATGGAGGGCCTGCATCGCAAGCAGCCCCGCCCCGCCTCCGAGGAGGAACTGACCGCCATCCATGACGTGGATTACATCCGCTCCGTGGAAGAAGCCGCCCTATCCGGCCAGTCCTACCTGGGCACGCCCGATTGCGTGCTCTCCGGGCAAACCTATGCG
Source organism: uncultured Pseudomonadota bacterium (assembly GCA_964583525.1). Lineage (GTDB taxonomy): Bacteria > SAR324 > SAR324 > SAR324 > JACQKK01 > CAZOXD01. The sequence continues at coordinate 18,681 of CAZOXD010000057.1, forward strand.
GTGGCCCTGAATGCCGCAGGCGCCCTGGCCGATTCGGTGCTGGACGTGGCGGAAGGGAGATTGGACAACGCCTTCGTGGCCTGCCGCCCTCCCGGACATCACGCCGAACAGGCCCAGGCCATGGGGTTTTGCTATTTCAATAATGTAGCCATCGGCGCAGCCCTCCTCACGGAAAAACTGGGATATGAACGGGTGCTGATCTTCGATTTCGACGTTCACCACGGCAACGGGACGCAGCATTCCTTCGAGCACCGCAAGGACATCTTCTTTTCCAGCATTCATCAGCACCCGCTCACGCTATACCCGGGCACCGGGTTCGAAGAGGAGAAAGGCGGGGGCGAGGGATCCGGGTACACCCTCAATGCCCCCATGCCGCCGCACAGCACCGATGCGGATTATCGCTCCGTATTCGAACAGGTGCTGCTGCCGCAATTCAAGGCGTACGATCCCCAATTCATCCTCATTTCCGCCGGCTTCGACGCCCACAAGGACGATCCCCTGGCCCTGGTCGATCTCACCCATGAGGGGTTCGACTTCATGACCCGGGAACTGAAGCAATTGGCGCTGGAATGCTGCCAGGGAAAAATGGTCAGCGTATTGGAGGGAGGGTACGATTACGATGCGCTCTCGCAATGCGTCGCCTCCCATTTGCACATTTTGCAATCCGAACCACACTAGTGCTTAATGGCCGAACTTCGCGTCAGAAGTTATCGAGCTATCTTCATGTTATTTTACATAAATATTATCAGCTCTTCTTACGCGGACTTCTGACGCGAAGTACGATGGAGAGGTGTGAAGGATGGATGATTGAAGCCTACTGCCCCCCGCGTATTGTCCCTGTTTCAGCGCGCACCGGCGCAAAAACACACTTTTAGCGAGCTCCGCGGCACGCTCGGAATCGCCAAGTCCCAGGGTGCGAAACTCCGTGAAATCCTCAACCGGCTCGTCAACAAGGGGGACCTGAAGCGGGAAAAACACCGCTATGTCCTGGTGGAAAGAACGGTTTCCCCTCCCTCGCCGGATGCGGCCCTCGCGAAATCCGGCCGCTCCCCGACCGCACAGGTACAATCCAAACGCCCCCGGAAAAAGCCCCCACCGGCCGCCCCTGCCCAGTCATCCCAAGAGGGGCGGGAAGGCGTGTTCCGGGCCACCCGGCAGGGGTTCGGATTCGTGGAAATACCCGGGGCGGACGAGGACCTTTTCATCCCGGCGCAACACATCGGCGGCGCCCTCAACGAGGATACGGTGCGGGTCGAGCCGCTCCCCCCCCGGGGAAGAAAGCGCGGAGCCTACCAGGTCGCCGAGATCACCGCCAGGAAACGGCGCCTGGTGCGCGGGAACGTGGAAGTGGATTTCAACGGCGTGTGGCTGCTCCCGCTCAATGACCGGATCCCCCACGTCCATCTCCCGGAAGGCCTCCCGCCCGGGGAATTTCCGGAGCACCACATCGTCGAGGTGGAGATCACCGCCTACCCCCGTCATCCCGAGGAGGCTCCGGAGGGAAGGATCACCCGCATCCTCGACGATCCCGGCGGCCATCCCACGGTGATGGTGGACCACATCCTGGCCGATAGCGGACTCGAGGACGGTTTCTCCCCCGAGAGCGAAAGGGAGATGGCCGGGATCGCCAAATCGCAGGCCCCTCCCGCATGGGCTGGCAAGGGTGCCGGGAAGGGCGCCGGGAAGGATGCCGGCAGGGATGCAGGCAGAGGTGCCGGCAACCGGCGCAAGGACCTCAGGGGGCTGCCATTCGTCACCATCGACGGCGAGGATGCCAAGGATTTCGACGATGCGGTGTGCCTGGAAACCGGGCCCGGGGGCGGGCGGCGCCTGTATGTGGCCATCGCGGACGTGGCGGAATACGTCCGTCCAGGCAGCGCTATCGACCGGGACGCCTATGCCAAGGGCACCTCGGTCTACCTGCCGGGCCGGGTGCTGCCCATGCTCCCCGGCGGTCTCTCCAACGAACTGTGCAGCCTCAAACCGGACGAGGACCGCCTGGCCCTGACCTGCGAAATGGAGTTCGATCCCCAGGGAAAACGCACCGGGTACCGTCTTTACGAAAGCCTGATCCGCAGCCAGGCCCGGCTTACCTATGGCGGGGTGGAAGGGTATTTCGCGGAAGCGGATACCGGTGGATCACCCCGGAAGATTTCCCGGAAAATCCTGGCAATGCTGGGGGCCATGCGCCATCTGGCGCGGCAGATGCGGGAACTAAGGGATGCGCGGGGGGCCTTGGACTTTTCCTTCGGGGAAACCCGGTTCGACCTGGACCCGCAAGGCAACCTGGTGGGACTGCGGGAGGTATTCGCTACGGAGGCCACCCGCCTGATCGAGCAGTTCATGGTGGAAGCCAACGAGACGGCCGCGGCCCACTGCGGGGCCAATGGATTGCCCATTCTCTACCGCAACCACGAGCCGCCTCCCCGGGAGCAGTTGGAAGCGCTCCCGGAAGTGTTGTGGAATTTCGGGATCGCCATCAAGCATACCCGGCTCGACTCACCCCAGGGAATCAAGGCGTTGCTGCAATTGGCTGCCTCCCACCCCAACCGGGAGCAGGTGGAACTGACCATCCTCAAAGCCATGAGCCAAGCTACCTACAGGGAGCACAACGAGGGGCATTTTGCCCTGTCCGCCCCAATCTACACCCATTTCACCTCCCCCATCCGGCGCTACCCCGACCTCCTCGCGCACCGGGCGATCAAGGGGTCGCTGCTGGAGCGAGGCCGCAAATCCGGACTGCCCCCCGATTGCGGGTATCGTCTCAGCACCCGGGAGCGAACCGCCGCGGAAGCCGAGGGCCGGGTCAACCGGCTGTACAAGGTCATTCACATGGAATCGCGGTTGGGGCAGACCTTTTCCGCCACCGTCATCGGCCAGGGGAAAGACGGGCTTTGGCTGCGGCTGCGGGATGAACCGGTGGAAGGATTGCTGCCCCATCCCGAAATTCCCCTCGCAGAAAAGGGAGGGAAAAGCTCCGAGCAATATTCCGGCCAAAAATCCGTGCAAAAATCCGACCGGGAAACTCGGGGCCGCCCTGGCTCCCGAGGCCGGGGCCGCGGGAAAAGCCAGGAAACTCCCGTGGGAACACGGCTGACCGTTTCGCTGACCCGCGCCGACCGCTTGGCCCAAAAACTGGAGTTCGCTTTTGTGCGCTGGCGGTGGAAGAAGGATTGACAAACGCCCCAGGGCTGACTCCACGGACCGCGCGGATGGAATTGGGTTCGTTTCGCAATCCGGGGGGGAGACCTCACCCCACCGCCTGACGGCGGCACCCCTCTCCGAGAGGAGAGGGGGAACTGCAACCATACCCTCTCACCTCAGTACGGCAACAGCGCCTGCAACCATGGACCGCGCGGATGGAATTGGGTTCGTTTCGCAATCCGCGGAAATCAAATGCCTTGGGTTCGTTTTGCAATTTAATACTATTTGATATTATATCCTGTTATTTCAATATATTATGGCAGATCGAAGCGGATTTGTCCAGGAAAAAACAGGGGGGTGGGGAGGGAGAAACGGGTGGAGTACAAATAAGTCAATTGCGACTCGGTATTCATTTGGATGAATGAGCATTCCCACCGCTGTTTTTTCAATGAATCTTCTCCCCCCTTCCACATTTCTTTGCATCCATTGTCAATATCCCCGGATTTCGATACCCTGGGCGCCTCTCTTGGGGAAGAGGAAAAATAACAATCGTGCCGTGATTTTTCCATGTCCTGGCGGGTTTTGATCTACTCCCAGGAAAACGTGGCGTAAATTTAAACTTCGTTTCGGCCTCCCCTCGCATTGAACGGAAGAATTGCATGGCAGCCAAGGCGCAAGCCCGGGATTTACCTCCCTTGCGGGGCGTCCATTTTCTACCCCTGGAACACCGTCCGGACGACGCCCGCATCGCCCGTGAAAAAGCGCGAATTCTCGTCGAAAGCGGTGTTTCCTATGGGGACCGCCCGGCAGGCGAGGTGCCCTGGCTCTTCGCCGTCCAACCCTTCTTCCTCGATCCGATGCTGCGCGACCAGATCGAGCGCCTCGGCGGTGCGGTGTTTTCACTGCTGGACACGGTGCAATCCATGTATCGCGAAGGGGTCCAGGAGTTGCGGGAAATCCTGGATCTGAATGTCCCGTTGGATTTGAGGGGACTGCAACTGGATCGTCCGGCCGTCACCTTCCGTCTGGACCTGATGATCGAAAAGGGAGAGCCCCGAATTACCGAGATCGAGGAAATCTACGGCAACGTGGGGAAAATGGACGCCCTGCAGCGGGCCTATGGCGTAAACAACGACGCGCTATTTGAAGAATTCGCCGAATTGGGGTTGAGCGCGGTCTATGCGGACGATTCGCTGCCCACCTATATCCCGGAACTCGATTTTTTGTGCAGGCGATTGGCCTCCGCATTTGGCCAGGATGTCCCCGTGCGGTATTTCTCGGAATTCCCGCAAGAGGAAAATGGGGTGGCCTGGCGGTTCTGTAGAACCCGGGATCTGGAACAATACGGCGTGGAACTCCGGAAACGGATCATCGAGTCCGGCTGCACATTCGTCAACCCTCTCTTCCACGGTTATGGCGTCAAATCCGTGCTGTCGCTGCCTTTCCACCCCCGCATCGGCCTGGAGTTGAAATCCAGGATGAACCCGAAGGCCCTGAGCGCCTTGCTGCGGGGAGTTCCCAATAGCCATTTCATGGGCATCGGCGCCCCTGAAAATTCGTGGGAAGAAGTGGCCCGGGATCACAAAGCCCTGGTGCTCAAGGTGGTGGACAGTCCGGAGCACCTCCCCTACACCTGGGGCAGCCGGGGCGTATTCTTCGGGGACCGGTCGGCAGCGCGCTGGCGCAAGGCCGTGGAAGCCGCTGCCCGTGGGGGCATTCTGGGGGATGAAGCGTGCCGCAACGTGCTCTACATGGTTTCCAATCTGGTGGAAAGCGACCGGTTCGACATTCCCTTTCTGCATCCGGTTACGGGCACACTGGCCCAAATGACCCGAGCCAGGGCGCGGCTGACACCGATCTTCTGGAGAAGCGGGGGCACAGGGGGCCCAGGAGGCAAAGAGGCCAACGTGCGGCTGATGGCCGGCCACGCTTCCTTCGTCAATACCAGCCGCAAGGTCCACCTGGGCGCCCATTCCGTTTGCGCGCCGCTGGACTGGGAGCGGAATGGGAAGGCCGCGGGACCTTTTCCCCCGGGCATGACCCCCGCCAATCTTTCCGGAGAGCGGCAGGATTCCACGGGAGACTGAAGGCCGGAATCCAGGCATCCATCGCCGAACAATCCA
>CAZOXD010000058.1:0-23844 GCA_964583525.1 uncultured Pseudomonadota bacterium
GCCCCCGGCTTCCAGCCTTTCCTAGTTTCCTGGCTCCCCCCTTGCTGGCCGGAACGTGTTTTTCCGTGTCCAGTAACAGCTTCGCCGGTGTCACCCCCAGGGCCTGGGCAATCTTCACGATGTTTTTGAGCGACGGATTCCGATTCCGCTATTGTGGGTTCAAGTCCTGCCAGGAGCATTTTGCTTTCGGCTGCCGACCATGCATTCGGCTGGCCACCGTGACTGACCGATCGAAATTTCGTCCATCCCTGCCGTTAATGCCGCTGGATTTAGAATTGTCCGCATTTTGGGAATTGAGCCTCCGTCGACCTGGTTTTTGCACAGGTCGATTTTAGAAAAGCCATGAACCTATACTCACACCGTGGAAATTAATTAAAAAGGGGGAACCTATGGGTACTGTGGGGTGGGGCTTATCAGGTGGTTTGTTCCCAGTCGCGCATTTACCGAATTCGGACGACCGCCGTAATTTCAGCCGGTTGGCCATGGGCTTCGTACTCTTGGTCAATATAGGCGCCTGCGTCTCGGACGACGGGTTCACCCTTTACGACGATTTTACAGGCACGACCATCAACACGGCCAAATGGATTGAGGACGCAGACGCCGGGGGCACCCTTTTCCATTGCAAGCAACGCCTTCCAGGCTGTTCTAAATGCCGATGGTAGCCTCCTGAATAACGATGCGCGCATAGGGATGACGGACGCGGGCGCTCCTGGTTCAATCACAGCCATTGAAGTAAGAATAAACGTCACGGAATCCACGGAGACCCGGGGCGGAATCAGAGCCCGCTTACAGGGAACTTTTTACAATGACGGCACGCTTCCAGGAGCCACCACCGGCTCGTTTACGTCGGAAATTGTGGCGCTCATGCAGATGACAGGATTTTCCGGAACGGCTGGCACAGCAGGTTATGCGATTGTTCGCTGTACCAATTCGGATTGCTCGGAGGCTGAGGGTTTTGCCGGTGACACGTTAGAGTAGTGTTAATCTTTTGCAGGACCACACTTTCAAGATTGAGTTTGACCGCGGCACGACCACATTCACGCTTACAATGGATGGGGGTACGCCTGTGACCGTCAAAGTTGCTGAATTGGGTGCGCCCTATTTTTCGCCCCCCAACTTCCCGCTGGTAAAAATTGGTATTCGGGGCCGTGAAACTCCCATTGGCAGCATGACAGCCACGTTTGATGATTTCCGCTGCAAGGGCTGCACGGTTCCGTGATTCCCCCCTCCAACGGCCGGGCCTTTCCGATCGAGGACAAATCCAGGTTTCAAAAAGGAGCGCTGGAAACCACCCCACCACAGTGCCGGCAAGCCATGCCCCACGATGCCGACCCCCTGGTCTTCAGCACCGACCGTACCCATCTTCACAATTTCCCGCGCAGCCAGGGCGCCGGAATTTTTCTGCTCCTTTCCGCGGGTCCGTGCGATGAACCCCTCCCCCCGCGGCTACCTGGGCAACCCTGGGCGGCGCTGCACCCTCCGGCGAGGGGTTTCGGCGGAGGGAAACGCCCCTTTCCGGGGGGCGGATCAGGGCAAAAGGCGTTGCACCCGCGCCAAGAGCCCCGCGGGCCGGAAAGCGGGAAGGGGCCTCATTTGTGGAAAGGCGGTTTCCGGGAGGGGTGGGCCCCTTCGCCGTCCAAGGGTTACGCCGGGCGATCCTGGAGTACCCGCTGCAATCCCAGCAGGTTGTTTTCCAGTGCAGCGAGCGCGGCATCGACGGTCTGCTGGTCCCTTTGCCCCTGCAACAGGCTGCTTTGGGCATCGGCGGGAAGTTGGTGAAAGGCGCAATGAATCTGGCTAAGCGCATTTACATCGCAATCCTCCAGGGCGCGGTCGATAACGTCGAACAGCCCGTTTTTTCCGGCCTTCGCCCACACGGACAAGCCAATTCCCATCACGTCATATTGCAACCGGGCCTCGAAATTCGACAGATGCATGGCTCGATCTTTCATGGCGATTCCTCCCGCCCAATTTCGGCCGTGCCCCCATTGGCCTGCCTGGATTGGGCCTGATGCGGCGCTCCCTTTTCGGCCCCCGAACATCGGGAGCCCGAGAGTGCCCCTAGGTTCAAGAATATTCCAAACACGCGAAATGTCAAAATATAATATTTTTATGACATTCTGGAAATCATTTCCCCCGGGAAGGTTTGGGGTGCACCTTTGCCGGAGGGGCCTTGTAACCCGAAAAACCCAGCCTCGCTGGCCGGCCAAAACCCGGCGCCCGCCCGGTTTTTCATGACGCAATCCCCTCCCGCGGCAAGAGACAAGATGTCTCTTGGGGGGGCCGCTGGTGGGGGGAGCCTCTGTTAAATACGTCGTGTTCAAAAACAACTTCGGTTGTTATTTCATCCTGCACCTGGAAAACGCTCGTTAACTCCGTGTCACTGCACCAAGCTGGGGAAGTCTATCGGGCCAAAAGATCTTTTTTGTGGGCCTCGATAAATCCGGTGTGCAAATTGCCCGCCGAAAATTCCGGGTGGGCCAAGGTACGCCGCAAAAAGTCCAGGTTGGTACGCAGGGGGGAGATTTTGATGGCCTCAAGCGACGCCCGGGTTTTTTCGATGGCACTCTTGCGGTCCTTGCCATGGCAGATGACTTTGGCGACCATCGGATCGTAGTGATAGGTGATCTCGTCGCCTTCCCGGATGCCCGTGTCGATGCGTACCCCGTCCCCCTCCCGGGGAAAATACAACTCGTCAATCCTCCCTGGCGAAGGGAGAAACATTTTCTCCGGTTGTTCGGCATAAATTCGACACTCGATTGAGTGTCCGGCCGTGGAAAACCCATTGGGGCGGGCGCTCTCGGTCATCGTGCCGGCGGCCAACTGGAGCTGCATCGCCACCAGATCGCACCCGGTATTGAGTTCCGTGACGGGATGTTCGACCTGGATTCGGGTATTCATTTCCAAAAAATAGAACGCACCGGTTGTCCCGTCGACCACGAATTCGACGGTGCCTGCGCTTTGGTACCGCTCCCGGGTTGCCAGCGCCAATGCAGCCGTGCACATGGCATCGCGTGAGGGGGGAGTGAGACCGGGGGCGGGACTCTCTTCGATGATTTTCTGAAAGCGTCGCTGGATGGAGCACTCCCGCTCATACAAATGCACCGCGTGGCCATCGCCGAAACCAAATACCTGCACTTCGAGGTGGCGAGCCTTGGGGATAAAACGCTCCAGATAGACGGTTCCGTCGCCGAAGGCTTGTTGTGCGGTGCGCTGGGTGTTTTCCACCGTTTCGATCAGTTTATCGGGTGAGGTTACCAGGCGCATGCCGATTCCTCCTCCGCCTCCCGAGGCTTTCACCAGCAGCGGAAATTGCACGTCTCTTGCCGCCTCCTCAATACCGGAGAGATTCCCCGGCGTATACCTGGGGCTACCCGGCAAAATGGGCAGACCGGCCGCGCCGGCCAGCAGCCGCGCCCGTTCCTTATCCCCCATGTCTTCGATCGTCTGCGGCCGTGGCCCAATCCAAACCAACCCCTCCTGGAGCACCTTTTCGGCAAAGCGGGCGTTTTCGGCCAGAAACCCATAGCCGGGATGCACGGCATCGGCTCCGCTTTCGCGGGCCGCCGCCACGACGCGCTCAATGTTCAGGTAGCTCTCCGCCGGGGGGGCTTCCCCAATCAGGCAAGCCTCGTCGGCCAATTGCGTGTGAAGCGCGTTGGTATCGGCCGCCGAATAGACCGCCACGGAACGAAGCCCAAGGGAGTGGCAGCTTTTAATTACGCGACAGGCAATCTCGCCCCGGTTCGCTATGAGTACCTTCCGCATCCGCACACACCTGCCTTTCGTTTTTCCGGTTTCCTTCAAGGCCGCCGCCGGGCCGGTGGAAAGCATCGCTCCCAGCCGCTCGCGTGGGGGCATACCTTCTGAGGTTTGGCCGCCTCCGCGGAGTCCGGGGCCGCACGAACTCGAACCCGTTTGTGTTGGTCATTAAAAGTGTAGTAATGAGGATTGTCAACATTCGTACACAATGAGCGGATTCCATGGACCCACGAGAAATATTGAGAGAGGCGCGGGACGCGGGGCGGCTGGTGCTGGACGAATTTTTGGGGAAGAAGTTGTTTGCCCACTACGGGATTTCCGTTCCGAAGGGCGAGTTGATTCAGGACGCGCTCCAACTTCGCCGTGCGGTGAAAGCACTGAATCCGCCCTTCGCTCTCAAACTGGTTTCTCCGGATGCAACGCACAAGAGCGATGTGGGGGGCGTGAAGCTGGGGTTGCAAGATGCCGGGCAGGCGGCCGAAGCGATGGACGCCATCGCCGCCGCGGCGGATCGCCTTACGCTGAAGGTCACGGGTTATCTGGTTGAGGAGATGGCGCCGCCCGGGAGGGAGATGATGGTAGGAGGCATTTCCGACCCACGCTTCGGCCCTGTCGTGGTGGTGGGGTTGGGGGGAATTTTTGTTGAGGTGTTCTCCGACGTCGCGTTTCGCATCTGTCCCATTACCGGGCTGGACGCGCAGGAGATGGTAACCGGCCTTCGCACCTCCCGAATTCTCCGCGGAATCCGCGGGCAGGAACCGGTCTCCGAAAAGGCCCTGGTGGAATCCCTGTTGCAAATCGGAGGGGAGGGCGGCTTATTTTTGGATCTGGCGGACGAGGTTTCGGAGATTGACGTCAATCCGCTCATCGTCTCTTCCCACGGCGCCGTCGCCGCGGATGTGCGGTTGGTGCTCCACTCCCGGAAAGGCCATGACGAATCCAACGCAAAGCAATAAGAAAATTCGCAAGCAATTTGAGCCGTTGTTTGCGCCCCGTACGGTTGCGGTCGTCGGGGCCTCGGCCAGTGGCACGACACCCGGAAACGAATTCATCCGGCACACGCGGAACTTCGGTTTTACGGGCAAAATTTGCCCGGTTCATCCCAGTGCAGGCGAGATCGAAGGATTGCCGGCCTACCGATCCGTCGCGGAGATCGATGAAATTGTGGATTACTTCTACGTCGCCATCGACGCGGCGCAGGTGCCGGCAGTCCTGGCCGCGGCCCAGGGGCGTGTCCGGTTCGCGCAAGTCATGTCCAGCGGTTTCGGCGAAGTCTCGCAAGGCAAGGAGTTGGAGCGGAAGTTGGTTGAGGCGGCAAAGGAAGGTGGCGTTCGTGTGCTGGGGCCCAATTGCCTAGGGGTCCATTCCCCGCGGGGGCGGATCACTTTTGTCGGGGGCGCGGCCGCCGAGGCCGGCCAGATCGGCATTGTAACCCAGAGCGGGGGTTTGGCCGTCGACATGATCCGACGTGGTGAAACGCGCGGTTTGCGCTACAGCGGCATCGTCACCATCGGCAACAGTGCGGATCTGACGCCCAGCGATTTTCTGGAATATTATTTTGCCGACCCGGACACCGGCGCGGTCGGAATATATTTGGAGGACGTGAAGGACGGCCGGCGCTTTTTCAACCTGCTCAAGGAAGGCGGGGCCGAAAAGCCGGTGGTGCTGCTCATCGGCGGACGAAGCCAACAGGGCCGCCGCGCCGCGGTTTCCCACACCGGGTCGCTTGCCACAGATGCGCGCATCTTTCAAGGCCTGGCCGACCAGACCGGGGCCGTACTGGTGGACACGCTGGAAGAGTTCCTGGATGTGCTGCTGGCATTTCAATTATTGCGGCCCCGTGACGACCGGGTCACCGAAAATGTGGTTGTGTTCGGTAACGGGGGCGGCACCAGCGTGCTCGCCGCGGATTGTTTCGCGGATCAGGGGCTGGCCATTCCGGCCCTGGCGGCCGAGGCTCGCCAGGCGTTGGATGAGTTAAAGCTACCGCCCGGCACGAGCATCGACAACCCCATCGATACGCCAGCCGGAACCCTGCGGCATGAGGAAGGGCGGATTGCCGAGCGGATTCTTGCCGCTATTTTTGGGCTTTCCCAACCCGACGCCGTGGTGATGCACGTCAATCTGCCGGTTTTTCTCACTTCCACGGACCAGCGCATCGACGTCATCGCCAACCTGATGCAGGCGGCCGCACGGGTTCAACAACATTACCCCGGGCAAGCCCATTTCCTGGTTGTGCTGCGATCGGATGGGGCCCCGGCCACCGACGAGCGCAAGCGGGCGGAACGGGCACGTGCATTGGCGATGGGGATCCCCGTATTTGACGAATTGTCCAATGCGGCCGCCGCCCTGGCCGGGGTAGCTTTCCACGAAAAATTCCGCCGGTCGCGCAATCGTGAGCCTCGCTAAGCGCCGGTGTTTCCCCTCAAACCCCCATTTTGAAAACATGAAACCGGAAGCTTGCCGCACCGGAGGGCGGCAGCCTGCGGCGCGGCTTCGGCCAAACCCTTTATCGTTCATGGGGGCGGATCGCCCCAGCAGAGCCGGCAGTGGCTCCCTGGGCATCGCAAAACCAATTTTGAATTGACTTTTTAGATATTGTTGATAATAAAATTGTCAGCAATATCCCTGCAGCTAGATCGTAGTCACCATTCCGGTATGAATTCCGGTTCATTGCCCATGGGGGCGAGTTTGAGGCGGGCCGTACCGAAACACCTGAAACAATTGGAGGAAGCCATGGAATTCTTACGATGGTCACCCCGGGCGCTGGCGTCGTTTCTCGCCGTTTTCGCGTTGACGATTTTTTCGATGTGGGACGCGCCCGCCCAAGGACAAACCATGCTGACGCATCTCACCGCGCCGGCGGGTATTGGAGAATATGAATGGGCCTTGGGGGTGGACCGCCTGCTCAAGAAGAACTCCAAGTCGTTGCGGCAACGGTCGCAACCGACCCAGGGTTACATTTACAACCTGCGCACGATGATCAATTCGCCGGCCAAATGGGACACGCTCGTTTTCAACATCGATCCGATCGGCCCCTGGCTGGCGAAAAACAAACGGCCGCCTTTTCCGGACGGATTGGGGAAACTCCAGATTCGTGGGTTGATGAACTGCACATGGCCGATCTGGACTTTGGTAACCAGGGACCCGAACGTGAACAATATGAGCGATCTAAAGGGGCGCCGCATCGCGTTAGGGGGTAAGGCTGGAACCGCCACGGTCATGGCGGAGGAGACCCTGAAAGCCGCCGGGGTTTACGATAAGGTCAAACTGCAATATCTCTCCTTTGCGGACATCACCTCCGGGCTGTTGGACGGAACCATTGACGTGGGACTCGCTCTCCTCTGGTACAATGCCGCGGCAAACAAAATCGGTCCCACGCAGGGGATGGTCAGCCTGGAGGCTTCGAAGCGGGGGTTCCACTTTGTGGATTGGGGTGCGGATATATTGCGTAAAACCCATGACGAACGCGGCGTTCCCTACAAGATTCTAACCGTTCCAAAAGGCACCATGCCGCTGCAAACCAAGACCATGGTTTTGTACGCCAACCCCGATTATGTTGCGGTGAGCAAGGATTTTCCGGAAGACCGGGCCTATGAGTACATCAAACAGGTGATTGCTCATCTCGATGTGGTCAATCTGGCGGGGGGACTTGGTGGTTTGTTCACTCCTGAATTTCTGCCCTTCGGAATCCAAAACCTGCACCCGGGCGCCAAACGGGCCTACCGGGAAGCAGGGTTGATCAAATAAGCGATAACGCACAGCAGCGGCGCCGCCTCCCTACCCGAATGGCGCGGGGGTTTGGGGGCGGCGCGCTCTTTTCCGCGCGGCAGGCCGGGACAACCCGGGCCGACGCGGCTGAGCGGGGGTTTGTGCATCGAAACCCAGTACTGGGCTCCCACATTCGGGGAGGGCCGAAATAATGAAAATCACGGAACGGTTATTGCTGTGGCTGGGTATCGCCATGGCACTGTACCAACTCTCCGCGACGCAGTATCCGCTCCAGCCTTCCGTTCTCGTTCAGAATACCCACCTTGGGTTTGGTTTGGCCTTGGTGTTGTTGGCCGAATTCCGGGCGCGTAGGGGTTCGTGGGTGCGTGGGTGGATCATTTTAACGGGCGCAACCGGCCTGTTTTGCTCGATTTACATCCAGCTAAAGTACGACGCGCTGATTGTGAGCCAGGGTTTTCCCGAGCCTGTGGACGTGGTGGTGGGGGTGACGATTATCTTGGTGGTACTTGAAGCGACGCGGCTGAAGTGGGGCCCGGTGCTCCCTGCGTTGGCCCTGCTAAGCATCGCCTATTACATCTTCGGTCAATACTTGCCCGCGGCCGCGGCGCCGGCGGAAACCCCTTTTTCCACGGTGGTCTCCAACCTCGCCATCGGGCTTTTCAGCGGCCTTTACGGCCAGTTCATGGCGATCTCCGCGAATTTTGTGTTTTTGTTCATGGTGTTTGGCGGTCTGTTGGAATCGATGGACGGCAACCGGTCTTTCGTGGAGATCGGGAAAATTATCAGCCGGTACGTCCCGGGCGGAGCGGCACTCACCGCCGTGGTGAGCAGCAGCCTGATGGGTACGGTGACCGGCGCGGCCGTGGCGAACGTGGCCATTACGGGAACCTACACCATCCCGATCATGAAGAAGGAGGGGTACACGCCCCAGACCGCCGCGGCGGTGGAGGCGGTGGCCTCCACCGGTGGCCAGATCGTTCCGCCGGTGATGGGCTCCGTGGCTTTTGTGATGGCCGCAATTCTTTCCGTGTCCTACATCAAGATCGTCGTGGCGGCTATCATTCCGGCGTGCCTGTTTTATTTTTCCACTTTCGTCAGCATCTACTTTAAATCCAGACGCCTCCGGATTAACCGGCAAGATCAGATTGCGGACAAAGCGGTCTTGTTTTGGTTCCTACCCGTGTTTTTGATCCCAACCATTTCGCTCACCTACCTGCTTGTGAATTTCTATTCCGTCAGTTATGCAGGTTTCTTTGCGATCGTCTCGCTGGTAATCGTGCGGATTTTGCTGAGCCTGCTCGGTTGGGGGTTGGCCGGGAAGTCCGGGGTCGGAGGCGCGAACCGCTCCACATTGGTGGGCGAGGTCTTCCCGTTGATACCCAAGCTTGGCGCCGGGCTCAGCAAGGGCGCACTGGCCGGAGCCGGTATCGCCGTGGTGATCGGGACCGTGGGGCTGCTGGCCGAGTCGATAATCGCCACCGGCGCGGCGGTTCCGTTGGGCACCGCGGTTGAGGCGATCGCGGGCGACTCCACCTTTATCACATTGTTGCTCACCGGCGTGATGTGCATCATTTTGGGGGCGGGAATTCCCACGGTCGGCGCCTATGTGTTGGTCAGCGCCATTGCCGCCCCAATTGTGATCGGGCACGGAATCGACCCTTTTGCCGCCAACTTTTTCATCCTCTATTTTGCCATCCTGTCAGCCGTTACCCCGCCCGTGGCTGCCGCCGCGCTGGCCGCGAGCGCAATCGCTTCCAGTGGCTATTTGAAAACGGCCTGGGAGGCCACGTTGATTTCAATCATGCTCTATGTGCTGCCGTTTCTTTTTATATATGACCGGGCACTGATCGCTCAAAACATACCCTCAGCCGCGTACCTGGGAGTGGTAATCTTGAAGGTGCTCGCCGGGACGGTCCTCATTTCCGCGGCCACCCACGGGTATTTCCTCACTGGGTTGAGGATGGCCGAACGGGCCCTTTTCGCCTTGGCCGGAATGGCCTTCGTCCTCGACGTGGCCCAGCCGGGTGCGGTTTACCTGGTCATTGGGCTGGGATTGGCGGGGGTTGGAGGAACCGTGCAATACTTCCGCTTTGTGCGCTCCGCATCCGCTACCTGAATGGACGGGAAGGAGCCCCAAACCTGGGACCCGGGAAGCGGGGTGGGGCCGGAAATCGGGGCCGCAAAAAATTCCCTGTCAGACTGCGTCTTTGGGTGCGGAGCCCCTGGACGGCGGGACTCAGCCGAAATCGGGCTCACGCCCACTCCTCAACAAATGCACTGCCGTGTCGCGGGAATCGTATACCAGTTGCTTGGCGGCTTCCTCCGCTTCGGCCGGCCGCATTTCCCGCACCGCGTCGACCAGCGCCCTCCAGTTTTTCGCCGACTGCTGCCGGCGTTTTTCGGTCGACAACCCCAACCGGGAATAGCGGAGGGTCTGTTTGGCAAGCGAGTAGATCATCGCGTGCAATTGTTTGTTGTTGCTGGATTCGGCGAGAAAAAGATTCATGCGATGGGTGTGCATCACATATTCGTCCGCGCTCTCACGATTGCGCACCGATGCCGCGACCCGGCGGGCCTCCTGATCGAATTTTTTGTTGATTTCCGGGTCGTTGCGTTTGGTGGCGAGCTTGGCGGCCAACCCCAGCAGGCTCGCGCGAATTTCAAAGATGTCGTTGATTTCCTCAACCGTTAGCTTGGTAACCTGCGCCCCCCGCCGGGGGAGAATTTGCACCAGGCCTTCTTTTTCCAGGATTCGTAAGGCCTCGCGGATGGGCCCGCGGCTGACCTGAAATTTTGCGGCGAGGACCTGTTCCTGAATCCTCCTGCCAGGCGGGTAATCCCCCGCAATGATGGCCTGGGCCACGTTTTCAGCGATCTGTTCCGCCAAGGATTGGGTCGGAGCGGAGTTATGCAATATCGTCGTGGCCAGGGAACCCGATTCGGTGTCTGGCGTTTTCCTTCCCGTCTGCGTCATGATCTTTTTTGGTGCCTAATCCACAAACAGTGGCGGAGTCTGCGGGCGGTTCCCCCGGAACGGCGCCGACGGCGCTCCCCCCAACCGGGCGTTTTGTTGCCGGGAATGTTAGAGCCTAAAAAGGGAAGCCCAATTTGCCGACCCGCGTTAGGTTTCAATAATCGCGACTTCCTGCCCCTCGGAAATTTCCTGACCCTCGGCAACCAGGATTTCTTTTAAGACGCCCTCAACGGGAGCCAATACCGGGATTTCCATTTTCATGGATTCCAAAATCATGATCGGCTCTTCCTCCTCGATCCGATCACCAATTTTGCTGTCGATCTTCCACACCTTTCCCGTGATATCCGACTTAACACTTTCAAGGGCCACATTTTCCTCCTGGTTTGAAAATTATATCTGAAATTTGATTCGAAAAATACCCGATCCTGCCCGCTTAAAAAAACGGGAATTGCGGCTTAGGCCGGGCACCGCAGTCGCAGCCATGCCCAAATTGAAGTTTTGGCGGCGGATTGGGGGTCAGAACGTGGTGGGCCATCCGGCGAGGAGGTGTTGGCCGATTCCACCGGAGCGTCCCCTGTTATGCACCTCCAGCATATGTATTAAATAGTCGCGCGTCTCGCGGGGATCAATCACGGTCTGGGCGGAGAAGATACTTGCAAGATGATAGGCGGAAGTCCCCCTTTCAACCTCCTCCTTGAGTTCCTGAAAACGCTGGGGGTCCTCATTTTGGCGTACCCCGTAGACGACGTTGACCCCCACGGAGGGATCCATGAAGCCGACGTCGGCGGTGAACCAGGCCCCCATCTCGTCCGAATTCCGGGTGCCGCCCAAGTTCAAATAGGCTTGTCCGTAGCTTTTACGCAGCACGATGGAGATCTTGGGCACGGTACACATTTGCAGGGCGCTCATGGCATTGATGACCTTGCCCGGGGCCTTTCTCCGCTCGCCCTCGATGCCGATCAGGAAGCCGGGGGTGTCCACCAGAATGATGATCGGAATGTTGAAGGAGTCGCACAACACGAAAAACCCGGTAATTTTATCGCAGGCATCCACATCCAGCGCCCCGGCTTTGATGTATGGATTGCTGGCCACGATGCCCACGGTTTTGCCATCCAGGCGCGCCAGCGCGGTCACCGCCACCCGGCCGAAGTGCTGCTTGAGCGGAAAAAAGCTGTCCTTATCCATGATCGCCTGAATCACTTTCCGCATGTCGTAGACTTTGTTTTTTTCCTCGGGGATCAGATCCAAAATTTGGCGCACCGGCTCATCCGAACCGCGGGGAACCTCCGTGCGTGGGGGTCTGTCATTGTTGTGGCCGGGGAGATAGCTCAAGAACTTCTTGATGAGGTCCAGCGCTTCCTCGTCGGTGTCAACCGCGTAGTCGGCTTTTCCGGTTACCTCCGTGTGAAGGCGCCAGCCCCCGAGTTCCTGTGGATCCACCTCTTCGGAAATAGCGATTGAGGTGACCTTGGGACTTGAAATGGCCAACACGGCGTCCTTGCGCATCACCACGAAGTCCGAAAGCATTGTGAACCAGCAGGCCGTTCCGTAGCTGGGCCCCAACACACCCGATACGTAGGGGATTTCGCGCATCCGGACGAATTGGGTCTGATCCTGGCCCAACGTGCCGGTTCCGATGGCCCCCATCGTTTCGGGAATGCGGGCCCCGGAGGACTCGTTCAACAGCACGTAGGGCATGCCGTTGGCCAGGGCCGTGCGGCGCAAGTGGGTCATCTTTTTCACGTTGGTGGCGCTGCTGGAGGCCCCCTTCACGGTAATGTCGCATGAGACCACCGCGGCAGGCCGCCCGTCTATGCGCCCAAAGCCGCAAACCTTGCCGTCGGCCGGAATATCCTGCTCTCCCTCGGCCAGGGCGGAAGCCACAAACAGGCCGGTTTCGATGAAACTTCCGGAATCCAGCAGGTAATCAATGCGCTCTCTTGCGTTGAGCAGACCGGGGCGGGCGCGCCGTTGCAACCGTTCGGCACCCCCCATTCCCATGGCCCGGGCCTGCCGCCGCCGTTGTTCCTCGATTTGTTTTTCGAACGCCATATCTACTCTCCTTCCACCACATCCCGGGCGCTGCACCACGCTATCCGTACCCAAGGCCGCGCCGTTTTTTCCCGACCAACCCATTTGTTTTTTTAGTCAATAGTAGTATTTTCATATTGTCAACAGAGTGAAAACGTTTTACCATCCCAACAAATTCGATTCAAACGGGCAACCGCCGGCCCCCCGGCGGTAGGCGGCTCGTCCATGTTCGGGGGATCAACCCAAACCGTCCCAATCGAGTCCTTCCCGGGGCTGGGGAGGCGAGCGAGTGCCATCATAAACATTTAGCGTGGGACCATGACCTGGGAAAAGGAAATTCAAGAGATGGAGTTGCGCCGGGAGTTTGCCCGGCGTCACGGTGGCGAAGAGGCGGTCGCCCGGCAACACAAGGACGGGAAATTGACCGCCCGCGAACGAATCGAACGGATGGTGGATCCCGGCACCTGGCGGGAGATCGGCACTTTCACCGGAACCGCGAAATATGACGAGGAGGGAAACGTGGTTGATGTCCGTCCCTCAAATGCCATCATCGGTACCGGCCGTGTCAATGGGCGCAAGGTGTCCATTAATGCGGATGACTACACCATCAGGGGCGGCTCCTCGGAGGCAACCATCTCGGAAAAATGGGTTTACGCCGAAAATTACGCTCTGGAAATGAGGATGCCCTTGGTGCGGCTGGTGGAAAGCGCGGGGGGCAGCGTGCGGCTGGTGGAAAAGCAGGGCGCGACGAAAATTCCGGGATATCCCACTTGGCTGATGGTCGGGTTGCTGGGATATGTGCCTGTGGTGGCGATTGCTTTGGGGCCCTGTGCGGGATTGGGCGCACTGAAGGCGGCCTGCGCCCACTTTTCGATCATGGTCAAAGGGACGAGCCAGGTTTTTGCCGGCGGGCCTCCGGTGGTGGAGGCGGGCATGGGCAACCGGACGGACAAGGAGGAGTTGGGCGGGTCGGAAGTCCACACCCGGCAAAGTGGAGTGATCGACAATGAAGCGGCCAGCGAAGAGGAGGCCTTCGAATTGGCACGCCGCTTCCTGGGCTACCTGCCGCCGAGCGTATTTGAGGTGCCGCAACGCACCGAGCCCACGGACGATCCACAGCGCCGGGAGGAGAAACTCCTGTCCATTATTCCCCGGGACGGGCGCAAGGTTTATAAGTCCAAACCCATCCTGGAAATGGTGTGCGATAAGGATTCGCTGCTTGAAATTTCGCCGGGGTATGGACGCTCCGTAATCGCCTGCCTGGCCAGGATGGACGGGTATCCGGTGGGCGTGATGATCAATAATCCCTATGTCTATGGGGGCGGCCTTACGCGGGCAGCGGCCGAAAAAATGGAAACCTTTATCGATTTCTGCGACACGTTCCACCTGCCCATGATCAACTTTGTGGACCAGCCCGGTACGGTTGTGGGGCCGGAAGCGGAACGGGTCGGCACCGTACGAGGCTCGGTGCGGGTGGTTTCGGCCATCGAGCAGACCCGCATTCCATGGTGTGCCGTCGTGGTGCGGCGCCTTTACGGACTGGCCGGTTCGGCTTATGCCCGCATGCAGGGGATCAATCTCCACTACGCCTGGCCCTCCGCGCGCTGGGGTTCCATTCCTTTCGAAGGGGGCATTCGCGCGGCCTATCGCCGCGAGTTGGATGCGCTTTCCGAGGAGCAACGCAAGGTGCGGCTCGCGGAACTCGACACGCATTATGACCGGTTGAGTTCGCCGTTCAGGTCCGCGGAGCGTTTTCGGGTGCCCGAAATCATCGATCCCCGCGATACGCGCCCCATCCTGTGCGAGTGGATCGAAGACGCCTATCGGCTCCTGCCCGAGCAAGTAGGCACCAAGGGCCGCACGATGCGCAAATAAGCCCCTATCCCGCGGCGGGAAGGGCGCAGGGAGGATCTTTCACCCGCCAAAAGGAGGAGTCGGCAAAGCCGTGGTTGTCCTTGATGGCGCTCTCCTGGCCGTGGCCCCCGGCCAAAACGAGGCGCGTATTCTTCCAACCTTCGCCATCGCTTGGAGGCGGATGGAAAGTCTTATCCTCATTTTGGCGCTGGTGCTGTTCATCTTTCTCGGTGCGCCCATCGGGCTGGTGCTGGCGGCGTTGCCCGCCGTGTACATCATGATAACGGACACGGTTCCGTTGATGACGATCCCTTTTCAAATGTACGAGGCGCTGGCCAGGTACCCCCTGGTGGCTATCCCGTTTTTCATGCTCACCGGCGAGCTGATGAACAGTTCCACCATTACCGAAAGGCTGCTGGAGCTGAGCCGTGCCATCGTGGGGCGTTTAAGGGGCGGTCTGGCCCAGGTGAATATCCTGACCAGCATGCTTTTCGCGGGAATGAACGGGTCGGCCGTTGCGGATACGGCAACCGTGGGGTCGATTCTGATCCCCGCGATGACTCGGGCGGGTTACGCTCCCTCCTTTTCCGCCGCGGTGACCGCGGTCAGTTCGACCATAGGCGGCATCATCCCTCCCAGCATCACCATGGTGATTCTGGCGAGCGGCGCCAGCCTGTCGGTGGGGGCGTTGTTCGCCGGTGGTATTCTACCCGGCATCCTGGTGGGGTTGTTGCTGATGGGTCTCACCCACCTGATCGCCATTCGGCGCAACTTTGAGCAAAGCGACGAGCCATTCCGGTTTCCTCGGCTTATGCGCGCCCTGTTCAATTCCATTTTCGCGCTGATCATTCCGGTTATTTTGGTGGGAGGCATCGTCGGCGGGATTTTCAGTTCCGTGGAGGCGGGGGCGATTACCGCACTGACGGCCTTCCTGGTCGGAACGGTGATTTATCGCAGCATTTCCCTGGAAAACCTGTTCGGGGCGCTGACGCGCTCGGTAACGCTGAGCGCCTCGGTTTTCTTCATTATTGGTGCTGCGGGTCCCTTCAGTTGGCTATTGACGCGGCTGGGGACGCTCCGTGCCCTGGAGACCTGGCTGACGGGTTTTGCGGACTCGCCCGTGTTGTTCGTGTTCGTATTGTTGGGGTTCATTCTAATCACGGGCATGGTGATGGACGCCGTTGCGAACATCATCGTTCTCGGCCCAATGTTGATCACGGTTTGCGGCAAAGCCGGATTTCCGGAAGTCCAGGCTGCGCTCATCGTGGCGGTGGGCTTTCTGCTGGGGACGGTTACGCCGCCGATTGGGGTGGTTTATTTTACCGCGGCTCACATCGCCAAGGCCAGGTTGGAGTCCGTGGCGGTTGCATTGGTGCCGTTTTTGCTGGTCGAAGTGTTTTTGCTGTTCTTGTTGTTCATCTTTCCGAGCCTGACTTTGTGGCTGCCACAATTGTTTGGATTCATTGAGTAACGTGCATTTATGCAAACTTTCGCCAAAATTGAGCCTGCGTTCAAACTGCTTATCAGGGTGCTTTGCTCCTCGCTGTTGGTCGCAATGGTGGTTTTCACCTGTTACACCGTGGTGATGCGCTACGTCTTTCTGAAGCCACCGTTTTGGGGCGACACGCTGACCTTGTTCGCAAACGTTTGGCTGGTGATGCTGGCTCTTGTGCTGTCGACCCGGGACAAATCCCAAATTGCGATGCAAATGGTTTATAACCTGCTTCCGGCCCGGGCGGTCAACCTGCTGGAATTGATCTGGACCGCGGTCATTGTAACGCTCGGGTTGTTGCTGGCCTGGTACGGATTCAAGGTTGCGATGCGCGTGCCTGGGATGTTCTGGGAATTGGGCTACCTTCCAAAAACCTATCCGATGATGATCATGCCCATTTCGGGCGCATTGGTGGCGGCGGCCGGAGTCGTTATACTGGTCGAAGACATACACCTGTTATTGAAGGGGGAGGACCTGGAACGAAAGGAGTTCTGACCCCGCGCCGGCGTTCGATCAAGGGACACCGGCGGCGCCCAAACCCCGCATCGTCCGCAGGAAAGGGCCGGTGCAAAACCGTCGCCCCACCGCGGCGGACCAGTGCCATTTTCCACGAAAGGAGGCACGCCATGATTCCGTTTCTGAAAAAAACCTTCTCAACCTTTTTGGCCATCGCGGCCTGTTCCCTGTTGCTCACCGTCCCGGCGGAAGCGCAGGACAAAATCAAAATGGTGATCGGGACGGCGACCACCACCAAATGGTCGATCGGCCAGTCCATCGAACAGGTGTTCGTCCCGGGTTTGAAGAAATACTCCAACGGCCGAATTACGGTGGAAACGCATTTCGGGGGCTCCCTTTGCAGTGAGCACAACTGCGTCGAGCAGATGCGCCTCGGGCAAGTCGACATTGCCACCGTGTCCAGCGGAAACGTCGGAGCATTTGGAACGACCTTCGACATCATCAACCTCCCGTACCTGTTCAAGGGGAATTCATCGGCCAGCCGCATTCTCAACGGCTGGTTGGCCGCGGAACTCAGCAAGCGTTCCCGCAAAGAGATGAAGATGCATACCATCGCGCTCATTCCGGTCGCCGGGTTTCGCCACGTGGTCAATACCAAACGCGAAGCGAGGGTGCCCAAGCATTTGAAGGGGCTGAAAATCCGGGTCACCAAAAGCCCCACGGAATTTAACCTGATCAAGGCATGGGGTGCGGTTCCGGTTCCCTACGACTGGTCCGCGCTGTATGAGGGTTTGCAGACCGGGGTGGTGCAGGGGATGTACCTTCAGGATCCTTTTACGGCGGCGGGAAAATTCTATGAGGTCGTCAATTACATCACCCACGTCGGCGGAGCCTGGAGCGCCCACCCGTTCCTGATTGACATGGAACGATACGACAAACTACCCGGTTGGGCCCAGCGGGCCGTCGACAAGGCCGGGGCGGACCTGCAACGTGAAAGTTTCGCCTTTGACGAGGCGTGGCAAAAGAGTTCGGTAAAGGCGCTGGGTACCAAGATAAAAATCTACGAGCCCACCGCCAAGGAAATGGACCTGTGGCACCGCGGGGCGCGGAATGCCTGGGTGGCCGCGAAGGGGACGTACGATCCCAAGTTGGCCCGGCGTATCCTGGAGGAGCAGGGTCAGGCCAACCTTATCAAGGAACTCGAAAATGCCGGCGCCTTGTAGGTGAACCTTGGCAACGGGCGGCAGGGGGCGGTACCTTGGCGTCGCCCCTTCAGCCCTTTGCCGTCTCCAGCAGCAATGGGATCTCGGCCAGGGAAAAAGCGACGTGCGCCCCCGCGTCCTTCAGCGCTTTTCGCTTCGCGGAAGCGCTGTCCCCTTCGCCTCGAATCATGGCGGCGACGTGGCCAAAGCTAACCCCTTTCGGGTAGCGCTCCTGGAATTCACCGGCAATCAAGGCGACGACGGGCTTCTTGATCCGGCCGGCCGTGATGGCCTCGGCCACCTCCTGCTCGTGGGTCGAGCCGGGCTCGCCGAAGATCACCATGGCGTCCGTCTCCGGGTCGTCCTCGAAAAGTTGCAGGTATTCCACCATCGCTCGCCCGGTGATCGGATCGCCGCCCATGGACACACAGGTGGAGACTCCCATTTTCGCTTGCTTGAGCGCAAAACAGACCTCCGCCGACATGCCGCCCGAGCGTGAGCACACCCCGATCCGGCCCGGTGCATAGATTTGATCCGGGAGGTCGCCGCCAATCCCTCCAAGCTTGCACCTGCTGCCGGGCGAGATCAGCCCGTTGCTGTTAAAGCCGACCAAGGTTGCATCCGCCGCACGGGCGGCAAAAACGGCGACCGAGGCATCGTGTTGTGGCACATTCTCGCTCGTGGCAAGGATCACTTTGATGCCTGCCTCCACGGCTTCCTGCACGGCATCTGCCACCCCCCGTGCCGGGACATAAACAACCGCAGCGTTGGCCGATGTGTTTTCGACGGCGGAGCGCACCGTGTTGAAGACCGGAACCCCCTCCACTGTCTCGCCATTGCGGCCGGGCGTTACACCGGCCACCACCCGTGTCCCGAATTCCAGGCAGTGCTTTGTGTCGAACCGCCCTTGAAACCCGGTAATACCCTGCACCAGAACCCGGGTCTCGCTGTTGATTAGAATGCTCATCCCTCACCCGCCGTCCCATCGACCTTTCGGTTCAACTCCACCACCTTTTTCACCCCTTCCTCAAGCGTCGCGCCTGGCGGAAGATAATGAATTCCGGGAATCACGCCTACCTGCTTTCGAGCCTCCTGTTCCTTGGGCCCAAACAGGCGAATGACGATCGGAAACCGCCGCGGGTCAATGTTTCGGCTTCGGATGGCGGCGACAAGTGCCGTGGTGACCAGATCGCATGGGGCCATTTGCAGGTGGTTGTACCCCACAAGCAGGCTCGTCGTTTTTGGGTTGTCGAACACCGCCTCAAGTAAGACGGTCAATTTTTCTGGTGTCGGCCCCGGAGAGATATCCGTGTGATTTGCGGGGCGCCCGCCCGCCGCAATGATCATGTCGTGTTGCAACAGACCGGCCCCGCCGCCGGCAACCAGCAGCCCAATGTCGCCATCCAGTTCGTCATAGCGCATCGCCCCGCCCGGGAAGCGTTTGTTGGCCTGCAAGACCCGCTGTTCCCGTTCATTGGTGGTGTCCAAAACCGTTCCCTCCTCGCTGTTCAGGGCCTCCCAAACCGGGTGCCTGAACAACGCGTTGTTGTCGATTTCAAGCATCGCGCCGACCAGGCTCAGATCGCCCTCGGCGGCCACCGCAATCGGATTGATTTCCAGGATCAATCCGTCGGCCTTCCGAAACGCCCTAAACAACTCCGTACCGAGCCGGGCCAGCCGGGGCAACAAAGCCCCGGAAACCCCGGCGCGTTCCCAGAGGGAGGTCAGGTGCCACGGCCTGGCCCCACGGTTCGGATCGATCTCCTCCTCGACCACCGCCCCGGGGTGGTTCTTGAAGGTGTCCTCAATTTCGACTCCGCCCTGCCGCGACAGCAATACCCTCGGCTGCCGGGCACCAAAAGCGAAGGAAAGGTAAAGTTCCTCGGCGATGGGAAATTGCCGCTCCACGTATACCTTGGAGACGGAATGACCGCCGACCGTTTTCCCCAGCAGTTCCTCCGTGGCTCCCCGCACCTCGGAGGGTCCCGAGGCAAACAGGACGGCGCCCGCCTTGCCCCGCCGTCCCGTGGGCACCAGTGCCTTCACGACCACGGGTCCCGCCAGTTCATGGGCCAGTTGGGCCGCGGTTTCCGGGGAGTGCGCCGCCGCACCCTGGGGCACCGGAAGGCCTTGATCCCGGAGCCAGGCTTTCGTGAGATCTTCGGTCAACCGCATTGGATCCTCATGCTTCTTCGCTCTGAAATCCCGGCAGGCGGATTTGGAATGGGCGAGAGGGGCCGGCGCAGGTTTGGCCAGGCTGCCGTGCCCGTGGCGGAAGGCCGGCCCAGGTTGGGGGGATGGACGGCGCGCCGCATTGAATCAGTCGGCAATGCGGCGGGCCACCACCCGCGCCGGTGCGCCATCGCTGCCCTCGATATTCAAGGCAAGAAACATCGCCTCTATCCGTTGCCCGGCCAGCGGACGCGGATTGCACAAATGCTCACAAACCAAAACACCGCAGCTTAATAAGACATGATGCACCGGCCAGTGCCACCCATCCCATCGTTTTTCAGGTGCGGCCTCCGGCGTGCCAAAATCCACCGCCAGAAGTTTGACCCCCTGATTCACCAGCCACAGAGCGGCGGCCTCACTTAGGGAAGGGTGGCGCTCGTAGGCCTCCGTCCCGGCAAGCTGGGTCCAGCCCGTATCCAGCAACAGCATATCCCCACGCCTGAGTTTGGGTTCCATGGCGCCCAGGTCTTCCGCCTCGATAACCCGATATTCCCGGCAGTCCAATCGCCAAACGACGCCCGGTCCATAAAGCCGTTCCAGGGGAATTTCATCGAAAGTGGGACCGTCCTGAATAAAATGTCGGGGCGAATCCACATGGGTCCCCAGATGCACCCACATCTCCATTTTGGTGACGTTGTACGGATCTTCCGGCTGCCGGTGCACCTGTTCGAAACGGGCGGGCGGCACCGTCGGGACGCGGGGTAGGTCCGCGTTGAGTCGGTGCGATAGGTCGAGCCAAGGCCCGGCCCCCTCCAGCGGGAGAGGTGTGGGGACGTTGAGCCATCCTTGCCAACCGGTAGGCTTTTTTTCCGTTGTATTACACATCGCCCGCTCCTTTCTAACCGATGGTTTGCCCGCCAAGTGAAACGGTAAAGGGTTTTCCCGGCCGTACCGGAAAACCGATTCACCCCCAATGGTACATGGGGAACCCCGCAACCGGAGAACGGAAGGAAACCAAATGGCCCATGCGGAGGGAGCCGACGTACACGGTGCGCAAGTCCGATCCACCAAAGGCGATGCTGGTTGGAAAGTGCAATAGGCTACCTTCCGGGTCTTCGAAAATCACGCGGGCTTCGCCTTCCGGGGAAAGGACGATCAGTTGGTGACGCGATATTTCCGTTACCCAAAGGTTCCCCTCCACGTCGAATGTTATTCCGTCCACCAGCGCCCCCGCGCCAAGTGACTGTGGGCCGAAAACTTCGCGCGCACCCATGGTGCCGTCCCTCCCCACCGGGAATCGGACCACCCGGCCGGCGGTGGTTTCCGCGACATAGAGGTATTTTTCCTCCGCATCGAATCGGATTTCGTTGGTGAACAGGAGGTCGTCCAGGATCACACGCGGTCCATCCTCGTCCATTCTGATCACGTATCCATCCGGACGTGGAACGGATATCGCTTCCGAGCGGGGGACAGTACGGGTGGAAACCG
Organism: uncultured Pseudomonadota bacterium; assembly: GCA_964583525.1. GTDB lineage: Bacteria > SAR324 > SAR324 > SAR324 > JACQKK01 > CAZOXD01. The sequence goes on from CAZOXD010000058.1 coordinate 21,164, forward strand.
TGATCCACAAACGCCCGCCGCCATCCAGGTAAACAAAATTCACGGCCCCCAGCGGCTCCCCGTTCAATTCATCCAGAACCACCTCGCTCCGCCCATCCCGGAAAAGCCGATGAACCTTGCCGTCCTCAATATTGGCGACCAACAACCGGCCTTCGCGGTCCATCGCCAAGCCATTCGGCGCCCCGCCGAGGTTTCCCACCAGCGTTTGTGTGCCGTCGGGATCAAGGCGTGTAACGGCCGCGCGATCATCGGAGATCCAAAGCGTCCCGTCCCGTTCAACAACCACGCATTCAGGCCGGCTCAGGTTTTTTCCCAAGGGCGTCATTTCCGATGGCTTCAAAACCCAATCGCGCAATGCGCTCATCGTCCAGCGGCTCCAAAAAACCGTACGGTTTTCGCGTGGCGGGGGCCAGCTCGGATGGGCCGGTAGCCATCAGGACCAAGGCCCCCCAACCCGCAACCGCCACCCCCCCGGTCAGGGGGCGTTGCCACGAGCAGTTCCCGCGGCAACGCCACGGCCGGCTTGGGATTTTGGCCACAGGGGAAATACAACCGGCGGAAAACACCCCACGGACCACGAATTAACGCGATCGGCCCCCGTCTTTTCAGCCCGGATTGATCTTGGATCACCCCGGCCGACGAACTGAGATTAGATCAATAAAGGATTGTTGACAATGGGAAAATTATACGATCAACAAGGGCGTTGAAGTGGACATTCAATTCAGGAGGTTTTCAGAATTCCGGAAGGCATCCACGGGGAAAAGCCTCAATGCTGGTTGTGTGGTGCGGCGTCTGCCCGGCGCGGCCAAACGAGTCCGGAGGGGCGATTCCTCATAAATGGTCGGAGATTTGGAGTAGACCGTCAGGTCTGCGAATGCTTCAATTTGATCCTGAGGTCACGTCAAAAGGTGTGTAAAAAGGTCAGGCGGCAGCCTTCCGATCTTCTTGCTTGACCTGCTTTCCATCAACGAAACGCTCCCCCTCCCAAACGACCTGTACCAGGTGCGGCGAATCCACCCGGCGGAACTTCTTTTCAGCGATCAGCAGCATCTTCCAGATTACGGCGGTGGCGTTTTCCACCTTATTGAATCGCTTGGCGGCATTCGTGCGCAAGCTTAAAGCGGCGAAGGGGCGCTGAGGCTGTGAATTAATTCCGTCTTACCACCCGGTATATGGCCTCGTGCCACAGAATGGCGCGGTTTAGATCGATTTACCCGATGTTCCCCGGTGACTCACACCATTTTGTTGCCATTTTGCTGGATGGGTTGCCGCCTCATCTCCTCAAACCTTGTATTTTTCCAGCGGTTGCCTGTGGTCAGGCGGGTTGAGCCTGGGCCGTCAGGTACGTCAACTGCGTCAGGTTATGCGCCAGCGCATACCAGAGCACAACGGCCCGGGCTTTTGCCATGCTGCGCACCAGGAATTGCCTGAGACCCCGGTTTCGTGCCTGGGCGTTGACCCATTCCGCGCTGGCTGCTCGTTGCCGGTAGATTTGTTTGGCCTCCTCCGTTGCCATGCGCAAACGCCATTGTGTGATCGCCTGCGGTTCCTTGGGCCGTGGCTCATGAGGGCCGAGCTTGGCGTTTGTTGGACTGGGCACCGGCGCATAGACCTCGCTGCCCCGGCTTTCGGCGGCCACCACGGCGTCAAACTTCGCAAAACCACCATCCACCAAAGACTGTGCGGGGCAACGGCCATAGCGCCGTTGCAATTGATCGAGCATGAGCGGCAACTCCTCCCAGTCGCTTCCCCGGTTGATCACATCCACTCCGACGATGATTCCGCTGGCGGTATCGGTGGCGAACTGCACATTGTAGCTGGGCCGGGTACCACCGTCGGCGCCTTTCATCTTTCGCGCCTGCGGATCGGTGGTCGAGACACGCGGCTCGCGCTTTTCTTGCGGCGGCGATCGCGTACCGTCCGGCTGCGGTTTTTTGCGTTTGTTGCCATGCGCGTCCCTGGCTGCGTACTGGGCTTCGATCTGCTCCATTTCGTCCAGAGCCTGGGTCACTCGCTCCTGGCGCTCGCGGGCCGCACGCCGCTGGGCGGCCTGTTGCCGGTTTTCGCTGGCCGCCGGGTCTTCCTCCAGTTCCCGGCGAAGGCGTTGCACCTGTTCATCGGCCATCTCAAGGAACTTGTTCAAGCGCTTGCGGCGCCGAAATGAGCCACTTCCCGCGTTGGCCCGCACCCGTACTCCATCCTGGGCCACCCGGTTCAGGGTCACCGCACCTTGCATCATCAACGCGGCCACACTGCGCGTCAGCAACTCGTCGAGGAATTTCACGTGGATCACAAGAAAATCGGAAAGGGTATGGTGGTTGACGCTCACGCCTCCGCAAATCCAACGGTAGGCGTTATGTTCATCACACATCCGTTCCAGGGCACGCGCGCTCCCCACTCCTTCCAATGTGGCGTACAGCCACAACGCCATCAGAATCTGCGGGTCGATTGGCGGTCGACCGGGATGCTCCTCCACGGCCTTGATTTCCGCATACAGTTCGCTCAAATCCAACCCCTCCACAAACGACCACACCGTGCGTGCGCGGTGATCGGCAGGCAACAGCGACTCTAAATCCACCGCCTGCAACTCCAACTGATCCCGTCTCGCCCGCTGAACTCTCACTGTTGGCCTAACCATGGCTGTTCTCCCTTGCATCCTTGCCTAGCAGTCTGTCGGACTT
>CAZOXD010000059.1:0-14655 GCA_964583525.1 uncultured Pseudomonadota bacterium
CGGAGCAAGGCGTCTCGAAGGGCGATACGCATGTTTTTATGACGCTATGTATAAATCCGATGGGGAGGAATTATCGTGCGGAATTTTTTTTCACTGCTGATTCTGCTCACACTCTCATATCCAGCCTCGGCCCCCTCGTTTGAGAATGTGGCTTGGCTCGGATGTTACGATGGGGATACCTGCAAATTCACTCTCCCTGGAATCCATCCTTTCTTCGGAGAGAAGATAAGCGTCAGGATTCGGGGGATCGACACCCCGGAAATCTGGGGGAAGTGCCCCACCGAGAAAAGGAAGGCCAAGGCCGCCAGGGATTATCTTCGGAATCTTTTACGGAGCGCCAACCGGATTGATCTGGTGAACGCGGAGCGGGGGAAGTATTTCAGGATCGTGGCAATGGTTCGGGCCAATGAGGTGCCCGTGAGTTCGACGTCCTGGAAACTGCCGAACCGGCCAAAACGATGCTGATATAATTGCCCGAAAACGCGGTATTATCGACCCGGGGAGTCCCACCTGCAACGATCGGGGATTTCATCTGGAAATATCGGGTAAAAATAGTATTATTGATCCGCATCCCATCTCATTTCATAACAGGTTATATTGATCGCATTTTGGCCAGACTCAACAATTTGAATTAGCGTTGCGGTGTAGCAAACTGCGGAAATTTATGCGGGAGTTCAAGCAATGCGCCGAGTTGCAACCCGGTTCAAGTCCTGCCCGGAAACCATGAAGTGCGCAAGTTGCCCCATGCTGGCATCGTCTGAATGGCACGTTTTGAAGGAACTGGATCAGGCGCGCCTGTCGAAGGCCAAGGTGGTGCAATCCTTTGCAAAGGGCGGCGTGATATTTCACCAGGGCACCCCCAACAACGGCATCTACTGCGTTCAATCCGGTCTGGTCGGCCTTCGGAAAACCGACGAAAAAGGCAACGCGGTGCTATTGAACCTGATTCATCCGGGCCAGACCATGGGCATGCCTTCCTTTTTCGCTGGCTCCGAATACATGGCCAGCGCCGAGGCCCTGGCACCGACCACCGTGTGTTTCATTCCGGGGCCTGTGCTCACCAAGTTGGTGGCCAACAGCCCGGAGTTGGACCTGGAATTTCTCAAGCATATTTCCCGGGATTTGGGCGAGGCCCACGACACCATCCTTGCCAACACCTCCCGCCCGGTGCGGACGCGCATGGCGCACTTCCTCCTTTCCCTGAAAAACCGTATTGGCCTCGAGCAGGAGGCTGGCGAGGTGGTGCTGGAATTGCCCATGACCCGCCACGACATTGCCGACCTCCTGTCCACCCGGCCGGAAACCATCTCCCGCACCATCACGGCCCTGACCGAAGATGGGCTGGTGGCCTTCAAGGGGCGCTATGTCATGCTGCTCGACCTGGAAGCCCTCCATCAGGAATCGTGATCGGCCCCAGTTATTGCACCATTTGGTAAGCTTGTTCCCTTCCGTGCTTTCCTCGGCGTCAGCGTCCTCCCCTTGCCCTGGCGGGCGAAGGCTCTTATTCAACCTGAACACCATCTCTCAAACTGGTTCGAGTCAAGGGGGCGGGCCAAGCCAACTCGCCCAAATCAAGATCTATCACTTTTTCCACCCGCACCATTCCCCGATAGAATCCAGGCTCGCCCCCCCCTCCCAGATTTCCACCCCGTCAGTTGTTCGAGGTCCGTCACGCAATTCCCGCGATTCGTTTTTTCAAAATTCATGGTAACCTAATAGATAATTCAATTGCCGAGGATTGATGGAGGGCGATTCCCGATTTTCCGGGTACGATAATTCCGCTGGGGGAACGGCTGCCATGACACAACATCTTCACTGGGAGGGAGCCTATAGTGTCGGGATACGGGAGTTCGACAAGGATCATCAAACCTTGTTCAAGTGGATTAACACCCTTATCGACGAGATTCACCGGGGAAACCACGGGCCAATGGTTCAGGAAATTCTGGACCACATGTTGGAAGACGTTGTGCTTCATTTCGAAAAAGAAGAGCGCGCACTGGAAAAAGCGAATTTTCCCGACCTCGGGCAGCACCGGGAAGAGCACTATATCCTGCTCCGTTCTGTCTTGAAGTTTAAAAATGAGTTGAAGTACGACAGGTTGCATCCTGAGAAGGTAGTAACGTTTCTTGTCGACTGGGTCACAGCGCACATAAAAGACCAGGACATGAAATACAAGCCTTTTCTGAATACGATGCTACCTCCCTGAATTTAGCCGACATTTCCCGGATGAGGGTGCCCAGAGCCCAGTAGGCTACACCCAGTATGCAATAGTCCATCTCCGGTATACGAGATCAAGCAGAGCGGCAGCCAACCAGCGCATATTCTGAGTGGAGTTTTTCCATTATTGTCTCGGAAGGTGCGACTCGTAAATCACCTCCGATATTTCCTCCAAATACTGATGGACACAGGAGGTGAACTCTCGCCCTCGGTACAACTCCAACTGAACCTCCATACCCAATTCCCCCTCCAGGAATTTTTCCCAACCTTCATGGAATACCATCCTATTAGCCAGGGCCTCCCCATCCTCCATGGGGCTGAGAAATTCAATCGCCAGGTCAAGGTCACTGTCCGGCCTCTCGGTTCCTTGTTGACAGGACCCATAGAAATATATCCGGAATTCCAGACCCGGAATATCATTGGTGATTACGTCATGTAAATGGGTGAGGATGTGCTTTAATCTGACGCGGTCCATCCACCATTCCCATCTGCACTGCCCGACGGGTATTCCCACAATGGCTTATCCGGGTTATCGAACAATGCCGCGCCCATCCATGGGCACCTTCCCTCATCCTTGCCCGGCCTTCCCTGGATCACGTCCCGCATCCTTGCCCTTGCCTATCTCCTATCTCCGCAGTATCAATTCGCAATAATCGGATAAGGAGAAACCATGCGGGGTAGCTATTTTCTGTTTTTCATTTTGGCTCTCATGTATGCGCTAGCGGGTTGTGCTGGCTTTGGTGAGGTTACGCCTGGAGTAATTATCAACGTCTCAGAGTTGGTTATCCAACGAAAAAGCGACGGATACAGCGCCTCATACGGAAACGACTTGAGCGAGGTGGAAGGGACGTTGAGCCTTCTCAGTTCAGATATTATCCTCGACGATGGCCCTATTTTGACGCTTGGGATGAATTTTGTGTATCAAGCCCCCACTCGGTTTCGCTCCAAACAGGTAGAGCCCGATTCAAATGTAAGGGTCTCAGGTACATACACCTACGCTGCTGTAAATTTCTATGAGGAATTCAAGGACAAATCATTATCTTGGATTGCAGAGAGGATTGTAATGGGCTTCGGATACGGATTGTTTGAAATTGAGGGTGAGGCAGATTTTTTCCCGGGCCCACCGACAACACCCATTGACTCAGGGCCTTTGAAGGCAATCGTTTATTATCTTGGGCTGGAAACGCGGAGGTTCGTGGGGGTGGAGAACTTGTTTTTTAGATGGGCAATGGGCGTTCATTCTGCGGATGACAATGATTACGAATATTCTCTTGCCGGGATCAACTTCACGCTCGGTTATCTCTTTGGAAATCAACCAAGTCCAGATGATACTTCAATCCAATCCCATTCTCCGTGAATAAGAGTTATCCCCTTGCCCATCCCTGGGACACGTCCCGCAGCCTTGCCCTACTCCCTGGATCACTCTCCGGCTTCCCTGCCTGATTGTCTCAAAGCAAAAAATGAGGTGGCGGGGATGTGTGCGCTCTGGAGGAAGTAGAACTGCTGGACGATCCAGCAGGGTGGCCACCGGAGAAACAAGGACAAAGTAAGCAAGCTTCATTTTCAGGTGCAAATCCTCCCCCATACAAGTACCTTTACCCGGTATCCCTCTTTCCAGATTCAGAGCAACCCAGCCATAGGTGCGCCATGGCAACACGGGATGTGGAACGGAAACTGACCGCGATATTCGTCACCGACGTGGCGGGCTACAGCCGCCTGATGGCGGAAAATCCCGACCAGACCCTGGAAACCCTCACCGCCTACCGGCAGGTCTTCTCCGAGTATGTGGAGCAATTCCACGGAAGGATCGTCAACCGGCCCGGGGACTCCATCCTGGCCGAGTTCGGCAGCGTGGTGGACGCGGTAACCTGCGCGGCGGAAGTTCAGCGGGAGCTGGCCGAGCGAAACCAAGGGCTCCCCGAGCAGCGGCGGATGCACTTCCGCATCGGCGTGAACCTGGGCGATGTGCTGATCAAGGATGGAGAGTTGTTCGGCGATGGCGTGAACATCGCCGCTCGGCTGGAGGCGTTGGCCGATCCCGGAGGCGTCTGTATTTCACGCACCGTTTACGATCAGGTTTATACCCGTCTGGACTTGGATTACGACTACCTGGGCGAGCACAAGGTGAAGAACAGCGCCGAACCGTTGCGCGTCTACAAAGTGATGCTGGAACCGGGAGCGGCGGCCCACAGGGTAGTAGGGGCGAAAAAGAAGCTGACGGTTCAGTGGCGCAAGGTGGCACTGGCCGCGTCGGTGGTGGCTGCCGTGATGGTGGGCGGCTCCCTGGCTTGGAATTATGGATTCAAACCAACTCCGGAACCAGGCGGCGCAGCATCTACCTCCGCTGGAAGAGACCCACCCGGAGGGCCTCCACCCGCAAAAATCACGGCGGCGCCCACGATTTCCGGAGCGGAAAGATCCGCTGGGGGGGCACTCCAAGTGGCATTTATTAAAGGACACCCACTTCCTGGGCCATCAAGGGGAGAATATGCTGATGAGGTTCCGGATATATTGGTGGCTTCGGTAAACAGTCAGAAAGATATGGAGGTGAAATACAAACAATTGCCGGATTCCTATCTTGATGGTCTCAAAGGGAAACCCGATAAAAAGAGTAAATTCTGGATAAAGGACTGCTTTTTTTGCACGGAAAGACAGAATAAGAATTTGATTTATCGGACCGGAAAAGACCTGGAGGTGGACGCCGTCATCACCTATACCTACACCAGGGAATGGCCAAATGCTGAAATAACCCTGTTCCTATACGATATTGGTTCTAAACGGGAATTCCGAGAGCTTTTTATTGTTCAGGAGACATATCGGGACGTTGATAAAAAGAAATTCACGAAATCAATTGATTCTATTCTGAAAAAAATTCAGCGGGATTAAACTTCTCGAACGCCACGGTCATCGACTGTCAGGTGGTGGTAATGGAGGTGGGGGTGGCAACGGTGGCGGAGGTGGGAATAAGGGCAGCCAGGGCCCAGCCGCTGATCGCCATAAGAAGGGGATAGCCGGGAACGGAGAGGAAGATCCCACAGGACATGGGATCAAGATGGAGGCCCTCCGCAAGGCCGGCCTGCCGGAGTAAAGGATCGCCCATGGCTTCTCCCGATACCCACCGCAAGCTCACCGCCATCCTCAGCGCGGATGTGTTCGGCCTCCCCGCCCGGGCCTGGATTGGTTAGGCCGCCACCTCAGGATAGGCAAGAAAAACCCGCACCGTGTCCCAGTATGTCCAAATACTGAGAAAACATGCGATAGCATGTCTAGAATAGAGAATAAGGCGTTTTGGATGCTGCGAAGGGAGGTAGGACGGGTTCGGGCGGGGAATGCGCTCAGGGGCGCGATACGAAAGCCGAATGGCGGCCTGGGAGGGTATTGCCGAGGGAATTGCAGGTGGAAGGGATGAATACGGAATTCTTGTTCAGGGGTAAAGCCTTATCTCATCAAACCATGTGGTTCCGTTTGTGTAGTTGTATAGGTAAAGGGTTTGTGCGTCGGTCACGGCGGCCTTATAAAACGGTGTGTTGCTGTTGATTAGGGTTCCATCCAGATAGTAATCGAAGGTATGCAAGACCCAATTGATGTTAATCATTTGCACGTAATACCAAGTGTTCGCCGAATATGTCGGCACCAGATACTTCAACCCTGTGTCGAAGGATAACATTCCGATGCCGGAATCGGTTGCGTAGAACCAGATGGCGTCGTTGTTGGAAGCATCGGTCAGTCTAAAATAGGCATACATCTCGCCGGGGCCGGGGAGTGCCTCGACCTTGACCCAGAAGCTGAGGGAGGTGGGTTGGATACCGCCAAGGGGCTTGGACACACCTGATCTGTGAGTCCCATTGCCTCCGGTTAGGTCGAAGGCGAAATTTGTGCAGTTGGTCCCCGGCGATACCGTTGTAAGGGGATAGGTGTTCACCAACCAATCGGAGGCATCATTGTCCTCAGCGTCGTCCAAGAATAATGTGGGGCCCGGTGTGGGGATCGGCACACAACCCCCTCCCAGGTCTTTCGCCCGTCCGGTGAGATCATCATCCGAACAACCGCCGATAATTCCAATAGCGAGAATGAGGATCGGCGAGAATAGCGTCAAACGCGAGGTCTTCATGGCCCCTCCGGAAAAAGGAGTTGATAGGATTTGGGGCCGCAATTTCCCCGCCTATCTTCCTTATAATAAAACGCAGATAGTTTCGGTATTGTTCCAGAGGAATAAGCATAGGTGAATTTTTTTTAGACGGGATACCTGGAAGCTACTTGTTCTCCATCACGCCGATGGCGATCCCAAATCCTTCGAGCAGCTCATTAATCGCCGCTGCGTTCGCTGGTTCCACTTGAAGCTGCATTGGCAACCCGGCGGTGAAGAACCCTTTCGTTCCCCGGGTCTATTGGCGGTCTTCAGCCACCAGGGAAATGTTCCGAACCATAGGCGCAGTCAAATCCCGCGTTCCCAATCGTGGATGGGAAAAGACCCACCCCATACCTGACAATTTCATTGCCGGGTAAAATCCGGAGAGAGTGAAATTCTCCCTTTGCAACCCTATTTTTTCCCCGGAATTTTAAGGGGTATTGCTATTGTTATTGGAAAAATGGGAGTAAATACAGGTAACGTTCAGCGTCCCCTACCAGCCCTCTATTCCGATCATTTCCCATGTGGCTGGGAAAATTCCACACCGGATCTTCCAGGAATTCCGACAGGTTAAAGCAAGGCGCCTGAAAATCAAGAAATGAATATCAGGGTTGGTAGCAGGATTTATGTGATTTAGCAGGTTGCGGTTTTTCTTTCATCGCTACAGGGGCCATGGAAAACCAACGGCAATTTTTCCGGTACGACTTTCCCGAAACAGTGAAATCAGTCAGCAGCGATGGTCAGGGACGGCTGTTGATCCCTTTCAACATCTCCCATGGAGGTGTTGGATTCTATTCCGGCGCCGAAATCGTGGAAGGCACGACCGGGATATTCAACCTGATGGATTTCCTCTCCATATCCGTGTTGATCAAGCATTGTGAGCCCGTGGATGGAAAGGGCGAATTCTCGGGCCAGACCATGTACAAGATCGGCGCCGAGTTTGAAAACTATACTTTGACCCCTGAAAAATTGATCGAATTCCTGGAAAATCACCTGCCAAAGTAGCATTCCGGTACTTCCCCTGCTCCACTCCCCCCCCCACAGCTTCGAATCGGGCACGCACCCGCCCTCCCGTTTTCCTCCGGAAATTCCCCCTCCAATTGCCAGCTTGCCGGGCCAGGAACCATCCCCGTATAATTGCAGCGCTCCCTGTGGACGCCCCGGGATAATTTCCGGTTTTTCCACGGATGAATGGGATATATCCACACCAGCCACGAACAAGAAGGAGAGCCCATGGCCGCCGATATTTCGCTGGACATACAGGATCACATCGCCACCATCACCTTTAATCGCCCCGAAGCGCGCAATGCGTTGAGCATGGAGATGCGAGAGGGATTGGCGGAATATACCGCAATGGCCGAATTCGATCCCAATGTGCGTTGTGTCGTGCTGCAGGGCGCCGGTGGGCATTTCATGGCAGGGGGCGACGTCAAGTCCTTCAAGGAGCGCCAGGGGCTCCCCGGCACGGAACGCCAACTGGCCGTCACCCGCGGACTGCATACCCTGCACTATGCGATCTACCGGGTGCGGAGAATGCCCAAGCCCGTGATCGCATCGGTGCAGGGCGCGGCGGCGGGGGCGGGGGTCTCCCTGGCCATTGCCTGTGATCTGGTCATCGCCTCGGAGGATGCTTTCTTCGTGCTGGCCTACGCCAATCTAGGGCTTTCCCCGGATGGCTCCAGCACATGGTTTCTTCCCAGGGCAGTGGGACAGAAACGCGCTATGGAGATGGCCTTGCTGGCTGAACGGATCGATGCCGAAACCGCGCTGGATTGGGGGCTGATCAATCGGGTTGTTCCCGCAGCCCAATTGGCGGCGGAAACAGACAAACTGGCGCGGCGCCTGGCCAGTGGTCCCACTCTGGCCTACGGGCGGGCCAAGGCCCTGTTGAGCGCATCCTTCGACAATACGATGGAGCACCAATTGGAACTGGAAGGAAGGTCGATCGCGGAAAGCATGGTAACCGAGGATCACGTAGAGGGCGTCAATGCGTTCATTGAAAAGCGGACGCCTGTGTTCAAGGGACGGTAGGGGGAACCGGGCACTCCCTCCACCCATCGCCGGCATCTCCTACGCTTCGCCGATTTCCCGCATGATGGATTCGGCCTGCTCCTTGGAAATTTGGCCGATGAACTTGTTGTAGCGCACGAGGTATTGCCCCAGGACGTCCAGGATGCTCAGGGCAATATCCGGAAAGTCCCGCACCAATTGGATAAACAGTGACTTTTCGATTTTCAGGGTTTCCAGTTCCGTGGAAGCGACGATGGAGGCGGTGCGGGGGACGTTGCATAACACTCCGATCTCCCCAAAAATCGTATTTTTACCCATGGAGGATACCTTCAATTTTCCATCTGGAACATTGATGATGACATCCACCTTCCCCGATAGAATGATGTAGATCGAGTCCGTGGGATCGCCCTCTTCGAAAACCGCTTCCCCCGGTTGGAAGTGCAATCTTTGGCTAGCGAACGCGATCAACTTCATTTTGGGATCGTCGATGCCAGAAAAGAAGGGAATTTCCTGAAGCGCCTTCAATTCCTGATGAATGTCCATGATTTTCCTTCCTATGTTTTTTCCGCATCCAACAATTGGGAAAAACTTGTGCCGGGTTTAGCCAATTCCTGATAAGTGCCCTGCTCCACCAATTGCCCCCCCTGGATCACGAGGATGTGATCGAATTTTTTGGCCATGCTGGGGAATTTCAAGGCCATGATGATTCCCTCGTCCCGCACCCCGGATTTGAGGTTTTCCAGCACCTGCATCCGTTCAGGGGCCTCCAGTTCATTCAATGGATGATACATTACCAGGAAATCCGGGCGCTTGATCAGCCCCCTGGCCAGCACGACCTTTTGATGCTGCGAGGAGGAAAGGAGGATCCCTCCGGTACCCACCGGCGTGGAAAGCCCGGCCTGGATCACGGCATCGACAAGATTTTGTTCCTCAATGACCTCCCGCAGCAATACACCCACCCGGTTTTGCGCATTGGCTTCTCCGGCGGCCAACTTCCCGAACAGGATATTGTCCTGGATGGTGGTGGCGGCATTATAGTGATCCACATCGAAGAAATCGAAGGAGTGTTTTAATTCACGGGGCATTTTCCTGCTGAATAATTCCCGGGCCTTGAGAATTTTTTCCTGCAAACCCGCCTCCACCAATCCCAGGCGGTGTTTGGCGGGAATCAACTTGAAGGAAAGCTCCACCAGCCGGTGTTTGTCCTCCTCGTTGAGGCTCTCCATCCCCAAGGTATCGCATTGGGAGCAAAGGATTTTGAACAAAGGGAGGTCTTCCATATCGAGGAAGTTGAATTGCTGGTAGTTTTGGTTGATTTCGGTCAAATCGGAAAAGACCTCCAACATGAACAAAGCTACCCGGTACCCTACGGTCATCAAGTCTTCGAACAACCCGGATTCATTCAGCACCCATTGAAGATATTGGTTATTGGCGATTTCATCCTGAACGATCCCTGCCTCGGTGGGAGTTCCAAACATCAGGTTTTCGATGAGGGTGGCATTTTCGTTGTAGGATGCGGAGTCGAATTGTTCGATATATCTGGCAACCGCCGGGTCTGTCAGTTTAACAGTCAGGGTTTTGCGCGCGGCCAAAATTCTGTCCCTGGTTTCTTCCTGGCGGTGCGGATCGATGTTGCTGCGCAATCCGAAGTTGTAGACATCCTCATCCAGATTGACGATTTTCAATATCCGGTGGATTTCCGGGATCAATTCCCGGCTGTCCTTCACCCCGGCGGAAATGTAATCGGTCCAATCGGCCTGAATATCGAACTGGAGGTTCCCGGCTCTCCCGGATTCCCGAAGAAAATTATCCCGGGCTGTCCGCTCCTTGTCCGGCAGGTCGGGGGGGGAAATCGGACGGTGCTTGAGCCCAATGAACAGGTTGTATCCCAGGGTACCCGAGAAGATATACGATCCGTCTCCAACGAAGGCGATTTTTCTGCCGGTGATGGATTCCGGCAACTGGCGCAGGTCGTGATCCCCGATTTTCAACTGCCCGCTGGAATGATTGATCAGCCTGGCCAAAATCCTTAGCAAGGTGACCTTTCCGGTGCCGGGCGGGCCGACAATGGCGGTGTGTTTCGACAAATCGATCCGGAAGGACAGCGATTCGAGGATCGCATTGTCGTTTTCATCTTCGTATCCCAACCCGCTTGCCCTCAGGTTTCCCTGGAGAGGCTGCCCGGTGTGATCCTCCGCCGTGAGCAGGTGCTCGTCCATCATCCCCGCTGGGCCGAATTGGGAAACGACCTGGTAATACTTGATCCGGGCTTCCTCGGATTGCTGATAATAGTTGAGAAGTTCCTTCCAGGGGGCGTACATGACCGCGTAGGCGCTCAGCATCGCCACCAGCCCACCCACGGTGAGAGTTCCCGTGATCACAAAGTATCCGCCTCCCAGATAAAACAGAAAGGGGCCGATTTGCGCCAAAAAATTATTGAAGAATTTAATGAAAAATTTCTTTTGAAAAATTTCCAGTCGAACGTAGAAAATGGATCCCAAGCGCTCCGAATATTCCGCCAATTCGTATTGGGTCGTGTCATGGGAGTGAATATCCTGTATTCCCGAAAGGGTTTCACCGATTTTCGAGGACATTTCCCTCACCATGCGAATCCGGGTGGCTTCGAGTTGATTTACCCGGTGTTGCAGTTTGGGAATCAAATAGATCTGAATGGGATAAAGCGCCATCGCGGCAAGGCCCATCATGTAATTTTCGATCATCAGGAAGGTGTAGGATGTCAGCAGGACACCCCCCTGAAAGGCGGGCAGAGAAAAGCTTTCCCCCATGAATTTCCCGAGTTTTTCCACTTCGAGAGTCATCATGGAGATGATTTCTCCCTGGGAGATTTTGCGGAACGCCGGCAGTGGAAATCGCATGATCCGGCTGATCAACTGATACCGCAATCGGCGAAGGAGCCGTTCTCCCACGGCGCCTCGATAGACATTCATCAGAAATTTGATCAGACCATTCACCAGGACGATCAGCAGAAATGCAAAACTGAGGAGGATCAAATATTCAAATTGATCGAACTGGAACCCGAATAGACCGCGGCTTTCCGCACCTCCCTGGAGGGCATCATTGATGATGATCTTGGGAATGATGAAACCGGTGTAAATGATCGGATAGGATGCGAATATCAACAGAATCAGCTTGACCTGCTCAGCCAAGCTATACTTCAGGATGAATTTATAAAGATTTCGTTCCACCAGAATCCTCTTCCCAACCCGTTCATTCAATGATTCCGAACCACCGCTTCCCCTGTTATGCTTCCTGTTACCTTCACTTGGAATGGTGGGAATTCAGGTTTAGCGATGGATTGAATTTCGGAAAATGTTGATTTTCGAATTTCGGATCATGTGCCTATTTTTGTCAAATTCGTTGTTGGTAATCGAAATCACATGGTTTATGCTGGCGAAAAGGACGGGATCGCCATTTGAATCCCATATCAATGCAATTCTCTGGCAAAAAGGCCAGTCCTGGAGTACGTAATCCGAAGGGAAAGGATTCATCCATTCCCCCACAGAGGAGGATTCCCAGGGGGAATTGAGTGAAGTCATTTTGAGAACAATAATTGGGGCTGCGGTCTGAAACGAGGGATGAGTGTTATTCCCGCTCCGCCTTCAGCGCCTGTAGCCCCGCCGGTTCCAGGGAGAAGCCCGGCCGCGCCATTGGCCGGCTCAGGAGGCCGAGATTCCATGAACTATGAGACTTCCTCCATGCGGATTCTGATCTATTGCCACGATATATTTGGATTAGGGCATCTCTCCCGCAGTTTGGCGATCGCTCATGGATTGACGGACCATTACCCCCAAGCCTCGGTGTTGATCCTGACAGGTTCTCCCGTTGCCGGGAATTTCCGGTTTGGAGACCGGGTGGATTTTATCCGGATTCCGGGGGTCGTACGGCCTATCGGGAAGGAATTCGAGCCCAGGAAACTGCAAATCGGGATCAAGGAAGTCTTTGCAATTCGCAGCGCCCTCATCGAGCAAACTGCCGATAAATTCGATCCGCACCTGTTTCTGGTGGACACCAAACCCACCGGACTGGACGATGAGATCCTTCCGGCCCTGGAACTGCTCCGGAAAAAAGGGTGCAAGCTGGTCTTGGGATTGAGGGATATCATGGATGGCGTCCAGGCCCTCTCCAGTGAATGGAACGCCCTGGGAGTGATTCCCCTGTTGGAGAATGTATACGATCAAATTTGGGTGTATGGGCTGAAAGAATACCACGATACCCTCCAAGGTCTTGATCTTCCGGACCATATCATGGACAAAGTTGTCTATACAGGGTATTTTCGGCGGCAATTGCCCCTGGAGGGAGAAACCGGCGAGCCAGCCACGCATTTGCCCGGCGCCCCCTGCATCATCGCATCGCCCGGAGGGGGCGGCGATGGGGATGGATTGATCGATTGGGTGATCAAGGCGTACGAATTCGATCCGGATTTGCAGGTCAATGCCCTGTTGGTGTTTGGACCGTTCATGCCAGAGGAAATGCGAAGAAAGTTTCATTCGCGGGTCATCAACCTGGATAGGGTAAAGGCGATCACTTTCGATTCCGGGTTTGCAAATTTACTGGCCGATGCGATTGGGGTCGTCAGCATGGGCGGGTATAATTCATTTTGCGAGATTATGTCCTTTGGGAAAAACGCGATTATCGTTCCTCGCAGAGCCCCCAAGCTGGAGCAACAGATTCGGGCGCAACGGGCCGAGGAACTGGGATTGGTAAGGATGTTGATTGACGATGAAAAGCGGGATCCGGCCATGATGGCCGATGCGATTCGAATTCTGGCCAACCTGAAGCCTCCCTCCGAACTTCCCCTGGAAGGGATGCTGGATGGGCTGGATACCATGACCGGTTTGGTGGGCAGGATTTTGAATTTGCGACTCAATGATAACCCTGTTGGGGCCAATTGAAACGATCGGTTATGTCACCCAATTCCGTAGCTTTTTTGTTGTACGATTACCCTCGGGTATCCGAAACGTTTATCGCCCAGGAAATCCATGCCCTGGAAAAAAAGGGATTGGATATCCAGATCGTGGCGTTCCGGCGCAATAAAGTGATCCATTCGATTCACAAGGAAATCAAGGCCAAGGTGATTTACCTGCCGTATTATTTGGGCAGGGAGCCCTTGCGGGTATTGCGGGCCTGGTGGGCGGTGCGCCGCAAGCCCGAATACCGCCAGGTGCGTTCCCTGTTTTTTCGGGATCTGATCCGGGATTTCACCGCGGCCCGCCTGCGCCGGTTTGGCCAGGCCCTGGTGATGGTGCAGGAGTTGGAGCAACGGTGCAGCCATCTGCATGCGCATTTTCTCAATCACCCCGCATCGGTGGCGCGGTATGCGGCCCGGCTGCTGGGATTGACCTGGAGTTGCTCCGCCCATTCGATCGATATATGGACTTCTCCCGATTGGGACAAACGGGAAAAACTGGCGGATTGCCAGTGGACGGTGACCTGCACGGCGGCGAACCAGGAATACCTGAACCGCCTGGCCCCCCCTGGACGGGTCGAGCATCTTTATCATGGCATCGATTTCTCCCGCTTTCCCCCACCGCCCCCTAAGGCCACGCACCCGGATGGCAGCCGGCCCGATGACCCTGTGACCATTCTCTCCGTAGGCCGGACGGTTGATAAGAAGGGTTTCGAAGATCTCCTGGAGGCGCTGGTGATGCTCCCCGCGGATGTGCATTGGAAATTCGTTCACATCGGGACGGGCATCCTGCAGGACAAAATTCAGGCGCTCTCCAGAAAGCTCGGCCTGGAGGACAGGGTGACCTGGATGGGCCCCCAACCACAGGAAGTGGTGTTGGAATGCTACCGGCAAGCCGACCTGTTCGCCCTGGCCTGCCGAATCAGCAACAATGGGGATCGTGATGGCCTGCCCAACGTTCTGATCGAGGCCAATTCCCAACAACTTCCCGTGGTGTCCACCACCATTTCCGCGATTCCGGAATTGGTGCGGGACGGGGAAAATGGATTGCTGGCGCCCGAGCGGAATCCGAAAGCCTTTTCCGGGGCGCTGCTTACGTTGATCCGGGACCCGCAATTGCGGGAGCGCATGGGCCGCGCCGGGGAAGACCGGGTGCGCCGGGAATTTGGCTACGAACGCTGGATCGGCATGCTGGCCGACAAATTCGGCATGAACAGCGGCACCACTCCCGCGGTGTAACCGGCCGGGCGGAGGAACGGGGGGAGAGATTTTCGCCATGCTCGCCGGGACAACCGGAGGCCGATGTTCTTGCGATCATCCGCTTGGTTCGACACCGGGGCATGAATATCCCCCCATTGCGAAAGCAAATCGG
>CAZOXD010000059.1:14755-23756 GCA_964583525.1 uncultured Pseudomonadota bacterium
CCGCCAACCATCATTGAGACCCCATTCCTCCCCGAATTACAGATCCTCCTTATGCCCCCGGTTCCCTGTCCGAGAAATCATGGCCGGCTCACCGGCGGGGAGCGGATGAATGATTTCGTTGTTGCTATCCTGATTCCATCATGAATTCCCCAACCCGGCTGGTGTATTTTTCGGATTCCTACATTCCTTCCCGATTCGCCAACAGTGTGCAGGTAATGAAAATGTGCAAGGCTTTCGGATCCGCCGGAGCCCAAGTTACCCTGTTGGCCCGCAGGGGGAAGGAGGAGGCGGAGAACCCGGGAAATCCCCATGCCTATTATGGGGTGGAAGCGTGTTTCTCCATCGCATATCTTCCCCGCTTTCCGACCCGGCTGGGAAAGTACCTGTATGGCCTGCTGGGGGCGGCCACTGCATGGCTCCGAAGAGCGGGGCTGGTCTACGGGCGCTCGGTGGAGGGATGCTATTTCGCGGCCTTGCTGGGCATCCCTGTGGTGTTCGAGGCGCATTTTCCGCCCGGGGAGATGCCCTCCTTTCGCCGGGTGTTGCTGGGACGGCTGATCCGCAGCCGCCGCTTCCGGGGGTTGGTGGTGATTTCCCGGGCATTGCAGACCGAGTTCGAGCAGTACTTTGCGCATTATGATCTGGAAGCGCTGGTGTTCCCCGATGGCGCCGATCCTCCAGGGGAAGCCGATTCTCTGCCCGGTAGTTTGAACCGCTGTGGGGAGGAATTCGATCTGCGGGTGGGGTATGTGGGACAACTCTATCCCGGCAAGGGCATGGAAATCATCCAGCAATTGGCCCGCCGATGTCCCTGGGCCGAATTCCACGTGGCCGGTGGAACCGAGCCTCTGTTGCAGGAATGGCGGGAAAATTGCGCCGGGATGAATAATGTGGTGTTTCACGGATTCCTTCCTCCCGCCCGCACCGATGGACTGCGGTTGGCCTGCGACGTCCTGATCGCGCCTTATGCGGCCAGTGTGCGCACCAGGCTCAATATGGAGATCGCTCCCTGGATGTCGCCCTTGAAGCTGTTCGAGTACATGGCGGCGGGCAAGCCGATCCTCTGCTCGGACCTCCCTGTCCTGCGGGAGGTGATGGAGCATGAGCGCAACTGCCTGCTCTGCAATCCGGACGATCCGGTTTGTTGGGAAAAAGCACTGATCCGGCTGAGGGAGGATGGAGTGCTCCGGGAACGGCTGGGAAATACGGCCCGCGAGGAATTTCTCCGCCATTATAGCTGGGATGCCAGGGCGGCGGATATCCTGAAGGCGGTTACTTGAGCTGCGGGCGGAACGGTGTGCACGGTGGAATGGGGGAATAGGGGAATGGAGGATACGGCTGCCGATGATGGAATTCCCATGAAGATCGCCTTGATTTCGCCCACTGCCGAAACCACCGATGGATGGGGGAATTTTACCCATCATTATGCCGCCACGCTCGCAGCAAAGAAGGTGGACTTCCGGCTGTTCCTGCCGCGCGATCATTCCCGGCTGGAAGTCCCATGGCGGGAGCGGGTTTCCTACCATTTGCCCAAGGTGCATCTACGGTACGGGCAGTGGAGGTTTTTATCCACCTACCTGGCCCCGATCGGTGAGTTTGGTGAATTCGATCTGGTGCATTCCCTCTTCGCCACGCCCGCCGCCTACATTGCCTACAAGGCCGCCAAGGCGCATGGAATTCCCATGGTGATGGGCGCCCAAGGCACCTATGGGATCATGCCCTTCCTGCATCGCTTCGACCGCCGGTTTCATGGGAGGGTGCTCGACTTCGTGGATCGGCTGGTGGTTCCCAGCCATTTCATGAAGAGCGTCCTGCTGAATTTTCATCGGGGACGGGATCTGGGGGATCGCATCCGCATCCTTCCCAACGGAATCGACACCACCAATTATCACCGCAATTATCACAGAAATAATCAGCGCGCCGATGCGGATCCCGTGGGAGAATATTCGCGCTCCGAGATCGAATTCGTGGGGGTGGGAGGATTAAAGGCCCGCAAGGGCTTCGACGTGGTGATCCGGGCCTTGGCCATCGTGCGCCGGAAATACCCCCAAACAGTCTATCACATCGTCGGTGGCGGATCGGACAAGTACAAACGCTTTTTGGCCGAAACCGCCCGGGAAGCAGGGGTTGGGGACCACGTGCATTTTACCGGGGTGATCCATGAACGGGAGATCGCGGAGAAGTTGCGCCGCGCGTTCGCGTACATCCATACCCCCGTGGCCAGAAACTGGCGGCTGGAGGGGTTCGGAATGGTGTATGTGGAAGCCAATGCCTGCGGCATTCCGGCCATCGGTTCCCATTCCGGGGGAGTTCCCGATGCGGTGCGCGATGAATATAGCGGCCTGCTCAGTGAGGAGGGCGACCCCCAGTCCACGGCCCAATGCATGATCCGCCTCATCGAAGACCGCGCGTTCTACCGCGAATTGTGCAAGAATGCGCTGGACTGGGGCCGCTCGCATGGCTGGCCGATCGTTGCAGAGCGATTTTTGGAATTGTATCGGCAAGTTTTGGGGACCAACGGGCGAGGGACCGTAACCGGGTAGGATTGGTCCTGTACAGGGGCCCACCCGGTCCTGCCGGTTTCGTTTCCGGGCAATCGGGGTGAAGGCCCATTTGTTGAACCGAGCGTTTTATAAGAAGATCGATCTGCGATTCCAGTTACGTTCCCGATGTAGTAAAGAATTGGTTAATTCCGACACTAAACTGGCCTGAGGATAGGGTTGTGACGACCGACCTGATCACCATCAACGACCTGAAGGTGGAGTTCGACCTGCCGGAAGGAATCATCAAAGCCGTCGACGGGGTGTCCTTCCGCATTCCCCGTGGCGGCACCGTGGCTCTGGTGGGGGAGTCGGGCTCCGGAAAGTCTGTGATATCCCAAGCGATTATGGGGATTCTTCCCAAAACCGCCCGCATCCCCGGGGGAGAGATTCTCTACCGCGATCCGGAAATGGAAGGGACGGTGCTGGACCTAGCCGGGATGCATCCCGATGGCCCTGAGATGAGAAACCTGCAGGGCAACCGCATGGCCATCATTTTCCAGGAGCCGATGAGTTCCCTTTCACCCCTCCACACAATTGGCGATCAAATCTCCGAGGTGCTCTATCTCCACAAGAACAAAACTCCGGCAGAGGCCCGGGAAATCATGGAAGAGGTCTTCCGTCTGACCGGGTTTCCCAATCCCAGGTCCGCCCATCGGAATTACCCGTTCGAACTGTCGGGGGGCCTGCGCCAACGAGCGATGATCGCCATGGCCCTGGTATGCCGCCCCGCGCTGCTGATTGCCGACGAGCCTACCACCGCCCTTGATGTCACCATTCAGGCCCAGATCCTCAAAATCATGAAGGACCTGCAATCCGAGTTGGACATGGCCATCCTGATGATCACCCATTCCCTGCCGGTCGTAGCGAATCTGGCGGAGGAAGTGGTGGTGGTGTACCAAGGCAAGGTGATGGAATCCGGCACGATCCAGGATATTTTCGAGAGGCCGGCCCACCTGTATCTCCAGGGATTGTTCAATGCCGCTCCCAGCGCCCGCATGTCCGATCAGGAGCGGTTGGTGCCCCTGCGGGAAATCAAGGTGCGCATGCGGGATCTGGAGATGGTGGAGCAGTTGGTCAAGGACGGTCCAGAGGCTCAGGGGGACGCTTCCGGGGAAGACAATGGAAACGGGGCTCCACTCCTGGAAATCCGGGGAGTTTCCAAACGATTCATTTTCCGCAAAAAGGGGTTCTTTTCCAAGGGGGAAGAATTGTCCCTCGAAGCCTTGAACCAGGTCTCCCTGAATATCAGAAAGGGAGAATGCATGGGCTTGGTTGGAGAAAGCGGAAGCGGCAAATCCACTCTGTGCCGATTGATCCTCAAGGCCCTGCAGGCCGACGAAGGTGAAATCCTGTTCCGCGATGGGAAGAAGCAGGTGAACCTGCTCTCGCTCAATGAAAAAGAGATGTTCAAATACCGGCGGCGGATACAGTACATATTTCAGGACCCCTTCATGTCCCTCAATCCGCGGATGACCGTGTCCGAGATCATCTCGGAGCCTTTGCTCATTCACAAGGTCGGCACGCGCGAAAAACGGATAGAACACGTGCGCACCCTGTTGCGGCTGGTTGGATTGCAAGTTCAGCACATGAACCGGTATCCTCACAGCTTTTCGGGAGGACAGCGCCAACGGATCGGCATCGCGCGGGCATTGGTCCTGCACCCCGAGGTGTTGATCTGCGACGAGCCGGTATCCGCCCTGGATGTATCGGTGCAGGCCCAGATTCTCAATTTGCTCAAAGACCTGCAAAAGGAATTGGGACTGACCTTGATCTTCGTCACTCACGACTTTGCCGTAGTCAATTACATGGCCGACCGGATTGCCGTGATGTGCGCGGGAAACCTGGTGGAAATCGCTCCCAGGGAAATCCTGCTCACAGACCCCCAACATCCCTACACCCAAAATCTTCTCAACTCCGTGCCTGAACCCGATCTGGAACAAAAGCTGGATTTCGAAAAATTATCTTTGGAACGCATGTCCAACCCCGCATCCTGGCCACCCCCATTCCGGCTGGGAGGTGCGGGGGAATCTTTCATGAAACAGGTGGGCGATGAGCATCATGTTCTTCAAGCCAGGTAAAGTACATCCGGAGAAAAACCGGACCGGCAGGACGCCCCGTCTCCGCAGGGGCGCCCCATGCGCGTGTTCCGCCGTGCTGGCGAGTTTCGTGTGGGCGGCAACCCTCTTCCCGGCGATCTTTCCCGCGATGGCAGGAGCAGCCCCCCCGGCTGTTTATCAAGGGTCCCCCTATCTGGCGGAAAGGGTAAAAGCCGGGAAGCTGCCTCCGGTGGCTCTGCGCCTGCCCAAACAACCCAGCCTGGCGCGTATTGCTGAAAACGGCGGGGAGATCGGCCGATTCGGCGGCACCTGGCGGATGTTGATTTACCGCCCCAAGGACGTTCGGATGATGAAAATCTACGGCTACGCGCGTTTGATCGGATACAACCGCGAGTACCAGTTCGTCCCGGATATCCTGCGCGCGTTCGATGTGCGCGAGGCCCGCGTCTTCACCTTCACCCTGCGGGAAGGGCATAAATGGTCCGATGGCGCTCCGTTCACGACAGACGACTTCCGGTATTACTGGGAGGAGGTGCTGCATAACCGGAAACTGTTTCCCGGAGGTGTGCCGAACGCGCTCCTCGTGAATGGAAAACCACCGAAGTTTGAAGTGCTTGGAAAGACCCGGGTGCGCTATTCATGGGAGGCCCCCAACCCGTACTTTCTCAGTGCCCTGGCCCGGCCCCTGCCCTTTACGATCTTCCTCCCCTCTCATTACCTGAAACAATTTCATGGCAAGTTCGCGAACCCGGTGGAACTGGCCCTCCAGGTTCGCAAGTTCAAAAAGCCCAATTGGGCGACGCTTCATCATTCCAGGGACGATTTCCGCAACCCCGATTTGCCGACGCTGCAACCGTGGATCAACACGACACCCGTGCCAGCCAAGCGCTTCGTTGGAGTGCGCAACCCGTATTATCACCGAGTGGACCAAAGGGGGAATCAACTCCCGTATATCGACACCCTTCATGTCACACTCTCCAACCACCGGCTCATTGCCGCCCAGACCGGGTCCGGGGTGGCGGACCTGCAGGCCCGCGGGCTATCCTTCAACGATTTCAGCTTTCTCAAGGCCGGAGAGAAGAAGCACAACTATTCGGTGCGATTGTGGCGCAGGGCCTTGGGGGCGCAGGTGGCCCTGTATCCCAATCTGACCATCAACGATCCGGTTTGGCGGAAGCTGTTCCGGGACGTCCGCTTCCGCCGGGCGCTTTCCGTGGCCATCAACCGCCAAGAAATCAACCAGGTGCTGTTTTACGGGATGGCTTCCCCCGGAAACAACAGCGTGATCGAGGGCAGCCCGTTGTACCGGCCGGAGTACCGGCGCGCCTGGGCGCAATTCGATCTTCCTCTTGCCAATCGATTGCTGGACGAGGTGGGAGTGCGGCGCCGCGAGAAATCGGGACTGCGCTACCTTCCCGATGGCCGGCCGTTGGAAATCATCGTGGAAACAGCGGGGGAGAACAGCCTGCACTCCGATATTCTCGAACTGATTCGGGAAAGTTGGCTCCAGGCGGGCATCAAGCTCTTCACCAAGCCTTCCCAGCGCGAGGTATTCCGCCGCAGAGTCTACACGGGAGAAACCCAGATTGCCGTTTGGGGGGGATTGGTCAACGGAATCGCTTCGGCGGAATCCAATCCCTGGGAATTGGCCCCCATCGCCCGCATCTCCTATCAATGGCCTAAATGGGGAGAATTCTACGAAACCAAGGGCAAGGCGGGAGAGCCGGTGGACATTCCGGAAGCAAAGGCGCTCCTGGTGGAATACCGCAATTGGCTCAAGGCATCCAACCGGAGCCAACGCGAGCAAGCCTGGCACAACATGCTGCGCATCAATTCCGAACAGGTTTTCTCCCTGGGATTGATCGCGGGAGTCTATCAACCCGTGGTGGTGAGCAACGATCTGGTGAATATACCCATCGAGGGGATCTACAACTGGGATCCGGGCTCCTATTTCGGGATTTACCGGCCCGATACGTTCTGGTTCCGCGGCAGTAACAATACGGGCGGTGGCAAAACGGGCGGTGCGGGCGGGGAAACCGCGGATATCGCAGGCCTGTCATCCTCCATACAACCGAGTTCATCCAGGTAACGGGAATCCATGCTGCGTTTCGTATCCAATCAAATGCTGATCATGATCCCCAATCTACTGGTGATCAGTTTTCTCGTTTTCACCATCATTCAATTGCCCGAGGGGGATTACCTGAGCACCTACGTCAGTGAACTGCGGGCCCGGGGGGAGACCGTGGACGAGGAGAGGATTACATTCCTGCGCCTCCAGTACGGCATCGACCGCCCCTTCCACGAAAAATATCTCTCCTGGCTGGGGAACGCCCTGAAAGGGGATTTCGGCCATTCCTTCGAATATGACCTGCCCGTGATGGATGTGATCGGGGATCGTTTCTTCCTGACGTTCGTGGTCTCCTTTTCCACGATCCTCTTTACCTGGATCGTATCGTTTCCCATTGGGATGTACTCCGCGACACATCAGTACAATATGGGTGACCATGCCCTGACCATCGTCGGATTCGTCGGATTGGCCACGCCCAACTTCATCCTGGCGCTGGTGCTGCTGTATATCGCCAATACCGTCTTTGGAGTTTCCATCGGTGGACTGATGGACCCTCAGTATCTTCAGGCGCCCTGGTCCTTCGCGAAATTCAATTCGATTCTGGCCCATCTGTGGGTTCCGGTGATCGTGATCGGCACGTCCAACACCGCCAGCATGATCCGCCGCTTGCGGGCGAACCTGCTGGACGAGTTGGAGAAGCAGTATGTGATCACGGCCCGGGCCAAGGGGCTGCACCCCTTCAAGGTACTGGTGAAGTATCCCCTGCGGATGGCGCTCAACCCTTTCGTGGCCGATATCGGCACCATCCTGCCCAAGGTGATATCCGGATCCGCCATCGTTTCGGTCGTGCTGTCCCTGCCCACCACCGGCCCCATGCTGCTGCGGGCCCTGCAAAGCCAGGATATGTACCTGGCGGGCACCTTCCTGATGCTGCTGGCCTTGATGACCGTGGTGGGGATGTACCTTTCGGACCTCGCGCTGGCGGCGCTCGATCCGAGGATTCGCCTGTCGGGAGGGATTACCCGATGAGCAAAGGCATGGCGGGGGGAAAGCTGCCCCACACCGTTTCCGAAGAGCCCTTCGATCCGTATTCCGTCGAGACGCTTACCCCGGAGCAGGAGCGCTACTATGCAGCTTCCCAGTGGAAGCTGATCTGGTGGAAGCTGAAGCGGCACAAGCTGGGCATCTATTCCGCCTGGTTCCTGGGAATTGCCTATCTATCGATTCTGATGAGCGAGATCATCGCGCCCTACAATTTGCACACCCGGCATACCGATTTCATCTATGCGCCCCCCCAGGGGATGCACCTGTTCCACGAGGGCTCCCTGGTGGGGCCGTTCGTCTACGGAACTGATTACCGTCTCAACCTGATCAACTTGCGCCGGATATATACGCCCAACCCGGAGAAGGTGCAGCGTTTGCGGTTCTTCTGCCAGGGGGATTCCTACACCTATCTGGGATTCATCGAAGCCAGCTTTCACCTGGTTTGCCCCGCCGAAGGAGGACAGTTCTTCCTGATGGGAACGGACCGCCTGGGCCGGGACATCCTCTCCCGGCTGGTGCATGGCGCCCGCATCTCCCTTACCATCGGATTGGTGGGGATCACCGTCAGCTTCCTGATGGGAATCGTCATCGGGGGGCTGGCCGGCTATTATGGCGGGTTGGTGGACTCCGCGGTGCAGCGGCTGATCGAGATCATCCGCTCCTTCCCGGAACTCCCCCTTTGGATGGCCCTCTCCGCCGCGATTCCGGTCAAGACCGATCCATTGTTCGTTTTCTTCGGGATCACGATCATCCTGGGGTTGATGGATTGGACGGGGCTGGCCAGGGCCGTGCGTTCCAAGCTGCTGGCCCTGCGGGAAGAAGACTATGCCCTGGCCGCCATGTTGATGGGGGCCCGGCCGCCGCGGATTATCTTCCGGCATCTGCTGCCCAACTTCATCAGCCATCTCATCGTGTCCATCACCCTCTCCGTTCCCACCATGATTCTTGGGGAAACGGCGCTGTCCTTCCTGGGCCTGGGTTTGCGGCCTCCCATCACCAGTTGGGGCGTGATGCTCAACGAGGCCCAGAACATCAACGCGGTGGCCCTGTATCCCTGGCTGCTGTTCTCGATCCTCCCGGTCTTCCTGGTGGTGCTGGCCTTCAACTTCCTCGGCGACGGCCTGCGCGACGCCGCCGATCCTTATAGCTAATGATCGTGTACGAGAAGCTCGTTCGTTTTGGTTTGGGGGCGTTGCCACCCAACCCCTACCCTCCGGGTGTAAAGACCGGCGGCAAGGGCTGAAAGCCCGGTAATTGCAGCCATTGCTATGGGCAAAAAGGAAAAAACC
>CAZOXD010000060.1:0-23718 GCA_964583525.1 uncultured Pseudomonadota bacterium
CGCTTCTTCGGGTCGTTTGAAGGATGTGAACGTTTGCCCATCCATCTCTTCCAGGCTATATCCCAACGTGGATTCCCAAGCCGGGTTCAGGTAAACGAATCGCCCTTCTTGGTCCAGCCGCCAAATCAAGTCTTGCGAGGTCTCCACCAGGTCCCGGTATTTGGCCTCGCTTTCCTGAATTCTCTTGAACATTGGGTCGGTTGTTTTGGCAAATAGGAGCGCTCCCGCAACTATGGCGAGGAGGGCCAATACTCCCGTGATGATTCCTGTTTTGATGAAGGGTGCACGAATTTCCGTCAGATCGATTTTGGACACGATGCCGAGATTCAACACCGCAACCGGCTCAAAGGCTGAGAGTACCGTTTCGCCCCGGTAATCGAGTCCGATCAGCGTCCCCGACCGCCCCAACAATGCCTGCCGCATAGGTTCGGCTAGCCCGGAATCAAAGAGAACCGGTTTTGGCGTATCCAGTTCCTGGTACCGTTGACGGAAGAGGAAAACGATCCGGTCACCTTCCCGGCGGGCCAGTGTAATTTCCTCGGTCTCACCCGATCTTTCATATCTTTCTTGTGCATCTCTTACCTGGGAAATGGTGGCCTCGGCCGCCCCTCCGGGGTAATCCGTGCTGTACTGCGCATCGAAACGAGCTACCGCTTCTATGAGCCTGGCATGACTTTTCGCTGTTTCAATCAGCCTTTTTCGTTGTTCAGTAAATGCGGTTTCGTACAGTAAATAGTTTGTTGTCCCGGTTGCAAACGACACCACTACGGCCAGGATAAGAATCAGGAAAAGCGACCGCTGCCGATCATTCATGGCTTGCATTCTGCTGAATTTCATTACTTCTCCCCACTTGGCGTTCGGAGGCTCTATCAAATCGCGGGAAATCAAAGGGGGCCACCAATCAGGCCCGCGAAAAAGGTGGGATGGCGTGGAAATTCCTGGTTCAAAAGACGCCACTGCAAATAATTATTTTACCACAGGGCAGATCAAGGCAATAGATGTAATCCGGGCAAGCTGGGGGCTACCATGGCGCCGTTGGATTTCTGCAGGGTACTCTTCCGCGGGCTGTCAATGGGCGGCTTGGCCGGGCGGATATTTAAAGCACAATGTGGAAAATGGCGCCGGAATTTAACTCCAATTTAAAAAAAATACGGCCCTGGGGGCTTTTGGCGAATTAGACGTGCCATGTCTGCTGATACGAGGTTCGGAAACCACGATTGCGGCAACTCGGGTTGTAGAGTTACGCAATTCCATGATCCACGAATGCACATACGTAGAGATTCCCGGTGCGGGCCACATGCCGCCAATCACCCATACCGAATTGGTGAACGATGCAATTAGAGCCCACCAACAGCGGTCCACCCGGAAAGGAAAGGTCGCCCCAAATTCAGACTTTTTTTGCTGCCTGAAAATCTATGGACCCAGCCCACGCCTTGTGCTATGGATGTGCATAACTGCTGTGCAAAAACCGAGGCGCAGCCTCCATCATTCGCACAGGTGCAAACCGCATAAGTTTATTGATATTAGGCGTGTAGGCAGGCGTTCATTCTCGCACTGACGAAGGGTTCGAGTCCCGCCGTCTCCACCATTTTCTTTCCTCCCCCTCCATTGTGATACCTTCGGTCTCATGCGTGGCGTGCGAAGGCCGCGCCGTAACCCTTTGCGGAGGAGTATCACCATGGCCATACTATCCATCGCCAGGATGGGGCACCCCGTGTTGCGGGGCATTGCAGAGCGGGTGGAAGACCCGACCGACCCCGATATCGCACGCCTTGCGGCCGACATGCGCGATACGCTGGAGCACATTGCCGCCACGGGTATTGCCGCACCCCAGGTGTATGTACCCAAGCGGGTGGTGGTCTATCACCTGCCGGCGGCGCGCATTCCGGAAGACCTGGACCTGGAACCCATCCCCTGGACAACCATGGTCAACCCGGAGATCACCCCGGTGACTGAGGAAAAACAGCCGATCTGGGAACGCTGCCTTTCCATCCCAGGGCTGCACGGCAAGGTGCCGCGCTACAAGCGCATCACCATCCGGTACCAAAACCTGGCGGGGAAAGAGGTTGAGACGGAGGCCCACGGCAGTTGGGCCAGCCTGTTACAGCATGAGTGCGACCACCTGGACGGTGTCCTTTACCCCATGCGCATGGAGGATATGTCCCTCCTCTCCTTCAACGATGCCCCCGGTGTTCTGGCAGAGGAGGCCGTCCAGCATCCTGAGCGGATCGACCCCAAGTTCCTGGAGATGGTCAGGCAATGGCCGAACCGGGAGCATTGGTTGAGTGTAGGATGAGGCGTTGCCCCCATGAGGCAGGAAGTGCCTGCATTCTACTCTGCCCAATATTTGTCACACCCCGCGTCACACAAACCCGTGCAAGGATGGGGCGCTGCGGCAGTTGGACGGGGTTCCATCTCCCTCGCCTCAATCCATATCGTTCGGTTCTTTCCGCCCTCGTCCTTCTCTCTGCGGCAACAACCCACAATCCCCATTCCTTCTTTGATCTGTTAGGCTGTTTTTCGCTTCACAGATTACGCGAGGTGGGGAAGCCGTGGAATGCCCAAAGTGTCAGCACGAAAATCCGCCGCAATCGAAGTTCTGCTTTGAGTGCGGGGCGGGGCTGGAACTCGCTTGTCCGAAGTGCGGGATCAGCCTGCCAACAGGTGTGAAGTTCTGCAACGGCTGCGGCCATGACCTCTCCCAGCTAGGCACACCCCCAGAAGCTCCAACAAAAACGCCCGAAACCTACGTCCCCACCGGCGAACGGCGCCAGGCCACCGTCCTTTTCTCCGACCTATCCGGCTACACGGCCATGAACGAGAAGCTCGATCCCGAGGAGGTCGAGGGGATCATGAGCCGTATCAAGGCCGAGGCAGTCAAGATCGTCGAGAGCCACGGCGGAATCGTAAGTCAGTTCGTGGGCGATGAGGTGCTGGCTCTGTTCGGCATTCCCGCTGCACACGAGGACGATCCGCGCCGGGCGGTGAAGGCGGCTTTAGAGCTACACGAGTTAGCCCACACTATGAGCCCTGAAGTGGAAGAGAAGATCGGGCGGCCCCTGCGCATGCACACGGGCATCAACAGCGGGCTGATCGTTACCAGCCTCAGGGATGTTCGCGATGGCACGGTTGGGGTGACGGGAGACACGGTCAATACGGGCGCCCGGTTGAAAGCCCTCGCGGAGGACGACCAGATTCTGGTTAGCCCGGACACCCAGCGCCGCATCGCGCCCTTCTTTGAGACCGAGGCCCTGTCCGCCGCGGAACTGAAGGGCAAGGACGCCGCCCTGACACCCTACCGCGTGGTGGGGGAAACCGCGGTGGAAACCCGCTTCGAGGCCTCCGAACGGAGGGGCCTGAGCCGCTATGTGGGTCGGGAGCGGGAGTTGGAAATGCTGTGGGAATCCTTCCATCAGGCAGAGCAGGGCCAAGGCCAGGTTGTCACGGTGGTGGGGGAGGCGGGGCTGGGAAAAACCCGCTTGATATACGAGTTCCGCACGGCCCTGGACCTGAGCCGGGTGAACCAGGTGCGGGGGCGTTGCGCGGCCACGGGGGAGAGCATGAGCTACCTGCCCTTCGTGGATTTGTTCCAGCGCTGGTTCCGTATCCGGAACACCGACTCGCCCGCCCAAATGCTGGACAAGGCGAGAAGCGGGGCGCTGGCGCTGGACCCGGTCCTGGAAGAGCACCTGCCCGCACTGCTTCACCTGCTCTCCATCCCCGGCGAGCACAGCTTTCCGCCCGGCATGGCGGGGGAGGCCATCCAGCGAAAAATCCAGGCCGCCCTCAAGGCCTACCTTGCCGCGGGCTGCAAGGAACGGCCCCTGGTGATGGTGTTCGAGGATCTCCATTGGGTTGACGATAATTCCGAGGCGATGTTCCAGCAATACATCGAATCGATCTCGACTCTGCCGGTCACGCTGTTGCTCAGCTACCGCCCGGAGTACCGCCCCCCCTGGGGCCATTACGGCCACCTGACCCCGCTGGTGCTGAAACCCTTGGCGGAAAGCGCCACGGAGGACATCGTTGCCTCCACGCTCAAGGTAGAGAGCCTGCCGGAAGGGCTGGCGCCCGTCGTACATTCCCACACTGAGGGCAACCCGTTTTTCACCGAAGAAGTGGTGCTGTCCTTGGAAGAACAAGGGCTGCTGAGGCGAGATAATGGAAGCGCCGTGCTCACCCAGGCCGTGGAGAACATTTCCTTTCCTGACTCGGTGCAGGCGGTGGTGCGGGCCCGCATTGACCGGCTGCCTGAGGCACCGCGTGATACCCTGCGCCTAGCGGCGGTGGTGGGGCGCGAGTTCACCGAAAGCCTGGTGACAAGGCTGAGCGAAGCGAAGGAAGACGTTTCGGCTCAGTTGGGCCAATTGAAATCCCTGGAGATGATCCTGGAGAAGCGCTTTAAGCCCGAACTGGAATTCATTTTCAAGAACGCCATTACCCACCAGGTGGTTTACGAGTCCTTGTTGCTGGCGCGCCGCAAGACACTGCACAAACTGGTGGGACTGGGCATCGAGGAATTGTATGCCAACCGCCTGCCGGAATTTTACGAGATGTTGGCCCACCACTTCGAACAGGGGGAGGTTTGGGACAAGGCGGTGGAGTACTTGGAACTCGCCGGTGAAAAAGCGGGAAGGTTGTTTTCCCTTCGTCAGGCCAGATCATATTTCCTGGCCGCTGTGGCTATATTGGACAGGGGGAAATTGAGCCGGCAGGACAAGAGACGACGGATCGATCTCACGCTCAAGCTGGTTGGGGTATCGTTCTATGCGGCAACCTGGGAGCAAATAAAGATCCTCGAAACTTCTCGCAAATATGCGCAGGATTTGAAAGATGATGCCCGAATGGCTCAGTTGGCGTACCGGATGGGGCAATCGTATTACGTATTTGGATGGATGGGGACGAATGCGCTCACCGAATTTACCACGTCGCTTGAGATCGCCGACAAACTTGGCGACGATCCTCTACGGGCCCGTTCCTTCAGTTTTCTCGGGCGAATCTATTCGCATACCGCTGACTACAACAAGGGCATCGAGGTCCTTGAAAAGGCCATCCCCATGTTGGATGCGCTCGGAGAAAAGGCCGCCGCCGAGACCGCAAACGCCCAGCTTGTACTTGGGAGAATCTTTGGCCTAACCGGGCAATTTTCAAAATGCTATTCCCATATGGAAGAATCCATTCGCCGTTCAAACAGTATTGGCAATCCAAGTACCGAATCAGACGCCTTGACGTTCCTGGGCATGATAAAGGCACTTCAAGGAGACTGGCAGGATGCAACCGATATTAGCCTCAAAGCCGCAGAAATTGCGTCCAAACTTGGCAACCAGCAGCTTGAGAACTTTAATTTGCTGGTCATCGGGTACTCATCATACATGCTGGGGGACGTAGAAATCGGCATCTCGCAAATGCAGGAAAGAATAAGATGGGAGGAGTCTGTCGATAATGCCGGAATGTTGATCTTCGATGCCTGGCTTGCCGAACTCCTGGCGTTGGAGAACAACACAAAGGCCGCAGCCGAACTCTGTCGGCGTATATCCCGCCTGAAAAAGGAAACTGGGCAGGGCACGGGAGATGTTAACATGCACAGAGTCTTGGCATTGATCGCAGCCCAGAATAGCCCGGACGATTGGGGTGCAGTGGAAAAACATATGGGCGAATGTCTCCGATTCGGCGAAGAGAGAACAGCACGCCCAGAGCTGGCGATATCTCATTACCGCTACGCCGAACTACTCCACAAAAAAGGCAAATTTGACCACGCCCAGGAGCAGCTAGACCAAGCCACCGCCCTATTTCGCGAGATGGAGATGAACTGGTGGCTGGAGCAGGCCGAAATTATTGGGAGAACCCCAGCCCGAATAATTCACGAATAGGTCCAAAAAGTACAGGCGTCCTGCTATAAGTTATTGATATCGCAAAATAATCTATAACTTCATGGCAAGGACGCCCGATGACACACTGTAACACGCAACTGCACCTTGACGAACTCCTTTCAAAGCCGGTTGTTATTGCTTTCGACGGTGGCAATATCACCAGCGACGGTGGAGTGTTGTTCCTGCGTCAAGTGGATGAACGCCTTGGCCTGACCGAGCGGTTGGCCGACTGCCTGGTGGACCGTCGCGATCCGAACAAGGTGCATCATCTGGTAGTGGAACAGTTCCGGCAACGGGTCTATCAGATCGCTTGCGGCTACGAGGATTGAAACGACGCCGAAACCGGCTTCACCTGGTTAACAATCAAACTCCTACCGCAAATCCCTCACCTTCGGCCCGCAAAAAAACCCAAAGTCATCCGCTCAAGTCGATCTCTGAAAAGGGGTCATGAATAATCCAGGTTAGGTGTTCACTGATGCCAAGAATACTGCGGGCATCGAGGAGCAATTCGCCCGGCTGCGGCGGGACTTCCGGACTGCCCGCCCGGTGGAAGGTTGATGACGGGGAACTGCCAGCCCCTACACTCCCCGTTCCAGCTTGCGGAATGGGTTGCCTTGAGGGTCGCACCCGAAGCATGGTGGGGGTGTGCCGGGGTGCGGATGAAACTCGCCGGCAACCGGAGTAGGATGGAAGCCCGATTCGATGCAACGCTTTCTCGGCGGTGGAACCATGCTTTTGCAGGACAAAACCGTACTTCTTACCGGCGCCGCCCGGGGGATTGGCCGCGCCACGGCACGGGCGCTGGCGGTGGAAGGCGCGCGAATTGGCTTGGCCGATGTCCATCCATCCGTGGAGGAAACCGCCCGGGAGATCAACAGTGGTGGGGGAAAGGCGCATGCCGTGATCATGGACATCTCCGATTCCGCCCAGGTGGAGGCGGCGGTCGCCGCCATCCGGGAAAAATTCGGGCCGGTGGAGGTCCTTGTCAATAACGCGGGTATCGTCGCCAACATCGCTCCCCTCGGAAAAATGAGCGACGCCGCTTGGGAGAAGGAGTTGGAGGTCAATTTGACCGGCGCCTTCAAGCTGATCCGGCAGGTGGTGGGAGAAATGGCGGAGCGCGGTTGGGGCCGCATCATCAACATCTCCTCCATCGGCTCCAATGGGATGCATTGGCAAGCCGCTTACGCCGCCACCAAAGCCGGCCTCCTGGGGCTGACGAAGACTGTAACCAAGGAATTTGCCGCCAACGGCGTTACCTGTAACGCCATCCTGCCGGGCATGATCTCCACCGAAAACGTAGAGGCCATGCCGCGCGAAATCAAGGACGCCTTTCTTGCCGCAACACCGGCGGGCCGATTCGGTACGATGGAGGAAATCGCTCACCTGATCGTTTTCCTGGCATCCGATCAGGCCGGGTTTATCAACGGCGCGGAAATCCATATTGACGGAGGCCTGCGGTTGGGCTCGGTATCTCTCGCCAGCCGCAAAGCCAACCGTTAGCAGGGTTCCCCGATTGAGAGGCTTTATCCCCCAGCCGGTTAAAAGGGGTGTTTCACAGTTCCGTGGTGTGTTCTCCGGCGCGGCCCGCATCGGTCTTATCGTAGAACTTTCCCAGCAGCTTCGGGATGTTCGGGTTGGCGGCGCAGGAATACCCATAGATCGCTTCAAGGCGAAGTTGATCGTCCAACGTGCGGCCGACCATTTCCTGGATCGTTTCCTTTGCGGAGCGAATTGCAAACTGATCGTTGCGAAGCACCTGCATGGCCACCATTTCCGTAGTTTCCATCAACTTGTCGTGCGGCGTCACCCGCGAAACCATATTGGCCCGAAACGCCCGTTCCGAGTCAATAGGCTCCCCGGTCAGCAACATCTCCAGCGCGATTCCCGTTCCGCAAGTATTGACCAACCGCACGATGCCTCCATCTCCGTGGTGATACCCCCGGCGCACTTCGAAACTTCCGAACATGGCCCGTTCCGAGGCGATGCGGATATCGCAGGCCATGGCCAGTTCCAATCCTCCAGCCAGTGCCCAGCCGTTGACCGCGGCGATTACCGGCTTTTTGATGCGGTGCAATCCACGGGTTAACCCGCCCAAACCGTCCTCGATCTTGTTGCGGGGCAACCCGATGCCCTGGGAGAGCAGTGGGGGGATGAAAGTCTTCAGGTCGGCCCCAGCGCAGAACGCGCTCCCCGCCCCTGTCAGGATGGCCAGGTCCAAGGTATCGTCATCCCGGAAATCCTGCCAGATTTCCCACAGCCGCTTGTGAACTTCCGGGTCGATGGCGTTTCTTGCCTCGGGCCGATTCAACGTAACCCGGGCGATTCGCCCATCTTTTTCGTATAGCACCTTTTCCATTTCCCACCTCAGGGTTCGGGTTATTGACCGCCTCCCGCCAGTCCCCGCCTGTGGACAGCGGGCGAATGGATGCCTGCGGTCCTCACAATGCCTCAGGGACTTGTACTCCCGGCCGATTGGTCGAAGCGGCGATACATTTCCTTTCCAGCCAGGATCACATGCCGTTCCAGGGCGTTGATCCGGTGTACGCTGGCCGCTTTGTAGGCATCGCTCGCAAACATGTTCAGGAAGGCGGCGCGATTCGGGTATTCCACCAGCGCGGCCATGTCCCACTCCCCTTCCATGCCGCCCAGGGCGATTTGCTCGATGTTCGCGGTCCAGATAATGCGCCCGCCCTGCTCCTTGATCAAAGGCGACGCCGCCTTTGAGTAGCGCAGGTAGGCGTCCCACCCGCTGCCGTCGCCGTCATCGGAATGTTCCTTGAACTTCATCAGATTGAGCATCACCACGGGAACATCGTCAGGATGCTCCCGCAGCATTCGCAATTGGTCTTCGGTGGGATACATATCGCTCATTGGGTTTCTCCTGGAAGGACTGCGGATCTATTGCAATAACGCCGCCCAAGCCTGCCTCGCCACGGCCTTGCCACCGCTATGGATCAGATCGCCATGGGACAGGATGATCCTGTCGAAATCCCACTGGAGGATTTCTTCCAGCATGGCCCGCGCTTTGTTTCGGTGATACCAGCCGATCTGGTACTCCGGAGCAGGCTTGGGCTTATCCCACATCATGAACACGTACTTCAACCAGAATTTCAGCATCCAATTGAACTGGGAACGGTCCGTGAAGTTCTCGATCAAGTCAACGACCAGCAGGGTGCGGGTTGACCCGTGAAATAACACCACCTCGTTCACGATCCAGGAGCCCTTGGTCGTCAGATGCTCCAATTCGGTCGACCAGACATACCCGATCCCGTCCTCGATGATCCTGGCATCCTTCAGGGCCGGGATCTTGCGCTCCAGGCCCGGGCATACGAACAGTTCCGCCCGATCGTAATAATTCGACCATTCCTTTGCGTACAAGTGGTGAAACGTTCCCGGCGCCAGGATCACCGAGACCGGTGCGAGATCGGCCACGAATTCCCTGGTTGCTTCGGTCAACGGCCCGGGAGAGTGGACGATCAGCTTACCCTCCTCCGTTTTGATCAGCGTCGTTCTGGCATTGAGCCGGGTTCCGAAGTACCGGATCGGGTACTCCATCAGCCAAATCCGGTCCGCAACGAATTCCTGGCAGGAAAACATCGCCTTCTCCGCTAAACCAGCCGTCTCATATACCCCGGCCCAATTTCCGGTACGGGATGGCCCAGGATGACCTGGATGGGGCGATGAGGGCGGGCGAGAGGTTCGGCGCGGCAGCATTGTCCCAACACTGACGGCGATGGGGCGGGGACAACCGGTGGTCAGGGGCCGCTGAAATCTTCCGTAAAAAGCGGGTTGATTCCTTGGGCGGTGAGATCGGCGTCCATCTCCGCGTCGCTGGGTCCCACCCGAAAGCGGCTGGCGGCATCCAGCACCTTTTCCAGCAAAATGGTGTCGCCCACCGTGTTGAGAAAGACCCGTTCACGGCTGAATACATAGTGTACCGCGCGATCGATGCTGGCTTGGTCTTCCAGGGGCTCATACCAGGTTTCGCGGTTCTTCCCCTTATCGCCCCACTGGCCCCGCGCGATGGATTTAATGGTCTGCACGGCAACTTTCCTCTCCTCGCAAACCTTTACCACGGCCTCGAAGTCCGCCCGATATTGCGGGTTTTGCATCAGCGCGAAATTATAGGGCATCAGCACCGAGTCGAATTCGAAGCGTTCCAGGCTGCGCAGGTGCATGGCCGGAATCCCCAGGCCGTGCCCTGTTACTCCGATGAAACGCACCAGCCCTTGCTCACGGGCATCGATGGCGGCCTCCAGGGCGCCGCCCGGCCCCATGGCCACCTCCCACTGCTCCGGGTCTGAGAGGCTGTGCAGTTGCAGCAGATCCACCAGATCCACCCGCAGCCGCTCCAGCGACTGGTGTAACTGTTCCCTGGCTTCGGAGTAGGTGCGCAGTTTCGTCTTGGTGGCCAGAAAGAAGTCCTTGCGGTGGCGGTCCATCCAGGGTCCGATGCGCAGTTCCGCGTCCCCATAATTCGGCGCCGTATCGATATGATTGATCCCGTGTTGCAACAGCAATTCCAGCACGCGGTCCGCCTCGTCCTGACCGCAGGTCCATAACGCGGCGCCCCCGAACAGGGTGCGAGTGCTGGTGTGCCCTGTTCGGCCGAAGGGGTGCTTCGCGATCATCCGTAAAGTCCTTTTCGAGGGATTTAGGGCTTGGCTGCTCCTCCTTGAACACTCATCCACGCACACAAGGGGTTGCCCACTATCCTCCGCCCGTTCCCTCACCGCAAGGATCCTTCTCGGAAATTGGCTTCCTTTCGTAATCGGGGGGGACCTCACCCCTCCGCCGGTTGTTCTATTGTACTACCGCGGCGCTCCTCCCCTCTCCGGGGGGAGAGAGGAAAACCACAACCGCGAAAACCTCTGCCCGGGAAATTGGCTTCCTTTCGCAATCCGCCCTGTCCCGGGAAATTGGCTTTGTTTCGTAATTTTGTTTAACGGCTAGTATTTCTTTATAATATCAGTATATTATAGCGTATTGGCGGTCATTTGTCCACCCTTTATCGATGGTTCCTGGCCTGCGCATTGTGGGAGTGGCCTGGTACCGAGTAAGTGATGCGGCGTACCGGACTACGCCGTCCAATGGAACGGGGCGAAGTGTCCATTGTTGCCCTGGCCGACCAAGTCCAGATCCAGGCCGAAGCCGGTGAGATGGGTCTCCTTGGAGCGCGCCAAGGCCAGCCGCCGGTTGACGGGATGGGCGGTATTATCGATGTAGTACGGCTCGCCGGACTGATTTCTGGAAGGGACTCCGCCTATCTCGAAGGAAAGGATGTCCGGGATGTTGACGGCCCGCATCAGCCCGTCCATCGTGAACTCGATGGGCTTGTATGCGATGCCGCGGAAATCGCCGACCAGGTTCTCGTGGATGAGCGCGGGAGTGCCCCCGGCCTTTCCGCCCACGATGGCGTCCAATGCTTCGCGCTGCTCCGGGCCGGCTTCGGCATCCACCACGCAGCCGAACACCCAGCCGCCATCTGCCATCACCTTGCCGGATCGAATGACGAGGGCGAATTTCAGCCCGTCCAGCGCCGTCTCGCCGTAGCGCCCCTCGTCAATACGGAAGATCAGCATTGCATAGCAGTGATCGTAGGTTACCTCCCCTTGCGGGTTGGTGTAGATGCACGGGCAGAGGTAATCGCAATTGCAGCTTTCCATGTACTCGCCCTTGAGAATCCATTTCTGCCCGGCCATGGCCCTCTCCTCTGTCAAATCAATCGGCTCGCGCACTATTCACGCTACACCAGCAGGCTCTGTCCCCCTAACACGGCAATGATGGGGTATCAAGGCGCGGGGGCTCGCCTAGGTAGCCGCGGAGGCAGGGATTCATGGCGCAGGTCAGCCACCCAGCCCACACCATCGCCACCGCATTTTTTTGACGAGGATCACAATGTAGGCCGAAAAACGATTGTAATATAATATACAAGTACACACTAAATAGAGTATGAAAGAGCGGAGGGAGGGGGCAAACACGGGTCAGTTCATCTGCATAGGGAGGAGTCGATCATGTAC
The DNA here is from genome assembly GCA_964583525.1 of uncultured Pseudomonadota bacterium. Taxonomy (GTDB): domain Bacteria; phylum SAR324; class SAR324; order SAR324; family JACQKK01; genus CAZOXD01. Next base: position 11,894 of record CAZOXD010000060.1, read on the forward strand.
GCTAATCGCAATCGAACCGGCACGCCAATAATGTTCGCACTTGCCCGGACACTGAATGGATGCAAGACGTTCATCCTGGGAGGCAGGTTTCCGTCCGCCCAGGCTTCTGAGAAAAAGAAGCGTTATTTTCATTTGGGCGCGATTTTGCTTTTGTCAATTTGGGCGCTTTTGGCGCTTACGGTGGCGCCAGTGCCGCAAGCCATGGCGGCACAAGATACGGAAACGTTTCGTCAGGAATATGCCGCGTTTCTCGATGAAATGATCGTCCTGATGGAAACGTTGCAGGCCAGTCCAAATGCGGCGCAGGCAATGGTCGGCGGGGGTGCGAACCTGTTGGCATCGTTCAGCATGGCACAGCAGGCGCTGATGGCCGCAACCCCCGAGGAATTGGCTCTGCTCCAGTACGCAATGGATGGAGTGCCCGGGTGGCAAAGCTGGCCCGACCAGGTGAGCCCCATAGTGGACAAGTTCACGGCCGCCTCCCCAGGCGATGGACCCCACATCATGCTTGTCCCGGATGTCTGCTCGGTGGCGATATTCCTTGACATAACGGTAACGGACAGATCCATCGCGGAAGGCCTTGCGCTGGCCGCTGCAGCGGTTATCGAAGGGATGCCGGATGATGTGCTTTCCTTTGCGGCCAAGCTGCCTTTTGTGGTGGTTTGGGCTGCGCTGGAAGTATTGACGATTACCGCTACGGCGAATAACGAAATCAAGGAGAATTGCCTGGGTGATGACGCTCTTGCAGCCATTCAGACCAGCGTCAATACGGCGAACGCCAAGCTTGTCGCCGTGCAGAACAGCGTCAATACGGCGAACAGCAAACTTGATACCGTGCAGTCCAGCGTCGATACGGCGAACAGCAAACTCGTTACCGTGCAATCCGGCGTCGATACGGCGAACAGCAAACTTGTCACCCTGCAGGCCGGCATCAACGCCACGAATGCCAAGCTCGAAGCGCTGCAGGCGAGCAACGACGCGATGTTCAAAGAGATCCTCCGGCTGCTGCACACGCCGCAGGGAAAGCGCGCCAGCAGCGTCCCCGCTTGTGACGGAGAGCCCTGCGACTTTCCTTCTCGTAAATAGTCGTCCGTGAAGAACCCTGATTTCAGGCGGCTCCTTCCAATACGGCTTCCACCGCTTCCACGGTGATCCCGGTATCGGGAAGGGGCCTCCCTTCCGCCTGTAATGCCTCCAGGTGACCTGTCACCGCCTCCAGTGCATTTGTGCGCAGATCGTCCAGGGTATCGCCCCGGGTGAAGCAACCGGGCAATTCCGGAAACGAAGCCCAATACCTGCCCTCCTCCTCATGAACGACCATTGCAATCTTGAGTTTTTTCATTGGCGCCTCCAGGGGTTAATTCACCACCCTACCCCACCCATCGGTCCAGCTTCCTGTACTGAATGGCCTCGGCGATGTGCTCCATGCTCATTTCCGGGGCGTCGGCCAGGTCGGCGCTGGAGGCCGTAAGGCCGAAAAAATTATACCGTGCGGGCCACCTTGAGAATCCGGGCGTGGGCGCGGGCCGAGAGTCCCAGCTTCTGCGAAGCCGTGCGCAGCAGATCCAGCCCACCGTCCGGGGGGCAGGCGTGGGCCTCGATCTGCTTGGGGGTCATCTCCCCGTTGGAGCGGGTGGGTGTGCCGGAAAAGCGCGCCAGACCCCGGTCCATGGAGGCCGAACGCCTCACATGGTAATGACGACTCTCCCACAAGCGTGACCTCCCTCAAGGTAACGAATGGCCTCCGGGACCTCGCTCAGCGGAAACGTTCTGTCGATGACCGGTGTGATCTTCCCAGCTTCAATGGACCCTTTCAGGACAGCCATGCAGTCTTTCTTGCTGGGCATCGAAAAGTTCAGATCCGGCAGCTGACTCACGAACGGCGACATCACGGCCAGTTTGAAAAAGCGAGGCAGGCTGCCCAACCACCGCCGCCCGAATTGACCGAAATGGTCGTGCCCGATGAGGACATAGGTCCCCTCGGGGGTGAGAGCGCGTCTCCATTCCGATAGCGAATGGTTCCCCGGAACATCGAAGATGAGATCGTAACGCTCGCCGCGTTGAGTGAGGTCCTCGTTGGTGTAATCGATGACGTGGTCTGCGCCGAGCGATCGGACCATGTCCAATTTCCCTGTGCTGTCCACTCCTGTCACCTCAGCTCCGTACGCCTTGGCAAGCTGCAATGCGAGAGCACCCACACCTCCTCCCGCACCGTTGATCAAAACTTTGTGTCCCGGCTGAACCTTTCCCTGATCGCGAAGATTCATGAGGGCGATGTATCCGGAGGTAGGTACGGCCGCAGCTTGTTCAAACGTTATACCTGCCGGTTTCACTGCCAAGTGGTCTTCTGGCACTGACGCATACTCGGCATAGGCTCCGCCGTTGGTCCACTGAAAGTTATCGATGCTCTCACCGAAAACCTCATCACCCTGTTGGAACTGTGTCACGTTCTTGCCCACCGACTCCACGCTCCCTGCCAGATCCGTCCCCGGAACAGGGTTCTTGGGTTTGAGCAACCCGGCCCCCATGATGCGGAGGACATACGGGAAGCCTCTCACGACGTGCCAGACATCTGGATGGACGGAAGCCGCATGAACTCGTACAAGCACTTCGTCATCCCCAACCACCGGCTTGTCGATCTCTCGCAGTTCTAGGGCATCGGGTGAGCCGTACTTGTTCTGCACAATCGCCTTCATCATGTTCCCCTGCGCGGTATGATCCACCCCAGTTATTATACCTTAAAAAGTTATTCCCGTCGTGCACCCACTCTCTGCCGTGAACGGCCGAGGCACTGCCAATGAATTCGGTTCAGACACGTGGCTTTGCTGGCTTGATTGGGCGTTTAGTAGGGCGATCTGACCGCTCATCACTCCCTCCCCCAGCCCACTCTGGGGGCAAGTCAAAATTGCCGCGAATATTAGTTCTCGCCGCCTTATCTCGCGGGCAGTCCGTATCGCAGCCTGGATTACCCGATTCCCCACGGCTCTGACGGCCCGCAAACGCCCATCACATGCGCACTTTCGTCTAGGAGAGGTCGCCTGTGACCTTCCTGAATTAAACACGCAGTTTCTGTTGGGCGTTTTGGGATGGTCCCGGCAGGGGGCAAGTTCAAAGATCCTTCGGGACTATCATCGAAGTGGTACAATAACTGGGGGCAGGTCACCCGCCACCACACCCATAACGGATGGGAAGAATGCGATGAAGGAGGTCTGCCCCGCAATTTTCGGACCCCTTGGCGGAGGTAGTTCCGGGTTAAAAATTGGGTGACGCCACCGGACCTGACAAGGATGGGCCATCAACGCTGCTCATCCCCCAACTTTTTCTAGCTGGGATTCCAGATAATCGTAACGCCAGGTCGGCAGCATCCGCCCGTTGAGATACAGGGTCGGCAGTCCCTTTACGCCCAGGGAAGTGGCCAGTTTCTCGTCCCCCGCCAGCCGCTCCAGAGCCCACAGGGAGCGCCGGTCCTGGTTGAAGCGGGAAAGGTCCAGCCCAACCTGCTCGGCCAGTACCAGCAGCATTGCGCTGTCGAGGCGCCGGTAGTTGAGGAACAACTGGTCGTGATATTCCCAAAATAGTCCCTGCCGTTCCGCGGCCAGGGCTGCCAGGGCTGCCTCGTTGGCCAGCGGATGCAGTTGGGTGAGGGGATAATGCTTGAACACCGCCCGCACGCGGCTGGGGAAGGATTTCAGCAGGCGGGAGACGGCATGGTGCGCCCGTGCCGTGTAGTCGCTCTGGTAATCGCCGAACATGATCAAGGTCACCATGCCTCCGGTGGCGCCGGTGGCGCCCCGCACCGGTGATTGGTCAACCGGCACGATCCGGATTCGTTCATCCGGGCTTTCGCCCAGCAAAGCCTCCAACCTCTCCCGCAACAGGGCGACTTCGCCTTCGAGGAAAATCACCTTGCTTTCCAGGCTGCCGATTTTTTCTTCCAGGGTGAGATCTTTCCGATCCGATCCTCCCTGCGCCCACGCGCTTCCTGAAAAAATCAAACCACATGCGGCAAGGAGGGCCAGGAGAAGGAGGGGCCTGAAGGAGGGTAGTCGTCTCATGACAAACGCGCTATGGGTTAAAGGTGCCTTATCCGGCACGATGGATTCAGCGATTGCGCCGGGTGGCGGCGACACTGTGCTGCCGCGGCGCCTTGTTGCGGTGATGTTAGTTTATCCTGTCCTCATACCACAGTCCAAGCCCCTTAAAAAAACGAAAATGCCTGATGGGTGAATTACCGGCCGAGTCTGACAATCCTCTTCTCGCTGCCTTGCGGCAACTGAACTCCTGCGTGAACCGGGAGTCTCTGCAACCGTTGAATCAATTGGCGGAGGAGGCATTGGTGGGATGGACGCGGGTCATGGATGGCCAGGAGGTGGTGCAGCCCCGGCTCGACGAGCAGGGCCTTGCGCCCACGGGCTTCCACTTCGGGATGGAGGAAATTTCGGACAATCGCCTGGATCATTGCGATCTGGGGAAAGGCAAGGAGGGATTCGAGCCGGCCCTCCAGTCCCGGCTGGATGGATTGCAGGAACGGCTGGAAGTGTTCTTCGCTCAGAGCGGATACCGCAGCAGCAGCGACCAATGCGATCAGGTGATGTTGGAACTCTCCCTGGTCTCGCGTTTTCTCAATGTCTGGAGCGGGGAGGGAGAACGCAGGTACCGGCACCGGTCACGGCGCCCGGATCCCCCCGGTTCGCATCCGCCCAATTTATATGACACCTCCTTATATGACACCTCCATATATGACAACCAGGCCAGCGGGGAATTTTTAGGGACGGTGCGCCGCCAATTGATCCTCTGGGAGCCGCTCTTCAACGCGGCCATCGTGGCCTGGGACGAAAATCATCTCGACAATTTCGACCGGGCATTGACCCGCCTGCTGGAAGCGTTGCGGCAGCCGCCGCAAAACCGGGTGTTCCTGCTTCCTCCGCCCGGCTTTCCCCTGCGGCGGCTGGGGTCACTCCGGCAAAAGATCACGGTGTTCGAGCCGGAGCAGCGTTCCTTACGCAGCCGGTCAGTGTATGGGGTGCGTTCCCATCAATTGGAAGAGCGCATCCGCGCCAATTTGTCCATCCCCAATACCGTGCTGGAGGATTTGCGGCAGGACGTGATTCATTTCACTCGCATGGTGGAAACCAACCACTTCATGCTGGCTTCTCAACCCGGGTTTCTCCGCCGGGCCAAGGCGGGCGTGCCCACCATCCGCAACCAGTCCAATACCCATCCCTACCTGTTGGATCCCAACGGATTGTTCAAAAAGGCGGTGCTCTTTCAAAACAGCACCTACTCCAGGGAGGGCGGGGGGCTGGACCTGATGTTCCTGCAATGCCGCCAGTTGGAACGGCTGGCCAGGTTCGACGGATGGGGGGACTGGACACGGCCCCTGCGGGGCCCCCTCGAACGGGTTTCGATCGCCTGGGAGGAAAACCGCTGGGACGCATTCACGGAAACGCTGGTGGAGGTGGCGGAATTCATCCGGCGCCAGGCGGGGGAATAATGCTGGAATCGAAGCGGTCTCATAAATTCCTGATCGCCACGTACTTCGAGACGCGCGCGTGGCGCGCTCCCCAGCAAAGAGGCTGATAGAGTCCGATTCCCTGAGATCCAGGGACGGACACGCTTGTCCGTCCCGTCATGGAAGGCTCCGAAGGAGCCTGTCTCGAAGGGTCGGGATTTTGCCAAAATTCCATTTTTGAAACCGTTTCTAATGTTTACGGCCCTGCCCGATGCTTGCCATTCACAAATTGGAGTCTTCCCAATGACCGAAATAAAACCCATCCGCATCGGAATCATCGGGGCGGGAGGCATCGTCACCCGCCGCCACCTGCCCGGCTTCGCCGAAATCGCAGGCGTGGAAGTCATCGCAGTGTGCAACCGCCGCCGGAAGAATGCCGAAGCCGTTGCCGCAGAATGGAATATCCCCCATATCGACGATACCCCCGAGGCCCTGCTGGAACGCGGGGAGATCGACACCATCCTCATCGGCACCACCCCCCACCTGCACCGGGATCTCACCGGTGCGGCCCTGGAAGCCGGCAAGCACGTGTTCTGTCAGGCGCGCATGGCCCGCAATCTTACCGAAGCCCGGGACATGCGCGACGCCGCCCGGCGCCACCCCGGCCAGGTGACGATGCTCTGTCCCGCCCCCCACGTAATGGAGGGGCGTGCGGTCGTTGAGGAACTATTGCACAGCGGCGAGTTGGGCGAGTTGCGCCTGGTGCGGTTGCGGCATCTCTCCCAGGCCGCACTGAATCCCGGCGCGCCCTTTCATTGGCGCAATGACTGGGAACTGTCCGGATACAACGTGCTCACCCTGGGCATCTACGCGGAAATTCTCCACCGCTGGGTGGGCAAGGCCGCCACCGTATCGGCCACGGGGAGAATCTTCACCGAAACCCGCACCCATCCCGAAACGGGAGAAAATCGCGAGGTGCGCATTCCGGAAAGCGTGGCCGTATCCGGCACGCTGGAAAACGGGGCCCACTATGTCTATACTCTATCCTCCGTCGCGGCTCATTCCCGCGGGGATGCCATCGAAATCTACGGCACGAAAGGGGCGCTGTATTATGACGTCCCCAACCATCGAATCCGGCTGGGTCGGGTGGAAGCCCACGACGATGTGCGGGTGGGAAAGGTGATGGCCAAGGAAGCGCCGCCCCTGCTGGAAATTCCCGCCGGAAAACGCGGCGCCTGGCGGGTGGAGGCCGATTTCGTGGCGGCCATCCGCGAGGGAAAGCCCGTGTTCCCCAGCTTCGACGATGGGGTGGACTACATGGAATTCGTGGAAGCCGTGGGCAGGTCCATGGAAGAAGGCCGCACCCTGACCCTGCCACTGCGGTGAAAATACACGGCGGTGAATATACACTGCGGTGAATATACACCGTGTTGAACATACACCGCCTTGAGAACGATGGCCCGGACGCTGGGAAAAATGATGCAAAAGCAGCGGCAGCCGGTATATTCCGAATTCTCAACGCCCCTCCAATGCCTCCCCCTGGAGACCCATGCGCATTGAAGTGATTTGCACCGGCGACGAGGTACTGACCGGAAAGATCATCAATTCCAACTTCTCCTACATCGCCCAGAAACTGGAGGACTTCGGGCTGGCGGTGAAGTGGGGCACCACCGTGGGAGACGACCGGGAGGACCTGCTGCAGGCCTTCAGGGAGGCGGGAGCGCGTTCGGACGTGGTGATCGTCAACGGCGGGCTCGGTCCCACCGTGGACGATCTCTCCCAGGAAATCGCCGCCGAGGCCGCCGGGGTGGGGCTGGCCCTCAACGAGGAATGGCTGGAGCGCATGAAGGCCTATTTCTCCGGAAGGGGACGCACCATGCCGGAGAACAACGTCAAGCAGGCCATGCTCCCCGAGGGCGCCGAATTGATCGACAATCCCATCGGCACCGCCTGCGGCTTTGCCCTCACCATCGGCGGGGGGCGCTTCTACTTCACTCCCGGTGTGCCCCGCGAACTGCGCCGCATGCTGGAGGAGGAAATCCTGCCCCGCGTGCTGGAGCAAAGCGGGGTGCGCAACGTGATCCGGCTCAAGCGCTTTCATTCCTTCGGCTTGGGAGAATCCCACGCGGATTCCCTGCTGGCCGGGTTGGAGGAGATGGTGCCGGACGGTTCCCTCAAGCTGGGTTTCCGAGCCCACTATCCGCAACTGGAAACCAAGCTCACCATCCGCGGCGCCACCGACGAGGAGGTGCGCGAGAAGCTGACGCCCGTGGAGGCCGAGGTGCACCGGCGGATGGGGAATTTCATCCTGGCCGAGGACGACGAGACCCTGGAAGGGGTCGTGCTCGATCTGCTGGCCGGGGAGGAGGCCACTCTCGCCGTGGCGGAAAGCTTTTCCGGAGGCCAACTGGCGGCGCGGATCATGCCCTTGCCCGGCTCGGAAAAAGTACTGCTGCGGGGCACCGTAGCCCGCCGGCTGTCCGAATTGCACGCCGCTCTGGGAATGAACGGCGCGCCCCCGGACGATAGCCAGCCGCTCAGCGCCGAGTTGGCCGAGGCCATGGCCGACGCGGCCCGGGAGCAGGCCCGCGCCACCTACGGTCTGGCCGTGCTGGTGGAGGTGTTCGAGGGGGAGGACGGCTCGCCCAACCTGAGCAGCACCATCTGCATCGCCATTTCCAATGGCCGGGAAATCGGTTCGCGCCGCAGCCGGCTGGTGGGCAATCGGGACTGGATTCGGCTGGGCGCCGTGGAGATGGGACTGGACAGCCTGCGCCGCTTCCTGAAACATCTTCCCATCAAGGAAAAGATCGACTTCGAGCGCGCCGCCCCCAACTGATGCTTCCAGTAGCTCGACCCCCCTTTACCGTACGGCAGAAACAGGAACGAATTCCCGTGGATCTATTGCAAAACCAACTGGAATCCCGGGGCCGCGCCCTGGGAGTTCCCGAAGACACCCTGGTTTCCGCGACGCGGGAGAACGACCCCTTCCGGGTGATGGAATGGCTGGTGCCTCGCCGGGGGGAGTTGCCGCCGGAAGGCGTCCAGGGGCTGACCGCCACCGTGGAAGCCCTGCTGCGGCGGAAGATCCTGGCCCATCCGGGAGCGGACGGTAGCCCGGTGACGCCCGTGGTGTTCGGCACCGGCGGGCACCGGGGGGAGATCGGCGCCGGACTGACCCTGCTCCACGTGAACGTGATCGTGCGGGCCCTGACGGCCCTCATCGCCGGCATGGACGATGCGCAGCGTAATTTCCACTTCGGGGCGGGCGCTTTACCGGATGTGCAGCGGCGGGGCTTCGTGCTGGGTCACGACAACCGGCTCTTCAACTCCGAATTCGCCTTGTACGCCGCCCACCTGCTGCGGGAGGCCGGCTATGCCGTGCGCTACGCAGGGCGGGTTTCCTCGCCGGAGCTTTCGCTGCTGGTGCCCCGCCAGGGTTGGGCGGGCTCCCTCAATTTCACTCCCAGCCACAATCCCTTCCGCTACGGGGGATTGAAGTTCGCCCCGGCGGACGGGGGCCTGGCCGGGTCCGAGTTGAGCGACCCCCTGGCCGCCATAGCCAATCGGCTAATGGGAGACAACCGGCTGCTGGAGGAAACTGGGCCGGAGGCATGGCCCGCGCCGGAGGTGCTGGAGGAAATCATCGCGGCCGAGGGCGCAGCCATCGAGCGGATCGAGGCGCCCGGCCCCTACCTGGACGCATTGGAAGAGCATCCGGTGATCCGCCTCAAGGAACTAATCGCGGAACTGCGCGCCCTCCCTCCGCAGCGGCGCGTCCTGTTCGTGGCGGACCCCGTATGGGGAGCGGCGGTGCCGGTCTACCGGTTGCTGCGCGAGCGGATGGGCGAAGATGTGATGCGGCTGCTGCACACCGAGGACGATCCCTACTTTGGGGGGCAGACCACCGAGCCCAACGAGCAAACCCTGGGCGATGCCCTGGAGGTGGTGCGGGCGGAAGGGCCCCCTTTCGCGGTGGCCATCCGCAACGATCCCGATGGCGACCGGGGGCTGGTGGGCGATGCCGGGGGCGCGCTGAAGATGAACCGCTTCGCCGCCGTGGTGATGCGCTACCTGATGGACCTGGGCCAGACCGGCGATCTGGTGACCACCCACGCCACCAGCCACCTCGGGCCTGAATACGCCCGCGCCAAGGGCTGCCGGGTGATCCTCACCCCCACCGGGTTCAAAAACTTCCGTCCCCACCTGGCCGGCGGGGAGGCCCTGCTGGCCTATGAGGAAAGCGACGGCATGACCATCCGCGGCCACACCCTGGACAAGGACGGCGTATTGGCCGGATTGATCGCGCTGCGGATGGCGCTCCATTACGGCAAATCCCTCACGGAACTGGCCACCGAAGTGGAGGCGGAGGCGGGCCGCTACCACTACCTGCAGGAAACCTTCACGATTCTCATTCCGGCGGAGGAAGCCCGCAAGAAGCTGGCCCGGCTATCGCTGGTGCGGCCCGGGGATCCCTTTCAGGCCGGCGGCAGAGAGCATAGGGTGCAGTCCGTCAACGCCGAAGACGGCTACAAGTTCGTGCTGGAATCCGGCGCCTGGATCATGATGCGCCCGTCGGGCACGGAGCCGAAAATCCGTATCTACGCCGAATCCAGGGAAGGCCCGGACGAAACCCGCGCCCTCTGCGACGCGGCCAAAGCCTGGGCGGAGGAGATCATGGCGGAATAGGGGAGGGGCGGGTAGGGGGGAGACATCGCAACCAGAAGCAAGAGCCATTGCAACCGCATTCTCGCAAAAGTGTCCAGTCCCGCGCCTAATCAAGTTGAAATATTGGAGTGGGGGCGGGCAGGGACGCCCGCGCCACTTATATTATTCTTGAGTAATTCAGGCGGGATATTTGGAATGCAGTTGCCCTGAAGGTCCCCCTGTGACTTGAACGGTGTTTTATGGCACATATTAAGGGGAGCCTGTAGGCGAACCAAACACGCCACGGCAGCCCGTATTCACGTAAGCGAGACCTCCATGGACGCCCTTTATCCCATCAGCGGCAATCCCCCCACCTGGGGACACGCGGACGTGATGGCCCGCGCCGCGAAAATCTTCGACCGCGTGACCTGGGCCCTGGCCGTCAACCCGAACAAGCGCAGCGACTTCCCGCAGGAAGTCCGCCTGGAAATGATGAACGATTATGTTCGCCATTTGGAACTGGGCAATGTTATCGTGGACGCGTACGAGGGCGCCTCGGTGCGCTTCGCGGAAAAGATCGGCGCCGGCGTGATCGTGAAGGGGCTGCGGGACACCCTGGATCTGCGGACGGAAATGGAGCAGGCCTTCGGCAACCGGGGGATGAATCCGGAGATCGAAACCGTCGTCCTGTTCACTCGGCCCGGATACGGCTCCATCAGCTCCAGCCTGATTCGCGAATTGGCGATGCTGGGGGAAAACATCGATGAGTACGTGCTACCCTCCGTCGCCAAAAAATTGAAGGATCACCTGCCGCAATAATTATTCCGGAATCGGCGGGTGAACCAGCTTCCCGAAGAACCCCCACGGATCGGGAGGAATTCGGTGCCATCCATGGATTGGAACACCGCCAAAAATTTGCCGAAGGGACTCGGCCTGCTGCTTTCCCTGGCGTTGCTGGCCAGCCTGCTCTCCTTTCATCTCGGCGACCCCACCCTCACCAACCTGCGCGCCTATTCGGAAGGGATCCGCAACCTGCTGGGCCTCCCCGGAGCGTTGATCGGCGGAAGCCTGCTGGAATTGCTGGGCACCTCTGCCCTGGCCGCGCCCCTGTTGCTGCTCAATTGGTTTCTGGCCCCCCGCAACCGTCCCCCGCTGTACTGGTATCTCTTCTGGTGCCTGATCCTACTCACCGGGTTGTCGTCCCTGCACGGCCTGCTGGCCCCCTCCGGCGATCCGGGCCTGTTGCAACCCGGCCTGGCCGGGTGGTCCATGCGCAGATGGGTTGGCCTGACAATCGGCGTATGGGGTGGCGGGGTGTGGGGGGGGAGCCTGATCCTGCTCTTCCTGACCGGGTATGCGGGCAACCGCGTCCTTTACCTCCCCGCGGTGCGGGCGGCATTCCGCGATCTGGGGATCTTCACGGGGTGGTTCACCAGGGAGGGCCGGGCCGCATCTCTGGCGGGATGGAAAAAGCTCCTGGCCTCGCTCCGCCGCACCCGGCGGGGATTGGTAACCCTGGTGACGGAAATCGTCAAGGCCCTGGCCGCCTTGATGGTTGCGGTGTTTGGCGCGGTATGGAAAATCGTGACGTTCCCCTTCCGGATCATCAAACGGGGAACGGCAGGCCGGGGGGCGGCAGTCCCGGGGGCGATGGCGGCAGCCGGGCTTGGGAAACGCCCGGGAACTCTGCCCGCAACCGGCGTGGGGGCAGGGAAGCCCTCCCTGG
>CAZOXD010000061.1:0-3261 GCA_964583525.1 uncultured Pseudomonadota bacterium
GCGGGGCTGCCCACCGAACGCCTCTCGTTCCGCCTTCCCCCCGCCCGCCTCCCGTCTCCCTTTCCATACCGGCTTAGAAGAACTTGTAGTTGATTTCGGCATAGAAGGCAGTGCCGGATCCGTCCACTTCCACGCCATTGAGCGGTTCCAGAACCGTATGCAGCCGATGCGCTCCCAGCCGAGTTCCCAGGACCTTCCCTGGCCCAATCCAGGCAGATAATCGGCAGTCCCGCCACCCCTGATGAGGTTCGTGTCCAAACCTACCCGGATTTCGGGTGCGGGGCGGGAAGAAAAAAAATGATTGCACTCCCTTGGCCGGAAATTTGTGCTATTTTCAATAGGGCATCTTTCCCAGCCGAAAGGATTCGCAGATGGGACTCTCACTCTCGCATTTCACCAACAAGGCCCAGGAGGCGATTCTCGCCGCGCAGAGCCTTGCCGAGCAGCAACAGCACGCCAAAATCGATCCGGAGCACCTCCTGCTCTCCCTGATCGAGCAGGAGGGGAGCATCGTCCGGTCCATCCTGGACAAGGCCGGCACGGACCTGGCCACCATGGAGGAGCAACTCAAACAACACCTGGAACGCAAGCCCCGCACCGCCAATCCCGGTACGCAGCCCTACGTCTCCAAGAAATTGCAGGCCGTCTTTACCCGCGGTGAGCGGGAGGCGGGCACCATGCGCGACGAATTCACCGGTTCGGAACACCTGCTGATCGGAATGGCCCTGGAGCGTGGTGGGGAGGTCCATGAGATGCTCAACGCCCGGGGCATCACCCGCTCCGTCGCCCTGGAGCTGATCCGCAAGGCCCGGGGCGGGCAGCGGGTGCTGGAACCGGGCGCGGAGGATTCCTTCGGGGCCTTGGAAAAGTTCTGCGTCGACCTGATTCACCAGGCCAGACAGGGCAAGTTGGACCCGGTAATCGGCCGGGACGAGGAGGTGCGCCGGGTGATCCAGGTGCTGTCCCGGCGCCGCAAGAACAATCCCGTCCTCATCGGCGAGCCCGGCGTGGGCAAGACCGCCATCGTGGAGGGCCTGGCGCAACGGATGGTTGCCGGAGACGTCCCGGAATCCCTGCGCAACAAGCGCATTCTTTCGCTGGACATGGGCGCGCTGATTGCCGGTGCCAAGTTCCGGGGGGATTTCGAGGACCGCCTCAAGAGCATCATCAACGCCATCGAGGCCAGCGCCGGGAACATCGTGCTCTTCATCGACGAGCTGCACACCCTGGTGGGCGCGGGGGCATCGGAGGGCACCATCGACGCCTCCAATATGCTCAAGCCCGCCCTGGCCCGGGGCACCCTGCGTTGTGTGGGAGCGACCACCCTCAGCGAGTACAAGAAACACGTGGAAAAGGACGCCGCCCTGGAACGGCGCTTTCAGCAGATTTACGTGGACCAGCCCGATGTCTCCTCCACCATCGCCATGCTGCGCGGTCTGAAGGAAAAGTACGAGGTGCATCACGGCATCCGCATCAAGGACGCCGCCATCATCGCGGCCTCCCAGCTTTCCGACCGTTACATTACCGACCGCTTTCTACCCGACAAGGCGATCGACCTGATCGACGAGGCCTCCGCCAAGCTCTGCATCGAGATCGAGTCCATGCCCACCGAGATCGACCAGATCGAGCGTAAGATCATGCAGATGGATATCGAGGTGGCCGCACTGAGCAAGGAGGAGGACGCCGCCAGCCAGGAACGGGTGACCCTGTTGGAGCGGGAACTGGCCGACCTGCGGGAAGCCTCCAACTCCAAGAAACTGACCTGGCAGAAGGAGCGGGAGACCATCCAGCGTATCCGGGGACTGAAGGAGGAAATCGAACGCACCCGCCAGAGCGAGCAGGAAGCTCAGCGCAACGGAAACCTGGAACTGGCCGCCCGTCTCAAGTACGGCACCCTGGACGAGCTGAACAAGCAACTCACCAAGGCCAACCGTGCGCTCAACAAGAACGGCAAAAACCGCATGCTGCGCGAGGCCGTGGACGAAGAGGACATCGCCGCCGTCATCTCCAACTGGACCGGAATTCCCGTGGACCGCATGCTGGAAGGCGAGCGCAAGAAACTGCTGCGGATGGAGCAATCCCTGCGCAACCGCGTGGTGGGCCAGGAGGAAGCCCTGGTGGCCGTGTGCAACGCCATCCGCCGCTCCCGGGCCGGCATCCAGGATCCCAACCGGCCCCTGGGCAGCTTCATCTTCGCCGGTGCCACCGGGGTCGGAAAGACCGAACTGGCCCGCGCACTGGCCGTGTACCTCTTCGACGACGAGCGCGCCATCGTGCGCCTGGACATGTCCGAGTACATGGAGAAGCACTCGGTAGCCCGCATGATCGGCGCGCCGCCGGGGTACGTGGGCTTCGAGGAGGGCGGCCTGCTCACCGACCGTGTGCGGCGCCGGCCCTACTCCCTGCTGCTGCTGGACGAGGTGGAAAAGGCCCATCCCGACGTGTTCAACCTCTTCCTGCAGATCATGGACGACGGCCACCTCACCGACAGCCAGGGCCGCAAGGTGGATTTCAAGAACACCGTCATCATCATGACCACCAATCTGGGACAGGACTTTTCCGACAACGGGCAGCCCGTTGATTACAAGACCCAGGTCAAGAACACCCTGCTGGCCATGCGCGAGCACTTCCGCCCCGAATTCCTCAACCGCATCGACGAAGCGGTGATCTTCAACCCGCTGGGCATGGAGCACATCAGGAAGATCATCCGCATCCAGGTGCGCGAGTTGCGGAACCGTCTCAAGGCCCACAAGATCGACATCTCCCTGGACGAATCCGCGGAGGCCTACCTGGCCAAAGTGGGCTATGACCCCACCTTCGGGGCGCGGCCCCTCAAGCGGGTCATCCAGCACGAAATCCAGGACGTGCTGGCCTACAAGATGCTCGACGAATCCCTGACGCCCGGCGACAAAATCCAGATCCGCGAAGGCAGGAACGGCCTCTCCTTCCACCGGGTGAGCTGAGGGGGGAGGACCTCACCCCCGCCCTGCTTCGCAGGCATCGCTTGCGAGTCGCACGATGCTCCCCCTCTCCAAGAGGAGAGGGGGAAAGCAACCGCGAGCCTCACCCCCGACCCCTCTCCACAAACGTGGAGAGGGGAGCTTGGTTCCAGCGATGTCGGTGAGAGAGCCAAGCTGTTATCCCTCTCCACATCTTGTGGAGAGGGAGGGAGCCCTGCAAAGGGCGGAAGGGTGAGGCTGCGTTTTCGCGGCCCCTCAAGCGGGTCATCCAGCACGAAATCCAGGACGTGCTGGCCTACAA
>CAZOXD010000061.1:3361-8175 GCA_964583525.1 uncultured Pseudomonadota bacterium
CGCGGCCCCTCAAGCGGGTCATCCAGCACGAAATCCAGGACGTGCTGGCCTACAAGATGCTCGACGAATCCCTGACGCCCGGCGACAAAATCCAGATCCGCGAAGGCAGGAACGGCCTCTCCTTCCACCGGGTGAGCTGAGGGGGGAGGACCTCACCCCCGCCCTGCTTCGCAGGCATCGCTTGCGAGTCGCACGATGCTCCCCCTCTCCAAGAGAAGAGGGGGAACTTCAACCGCAAACTGCCTTCCGACAAATTGGGTTCCTTTCGCATCCCATCCCTACCCCCGGAATTGGGTTTAGGGCTATTCTGTGGCCTTTTCTGTGGGTAAGGTCCGGTAGCTGGGGGCCTATGGCGGATCGGGCCTTGATCGGGGGTGGGGATCGGGCCTTGCTGTTACGTGTGCTATGGTGGTTCAAGAAAGTGAACCACTCCGAAGCGAGCTACGGGGCATTGGACCTAGAGAAGAATAGGGGAAATTGTTATGAATCAATGCCAAGCGAAATTAGAAGATACGTTCTTACATTCTGGAGATTGTCCATATAGTGACTTTATTGGGGGCGAACACGACGGAAAATATTTTTGCATATTTCATTTACCTTATGAATTTAAGAATACAGATAATGTCGGAAAACGTGAAACTATAAATAAAAACTTTCTCAATAAAGTAAACGAATTAATATCAGTGGCTAACTTGCAAAATAAAGAACTTTCTAAAGAAATAAAAATCCCTTTAGACATTAGGGGGGTAATATTTTCTATAGAAATGGACTTTCAATTGATATCTAAAATAATTTATACATCAATTGATTTCACTGGTTCTAAATTTTATTCGTCAACAAAATTTGACGAATGCATTATACATGGGATGGCAATTTTTAAAAATGTTGAATTTAATGATGTTGTATCATTTAACCAGACATCGATTCACGGAGGAGGAGCTGGAACAGATTTTTCAAACACAAAATTTAAAAATAATGTAAATTTCCACAAAGCAGATTTAAGAGGCCAAACAAAATTTATTGATGCAATATTTGAAGATGATGTGAATATTTTAAATAGTGATATTTACGATTCAAAATTTATTAACACAATTTTTTTTAAAAACATTAAATTTAATGACACAAGATTTCAAGCAGGTTCAATATTTCAAAATACAAAATTTGGTTTTTCAAGACAAAAAAAATCCAATTTTCAATTCAATTTTCAAATTGCACAATTTCTGGAAGACACAAAATTTTTAAATTGCAAATTTTATGGTGCTACAAAATTTGATGGTACAAAATTTTATAAAAACGTAGAGATATTTAACTCACATTTTACTATAGCACCGTCAATAATTAATTTAGACGTGAATAATGAAAATATTTCATTTAACAAGACAACATTTGACAAAGGAGAAATTTCTACGTTTAGAAAATTTAAGAAGATGATGGAAGAACAAAGAAATATGTGGGAAGCAACGATATTTTATGGAAAAGAATTATTTGAAGAATGGAGAGAGTCCAAATTTATATGGAAAATATTTTCTTTGAATACATTTTACCTTTGTTCTAACAATTATGGGAGGTGGTGGTTACTGCCAATATTATGGATTATTTTATTAACTGTTGGATTTGCAGGTTTATATTATTATTATGATTTATTTATTCTTAATAACACGGAAAAACTAATTGGATGGGAAAAAGGAATCCACGATTATTCAAAATTTAAACAATCAATAATATTTTCTGCTCAGAATTTAAAATTAAGTTGGCTTTTTGGAAGACAAATAATGTATCCCACAAATGGGTGGTCATGGTTATTAAATGGATTTCAATCCGTTATCAATATTATATTATTCGCCATGACAATTATATCCATTCGAAAAAGATTCAAAATTTAGGCAACCGTATATCATGAGACGATGAAAGTGTGTCTCTATGCAAAAAATACCGCGATAATCTGATTCTGGTGGTCCGGTAGCGGATCGGGCCTTGATCGGGGGGATTGATCGGGGGTGGATTTGCTGCGATATTTGCTATTATTTTTGCTACGGAAATGAAAAAAGCCAGCAAACCCGCATAAACAAAGGGGGAAAATAAAGGCGCATATTGTCTCACTCCCTGCCGGGGGGGTGGGGGCAGCGCCCCCGCAAGCAGTTGTGGTTTGCAGTTGAGGTTCGCTGTTCCATCCGCGTCTATCCGCGTTCATCTGCGGTTCCAATGCAGTTGCAGTTCGCGTTTCAACAATCCTCACCTTCCGTTCCCCGCCATCCGCTCTATTTCCAGCACGGTGTTGACGTGGACGGCGATGGTGTCCTCGATGGGGACGCCATAGCCGCCGCCCAGGGTGACTGCTACCGGGAGGTTGCGGGCGGCGCATTGCTCCAGCACGATGCGGTCCCGCTGGCGCAGTCCCTGGTGGGTGAGGGCGAGCCGTCCCAGCCGGTCCGAATGGAGGGGGTCCGCCCCGGCCAGGTAGAACACCATGTTTGGCTGGTGGCGATCCAGCACCGATACCAGGTGGGCGCGCAGGGTTTCCAGATAGACCTCGTCCCCGGTGCCGTCGGGGAGGGCTACGTCCAGGTCGCCGGGGGTCTTGCGGTGGGGCCAGTTCCTTTCGCCATGGATGGAGAAGGTGAACACTTGCGCATCGCCGGCGAAGATGGAGGCGTTGCCGTTGCCCTGGTGGACGTCCAGGTCCACGATGAGCACGCGCGCCACCCTTCCCAGGCGCTGCAAGTGGCGGATGGCCACGGCGATATCGCTGAAGAGGCAGTACCCCGCGCCCCGGCCGGCGAAGGCGTGATGGGTGCCGCCTCCGATCACGGCGGAAAGGCCGTGATCCAGCGCGGCCATCCCGGCCCGGCGGGTGGCGGATACCGCGGCCCGGGCCCGTTCCACCAGTTGGGTGGAAAAGGGCAGCCCGATCTCCCGGATGGCCTGGGGGGAGAGGTTGCCCTCGCGCACGTCGCGCAGGTAACCGGGAGTGTGCGCCAGTTCCAGCAGGGGCCAGCCTTCCGGTTCGGCGGCGAGCAACCGCTCCCCGGCCAGGACGCCGTCGTCCACCAGCAGCCGCCGCACCTCACTGAAGCGGCCCCGGGGGTAGCGGTGCCGCGGCGGGAGCGTCATTGGAAAATGATCGTAATAGAAATACGGAAAGGCCTTCCGGGGGCGGGAGGTCGGTTCCGGTTCGGTGGGTGTACGGGATTCCATGGACATTAGGGGGTGCGGTTACCGGGCAGTCAGGCGCCTTGGCTGGTGATATCGTCGTAAAATTCGCCCTCGATCCGGGCGGCCACCGAGGGGCGGGGATCGATCCCCCCTTCCGGGTCGAAGCGGTGGATCCCCCCCAGCATCATCGTCCGCCCGTCCTTCGCGCCCTCCGCGGCCACCGAAGTCTCCGTAGCTTCCGTGAAGAGGCGGCCCTGGATGGCGTGGGGATCGCCCTTGAAGAAGGGTTTGCGGAAGAGGATGGAGAGCTTGCCGATGCGGTGGCGTTCCACCGGGAGCCCTGCTCCGAACAGCATCCGGTTGCAGTGATCCTCCATTTCCGTGATGTACTCGAGAACGTTGACGTGCTGGTTGATGTCCGTGTTGTGGAGCCCCCACACCGAGCGCTGCTCCGCCCAATCCCCGGCGTCCTGCTCTTCATAGCCTTCCGGGGGGGTGAGCAACAGTTCCGGGGTGGGGTAGGGCTCTTCCCACGGATGCTCGCGGAGCACGCGCAACGGCTCCGGCGTGCCGGTCAACTGCCGCTCGCCGGGCGCCGCCACGGGTCTGGTCATCACGTGCACGCCGCGCATGCGGCCGGCCGCCACCATCTCCCCCGTGCTGCCTCCGCCCCCCAGGGCTTGGGAGTCGCCGAGCCCGCCTTCGGCCGAGACGGCGATGTCCATGTCCAGCAGCAAGCGGTCACCCCCCGCGCCGGGCCGCCCGTCCCGCCCCGGGGCCCGGGCCCGGCACAACCGCACGGTATGATCGGTGCGCACCTTGGCGTTGAAGGCCAGCGGAACGGGGTAGGCCTCGAATTGCAGGTGAAACATGACGGGGATGATCCCTGCTTCACGCAGGCTCTCCAGGTCCACGTTCCGGTCCAGGTTCTTAAACACCGGGGACATGCAGAGCCGGATGAAGGAGCGTGTTTTCAGATGGTAGTGCTGGTCGATTTCCTCGAAGGTAAGCCGGCCCTGGTCCTCGCCGGTGATGGCGTCCATCGGTTCGGTGGTACTCAAATCTATTTTCCTCGATTTTGAATTGAAAATGCCATGAATCGATTCTAAAGCCTATCCGGTTAGGGGACAAGGGGCGTGGTTAACGGAGGGCAAGGGTCAGGGAGCCGGGGTCTCTTCTCCCACGACGATCGCGTTGCGCAGGCTCCTCTTGCGCGCCTCCACCGCGGCCTTGGCCCAGGCCTCCAGTTGTTCCATGCGGGCCCCCGGTTCGATGCGGGCCCCGGCCGATGCGTCCGGGGCGGGAGGCGTCAGGGCGCGGATCACCGGAAATCGGAAGGCGGGGGCGGATTGACGCACCATTTCGCAGAGGGCGGTCAGCCCTCCCTCATCAGAGGAGGAATCCTCGCTGACTCCTTGTTTGATCCCTTCCTCGATCCCTTCCACTATCCTGCGCAACAGGAATACCAGTCCCGCAACCGGATCGCCGGAGTCCACCTGCTTCTCCAGCCCGGACAGCACCCGCTTCCAGTAATCCGGGGCGGAGAAGTTCTTCGGAACGCCACGATTGGCGAGAAACCCGGCGAGCAGCGCATGGGCGGCGAATTGCCCCCAGGCCCGAGTGAAGGCAGCGGTGGGAAACCGGGATTTGGCCTCCCCGCC
>CAZOXD010000061.1:8275-23663 GCA_964583525.1 uncultured Pseudomonadota bacterium
TTCCGTCCGTGCTCGTTCCGGCGGTGCTCCCGCCTTCGCTGGGGGGCGCCGCGGTTTCCATGATGTCGAGCACCACGCCGATGCGCGCGAACAGGGCTTCCAGCAGCGGCCGCCGGAACCGGAAATTGGCGACGGCCGCCTTGAGGGCGTTGTACTGCGCCGACCCGGAAAATGCAGCGGCCTTGGCTGTGGCATGGATGCTGATCCAATGGCGCAGGATCAGCAGGGCATTGTAGAGCCGCTGGTGAATGGAGGATTCCAGCTTTTTGCTCAAGGATTTGAAGAGGCGCTCCGGTTTTTCCTGGGGCGGATAGCGGCGCATCAGGTCGTGCACCTCCAGTGGAAAGGCCATCCGCTTGCGCTCCAGTTCCTCGCTCAGCCGCACATTGGGCGCCAGGTAAGGCCGGGACAGGTGCGCGCTCTCCAGTTCCGCCATGGTTCCGGACACCCGTTCCTGCGCCATGGGAGAAAGCGGATTGCCCGGGCTGTCCAGAGTTTCGAAGTCCTCGACGAGCCCCGCCAAGGCTTCCAGCAGGAACTCCAGCCGCAGCTTGACGGAACGCAGGTAGTGGGGAAGATTCTGTTTGCGCAGGCGTGCGTAATCCGGCCCTTCATGGGGGGGGATGAAGGTCAGTTGCCGATTGGCGGTCTCCACGTCATCGGCCAGGGCTTTCATCCCGCTCTCTCCCTGGGCGCGCAAACCGGTCACGTATTCGGCGAAGACTTCCTTCACCAACTCCTGGCGTTCTCCAGAGAGCCTTTGCAGGTCCAGGTCGGCGGCGATCTGCTTGAAGAAGTCCTTGCGCGTTTGATCGGAGTGGCGTTTATGGTTGATCCCGATCACCCGGGCATGGGCTTCCAGCGCGGCTTCCAGTGCCGGACTGGTGTGGGGCAGTTCGCGGAGCAGGGCCACCTGTTCCGCCAAACCCACCGTGGGCGCAGTCTGTCCCCGTTCCACATCCTCCCGGTACGGTTCCAGGGAGAATATCTCCTCGCGCAGAAACAGGTCGCCATACAACCGGGCCAGCAGGGTGCGCAGCACATTGAGCAGGGACTCGGTGGACTCGATCCGCTCGGGCAGGATCAACCGCACGTCGTAGCTGCGGTACACCGGATTGTGGCGGAAGGAGGAGGCCGGCAGCCTCAGCCCGGAGGGCAGGGGCCCCTGGTTGGCGGTGTGGGCTTGCGGGGTATAAAAGGCAATGCGCAAATCCGCCCCCCGCAGCAGCATCCCCTGCCGGGCGGCGAAGGCCATCAGCTCGGGCAGCCAGTCGCCCAGCAGTCCCTGCACCTTGCCGGGAATTTCCCCGTGAAAGCGCAGGGAGCGGGCCACCCGGGCGCTGTCGAAAACGGCCTGGACGGGAATGGGTCCGGCGATGCCCCCTCCCACGCCTGCCAGGGGGGCGCCTTCCCGGGTCTGCCGCTCCCGGTCATGGCGGTCCAACTCGCGGGCAAAGCGCTCCTTCTCTTCCGAAGAGAAGCGCTCGTTCAGCAGGGTCTCGAATTTCGCCTCCCCGGAAGAAAGCGGAGCTTTCTCATCGGCCGGAATGATGCCGTTCGATTCCATGGGCATTTGGATGGCGTTCCGGGAAATGCCTTTCCGGCACGATAGCCCGGGCGGGTTTCCCGGGTCCGGTTCGGCGCATTCCCCCTATCGTTTCACTGCGTGTGTCCCTCTCGGAGAGGGTGCCTGCGATTTCGAATCTTCGTTTCCTGGGCTGCGGTTCCGGGATATTATTCCCG
Organism: uncultured Pseudomonadota bacterium; assembly: GCA_964583525.1. GTDB lineage: Bacteria > SAR324 > SAR324 > SAR324 > JACQKK01 > CAZOXD01. The sequence continues at coordinate 10,019 of CAZOXD010000061.1, forward strand.
GGTGAGCATTTGCCGCAGCACGGTCTGGAGAATCCCCCCGTTGCGGTAGTAGCCGACTTCCACCCGGGTATCGATGCGGGACTTGACGGTGAAGGTGACCGGCTCGCCGTTATCCCGGCTCGCCGTTACGGTAATCTCCGCGCCGGGTTCCATCTCGTCATGGATGCCCTCCACGTTGAACACCTCTTCCCCGGTGAGTCCGTAGGTATCCAGGTTTTCCCCCTCCTTGAATTGCAGGGGCAGGACGCCCATCCCCACCAGGTTGCTGCGGTGGATGCGCTCTATGCTTTCCACCAGCACGGCCTTCACCCCCAGCAGCAGGGTGCCCTTGGCCGCCCAGTCCCTGGAACTGCCCGTTCCGTATTCCTTCCCGCCGATCACCAACAAGGGCACGCCCTCTTTCTTGTAGCGCATGGCAGCGTCGTGGATGGACATCTTCTCCCCGCTGGGCAGGTGACGGGTCCAACTGCCCTCGGTACCCTGCACCAGATTGTTCTTGATGCGGATGTTGGCGAAGGTGCCCCGGGACATTACCCGGTCGTTTCCCCGCCGGGAGCCGTAGGAGTTGAACTGGTTCTGGGAGATATCCCGCCCCAGCAGAAACTTCCCGGCCGCGCTGTCCGTGGCGATGGAGCCCGCGGGGGAAATGTGGTCGGTGGTGACGGAATCGCCCATCAGCACCAGTACCCGCGCGCCCTTGATGTTGGTAACGGAATCCGGCTCGATTTTCAGTCCTTCGAAATAGGGAGGTTCCTGGATGTAGGTGGATTCGCCGCTCCAGGCATAGAGTTCGCCGCCGGCCACGGGAATTTCATTCCAGGACGGGTTGCCCTCGATCACGTTGGCGTAGCGCTTCTTGTACATCTCCGGCAGCACGGAGGAGGCGATGGTGGCGTTGATTTCCTCGCTGGTGGGCCAGAGGTCCTTGAGCATCACCGGGTTGCCCTCGGCGTCCATTGCGATGGGATCGCTGGAAAGGTCGATGTCCACCGTTCCCGCCAGGGCATAGGCCACCACCAGGGGCGGGGAGGCCAGATAATTGGCCTTGACCACCGGGTTGATGCGCCCCTCGAAGTTGCGGTTGCCGCTCAGCACGGCGGCGGCCACCAGGTCGTGCTCCTGCACGGCCTCCCCCACGGCGTCGATCACGGTGCCGCTGTTCCCGATGCAGGTGGTGCAGCCATAGGCCACAACGTGGAATCCCAACTGCTCCAGATACGGCAGCAGGCCGGCTTTCTCCAGATAGTCGGTCACCACCCGCGATCCGGGCGCCAGGCTGGTCTTGACGCAGGGCGCGGTTTTCAACCCCCGCTCCACGGCTTTCTTGGCCACCAATCCGGCCCCGATCAGCACGGAGGGATTGGAAGTGTTGGTGCAACTGGTAATGGCGGCGATCACTACGGCGCCCTGGCCCAGCTCGGTCTTGCCGTCCGGCATGGTGATGGTGGCGGATTTCTCCAGATCCTCCGGGGGCAGGGCGAATCCCCGTTCCCCGATGGGGGCGGAAAAGCTTTTCCGGAAGGCGGTCTTCATGTCCCGCATGGCGATCCGGTCCTGAGGGCGCTTGGGGCCGGCCAGGTTGGCCGCGATCTCGCTCATGTCGAGAGTGAGGGTCGCCGAATAGTCCGGTACGGCGCTGTTCTCCCCGGCGAACAGTCCCTGCTCCTTGAGATAACGCTCCACCAGATCGATTTTGTCCGCATCGCGTCCGGTCGTCTTCAGGTATTCCAGGGTGCGTCCGTCCACCGGGAAGAATCCCATGGTGGCTCCGTATTCGGGAGCCATGTTGGCCAGGGTGGCGCGGTCGGCGACGGTCAGGTTGGCCATGCCGGAGCCGTAAAATTCGACGAACTTGCCCACCACGCCCAGTTCGCGCAGCATCTCCACCACCCGCAGCACCAGGTCTGTGGCCAGCACGCCATCGCCCAGGGCGCCCTCCAGCCGCATGCCCACCACCTCGGGCGCCAGCATGTAGTAGGGCTGACCCAGCATGGCGGCTTCGGCCTCGATCCCGCCGACTCCCCAGCCCAACACGCCCATTCCGTTGACCATGGTGGTGTGGGAATCGGTGCCCACCACCGAATCGGGGTAGGCCATGGGCGCGCCGCCATTCTCCGGCGCGGTCTGCACGACTCTCGCGAGGTATTCCACGTTCACCTGATGCACGATCCCCGTGGAAGGGGGCACCATCAGAAAGTTCTTGAAGGCCGACTGCCCCCATTTGAGGAACTCGTAGCGTTCCCTGTTGCGCTCGAATTCCCGCTTCTCGTTGCGTTCCAGGGCGTCGGAACTGCCAAAATAATCCACCTGCACCGAATGGTCGATCACCAGTTCGGTGGGAATGAGGGGGTTGATCAAATCCGGGTCCCCGCCCATTCGTTTCATCGCCTGACGCATGGCCGCCAGATCCACCACGGCGGGGACGCCCGTGAAATCCTGCATCAACACCCGCCCCACCATGAAGGGCACCTCTCCCGGGGGGACGGCCGAACCCTTCCACCCGGCCAGGGAGGCAACGTTCTCCTCGCTCACCAAGCCTTTGCCGGCATGGCGCAGCACGGATTCCAGCAGGATGCGGATGGAGTAGGGGAGGGCGGAAATGGGGCCCAGGCCCGCCTTTTCCAATGCTTCCAGACGGTACAGGGAGACCTCGCCGCCGGAGGTGGACAGGGTGCCGCGGGCGTTGAAGGGATCGGAGATGGCCATGAAGCGCCTCAATTTCGTGTGCGAAGCTGTGGTTTGAAACCGAACCGGGGAGCGAACCATCCGGCGGCGGTACTCATAGATAGCCGGTGCCCGGATCGGTGGACGCCAGGCCGGGCGGGAGTGTAACCGCATCAGCATAACGCCGCCCATGGGAAATGGGAAGAGAAGCACAACCTCCAGAATTATCGCATTCTGGATATTCCGCCTGATTTTTTCACGCCCAATGAGATTTTAATGGCGCGGGCACCCCTGCCCACCCTCATTGCGAATTTACTTCTCCACAGGGGTTTTCACAGGAAACCATTACCATGATGCGGTTGCTCTTCTCTATCTCCATTTTCCGCTCCCCTGTTGAGCTTGCGGAGTACTCGGGCTATAAAGAAAGTTTCCGCACCATTTTCGCGGAAGGACCCCGCCGGGTGACCGGGCTACCATTCATCGCGTACGCCATTTATGGAGTACGCGTGAAAAATTACGAGGAGTGACGGTTTCATGAAGACCATCGACATCAAGGGAAACAAGGAGACGATCATCGAGCGTAGCGACTATCCCTTGGAGAAGTGCAAGGAAATCCTGAGCAATGAGGTGACGGCGATTCTGGGCTACGGCCCCCAGGGCCGGGGCCAGGGCCTCAACATGCGCGATCAGGGCTTCGACGTGAGTATCGGGCTGCGCAAGGGCCGCAGTTGGGACAAGGCCCTGGAGGACGGCTGGGAGGAAGGCAAGAACCTGATGAGCCTGGAAGAGGCGGCCCAGCGTGGCACCATCCTGCAATACCTGATCTCCGACGCCGGCCAGATCTCCAACTGGCCCATGGTGAAGAGCAACCTCAACGACGGGGACGCTTTGTACTTTTCCCACGGCTTCGGGATTGTTTACAAGGACCAGACCAACATCATTCCCCCGGAAAACGTGGACGTGATCCTGGTCGCGCCCAAGGGAAGCGGGCTTTCCCTGCGCCGCCTGTTCGAGGCGGGCCAGGGGATCAACTCCTCCTACGCCGTGCATCAGGACCATACCGGGCGGGCCCGAGAGCGCTGCCTGGCCACCGCTTTCGCCATCGGTTCGGCTCATATCTTCGAGACCACCTTCGCCCACGAGGTATACAGCGACCTCACCGGCGAACGGAGCGTGCTGATGGGCATGATCGAAGGCGCCTTCCGGGCACAGTTCAATGTGCTGCGGGCCAACGGCCATTCCGCCTCGGAAGCCTACAACGAGACGGTGGAGGAAGCCCTGATGAGCCTGTACCCCCTCATCAACGAGCGGGGTATGGACTGGATGTACGCCAACTGCTCGGCCACCGCCCAAAGGGGCGCGCTGGACTGGGCGCCGCGCTTCCAGGAAGTAATCCAGCCGGTGATCGAGGAGATTTACCAGCGGGTGCGCGACGGCAAGGAAACCCAGATCGCCATCGATGCCAATTCCCGGGAGGATTACCGGGAACAGTTGGAAAAGGAGCTAAAAGAGATCGACGAGTCCGAATTGTGGACCGCCGGACGGGCGCTACGCCCCTTGCGTCCCGGGCAGTAAGCGTCCCGGGCGGTAAGGATCCAGGGCTCCCCACGATCCTTCCCGCGCGCCGCTGTTGGCAGGGTGCCGGCGCGCACGGTCCTCTCATCACGCCTCCCATCACGGCATTCCCTCAGTACATTCACCCATGGCTACTCCCTCCGCTGAAACCCCCGCTGATATGACCACCGATATGGGCTCCGATAGGACCACCGACATCATCGCCCAACGTCTTGCCGCTCTGCGGGGCGAGATGGCCCGGAAGAAGCTGGACGTATACCTGGTGCCATCCGCCGACGAGCATCAGAACGAGTACCTGCCTCCCCACAAGGAGCGCCGCCAGGCCATCAGCGGGTTTACCGGCTCAGCGGGGGATGTCGCCATCACGCTGGATTCGGCGCACCTGTTCGTGGATTCCCGCTACCATCTTCAGGCGGAGGAGGAGGCCGCCCCGGCGGGGTATCAGGTCCACAAGCTCGGGTTGTCCGGCGAACCGGAACTGCGAGAATGGCTGACCGCCCTGGAAGAAGAACAGGGGCCGCTGCAGGTGGGATTCGATCCATTCGTTCACAATCTCCGCGCCTGCAAACGCCTGCGGGAGGCGTTGAAGAAGGAGCAATCGGCCCTGGTGCCCATGAAGGACAACCTGGTGGACCGGGTGTGGGTTAACCGTCCGCTCCGCTCCCCCAACCTGGTGTACCCCCTCCCTGCCGGGGTAGCGGGGGAATCCGTGGCGGACAAACTGGCCCGGGTGCGTTCCGCCATGGAAGAGGCCGGTGCGGATGCCCTGGTGTTGAACCGGCTGGACGATGTGGCCTGGTTGACCAACCTGCGTGGCGGGGATATCCCCTACAATCCCGTTTTCGAAGGGTACGCCCTGGTGGAACGGAACCGGGCGGTGTGTTTCCCCGCCTCCCCGGTGGGGGAGGAAGCCAGCCGCTCCCTGGAAGGCCTCTTCGACTTCGACCAGTACGATGCCTTGGCCCCGGCGGTGCAGGCCCTGGCCCGGGAGGGCAAGACACTCTGGCTGGACGATGGCGGCGCCAGCGAAGGAATGCGCCTGCTGGCCGAAGGCGCCCCGCTGGTGACCCGGTCTCCCAATCCCGTGGCGAAGCTGAAGGCACGCAAGAATCCGGTGGAAATCGCCACCAGCCGGGAGGCCCATCTCCAGGCCGGAGCCGCCAAGGTGCGCAGCTTTTCGCACCTGGAGGCAAGGCTCCGCGAGGGCCAGCAGGTCAGCGAGTTGGAGTATGCCCAACTGCTCGCCGAGGAATATGCCAGGCTGGAGGGGTTTGCGGACCTTTCCTTCACCACGATCTCGGCTTTCGGCGCCAACGGCGCGATTGTTCACTACGGCACCCCCGATCCCGGGCAGATACTGGAGGAGGGGGGGGTGCTGCTGGTGGATTCGGGGGTGCAGATCCTCGGCGCCACCACCGACGATACCCGCACCATTGCCATCGGCTCCCCAGGCACCGAGCACCGCGAGCGCTTCACCGACGTCCTGCGGGGCCATATCCGGCTGGCCATGCAAATCTTCCCGGAGGGCACCACGGGGCAAATGCTCGACATCCTGGCCCGCTCCCCGCTTTGGAACGAGGGCCTGGATTACGGGCACGGCACCGGCCATGGAGTGGGGGCCTTCCTCAACGTGCACGAGGGACCCCAAAGCATCAGCGTTCGCGGCACGGCGCCCCTGGAACCGGGAATGATCCTTTCCAACGAACCGGGATACTACCGGGCCGATTGGGGCGGAATTCGCTGTGAAAACCTCTATGTGGTGGAAGAGGCCCCCGGCCTGCCCCCGCATCCGGGAGGGAAAGTCTGGCTACGCTTTTCCCCGCTCACCGCGATTCCGTTCGACAATGCCCTCGTCGATTGGGAAAGAATGGCCCCGGAGGAAAGGCGCTGGCTGACCGGATACCACCGCTGGGTGGAGGAATCCCTCACGCCCCACCTGGAGGAGCCTCACCTGCAATGGCTGCGCAAGGCCTGCGAACTGCCCGAATAGACAACGGGGGGCTCACTTTCCCGGGCGGGAGGCTCCGGGTAGCGAGACCCTGCGGGGCATGCGGATCACGAAGGTCGTTCCAGGCGCGCCCTCATTGGCCTGGGGGGTGATGGTGCCCCGGTGCAATTCAATCCACATCTTCGCCGTAGGCAAGCCGATCCCGATTCCCTCCGCGCCCTGATCGAACAATCCGCTTTTATGGTGGCTGGGCTTGCCCAGGGTTACGAATGGTTCGAAGATCCGCTCGGTCTGATCGATTGGAATACCCACCCCATGATCCCTGATGCGGATCTCGGTCACGTGTTGGTCCATTGCGATTGAAATATCGATGCGGGAGCCGTCCTCGCTGGCGCGGATGGCATTGATCAGCAATTCCTCGACGACGTCCTCGATCTTCTCCCGGTCCCATAGGCATTCTTCCTGACTGGAGCACTCGGGGGTCGCGATCTCAATGCCGCGATCGCGGATAAAGGGAGCGATGCGATCCCGCACTACCCCGAACAGCCGTACCGGATCGACCACATCGGTTTCCAACGGAAATTGCGTGCGTTCGGTGCCTTTCAGAAAGAGCAGGGTCTTTTCGATTTTCTCCTGCAGGCGTTGAATGGAACTCCCCATCAAGGAATTCATTTTCTCCCGCCCCTCCGGGGGGCCTTTCATGGAAAGATGATGGTAGCCGGTAAGGACGGCTAAGGGAGTCCGCAATTCATGGCCCAGCACCTGGAGCACATCGGCGCGGAAGTTGGAAAGCAGAGCCAGTTCGTTGTTTTTCTCCCTCAATTCCCGGGTCCGTTCTTCCACCTTGCCTTCCAGGGCCACGTTCATTTCCTGGAGACTGAGCAGGAGGGACTGGTTTTCCCGCTCCAGGAGGCGTCTGCTGATGGCGGCTTCCACATCGAATAGAAACTGATCCATGTTATGGATCGGTTTCACCAGAAAATTGGCGATATTGAATTGATCCCGGGCCGTTAGGGCCTGGGGCAGGTCCCCGAAGCCGGTCAGGATGATGAATGCCGAATCGATCCCGTCGTTGCGGAGTTTTTCCAGCAGTTCCAACCCACCCATCCTGGGCATTAACAAGTCGGATATGATCAGGTCGAACTCCTGCTCCTTCAGGTGGTCGTACGCCACCTGACCATCCTCGGCCAGGATCATGTTATGACCCAACGGCTCGATCATTCGCATCAGCATTACGCGAATGGAGGATTCGTCATCGACAATCAGGATGTTTTTGCCCGGCATATTCCCGCCTTTTCAACCGATCGGATCCAGTTCCAGATTCCCTGGATCAGCGAATCTATTCCAACATTCGAATGCGTCCTGCTGTTTCCGGATATAGGAGGACGGACAATTGGGAACACCGGAAAACACAAATCCGGAGGGAATCCAATCTGGATTTCCTCACCAGGTCCCAGTTTACAAATGACCCTTACCCCCATCCAAAAGATACGTCCGCTGGTAATTTACGAAGAAATATATACCAAAAATTTTCCAATCACCAGACATCGCATCGGATCGGATGTTACCGGCTCTCCAGGGAGCCTTCCCGGCATTCCACCCGTTCCAAGCAAAGGATGGATGGGGTAGGATAAAAATTCGGTATGACTGCCGGGGTGGGGCCCATTGAGTGACACCCTGCGGTGGGACCTGGCCCCGGAAGCCCCGTCCCGGAGAGGATGAAGGAGAACGCTAAATTGAGCGATCCGAAATTCATATTCGTGTACGGCACGTTGCGCAAGGGCGCGGGGCATCCCATGAACCGGGCGCTGGAAGCGCATGCCACCCACGCCGGGACGGGATGCTTCCCGGGGAAGTTGTACGACCTGGGTTCCTATCCCGCGGCCGTACCCTATAATGGGGTTCCCCATCATGAAGGAGGAATGGTGACCGGGGATTTGTACCGCCTCCACCGGCCGGAGCGGATCTTGCCCCTGCTGGATCGGTATGAAGGTTGCACGGATATGGACGGTTCCGGAGCGGATTACCGCCGCGAGGCCCGAACGGTGCGAAGGGTGCGATTGCTGGATGGAAAGCAGCCGGATGGAGAGAGCGTCCAGGGGTGGATTTACCTCTACAACCGCCCCACCGATGGGCTGAAGGTCATTCCCAGCGGCGATTATCTGCTGTTGCGTCATCATCAATGAGGCGGCCATGAGGTGCGGCGGAGTGCAAGGACCGTACAGGCTACGGTCGCAGCAAGGAAAAATGCGAGTCATGAGCGGATCGAACAATCGAATCGGGTTGACAATTGCCGCGGGAATGGGATTCCTGGCGGCGCTGCTGGTGCTGGCCACGCTGTTGATGGCCCCCCGTGCATGGGCGGCGAAATGCACGACGGTGGAATCCTGCGTTCCCCAATTGCGCTTCGGGGAAACGCGCCAACTGCGCGAACTGGCCGCCCAGCAATTGGGGGAGCGGGGCGATCCGGCGGCGATCCCCGCCCTGGTGGCCGTCCTCTCCGAAGACGAGGGTGAATTCGTCCGTCTCAAGGCCGCGGAAGCCCTGGGCCGCCTGGGAACGGAGAAGGCCATCGATCCCTTGGTCAACGCCCTGGAGAACGATCGTTCCGAGCTGGTGCGGGCAACCGCGGCGATGGCCCTGGGCGCCACCGGCAACGTCAAGGGCGCGGAGGCTTTGGCCACGGCATTGTCCGGTGACACAGAATGGCGGGTGCGCTCCGCGGCCGCCAAGGCGCTGGGGAACATCGGAAAAAATCCGGCCGCCGTGGAAGCCCTCTCCGGCTCCCTGCTCAACGATGGCCGCCGCGAAGTGCGCATCGACGTGGCCGGGGCCATCGCCCGCATCAAGGACAAGGGCAACGTGGAAGCCATGGTGCGCGCCCTCACCACCGATCCCAATTCCCGGGTGCGCATCTCCGTCGCGGCCGCCCTGGAATTCCTGGGGGGCAAGTTGACCGAGGAAGCGCTGTTGCTGGCCCTGCGGGAAGACACGGATCGGGTGGTGCGGCTCCAAGTGGTGCAAACCCTGGGCAGGAGAGGGCAGGAGCCCTCGGCCCCCGGGCTGATTCGGGCTCTGCAGGGCGACCCGGCCATCGAAGTGCGGCAGGAGGCCGCGACTTCCCTGGGGTTGGTGGGCGGCAAGGATGCCCGGGCGGCGCTGGACTATTTTGCCGTTCATTCGATCTTCCCCTCCATTCAACGCTCGGCCCGGGATGCACTGGACACGTTTCCTCCCCCCAAGGCCGCGTCCGTGACCGGCCCGGGCGAATCATCCACCTCCAATTGACCGCCGTTCCATGGCCGACCAATGGATCCAGTGGATCACCGGCCTCGTGGACTCCCTGTTCGGGGCCGATGGCCTCGTGCTGTTCAATGCCCACCCCTGGTTGTATTCCCTGGCGGCAGCCGGCATCCCGACCGCCGTGGGAACCCTGGGGGTGCTCTGGGTATGGATGCGGATGCGCCGCATGGGGCGGGGAATGCGCCGCGCCCTGGCCTTGCTGGGTACCCGCAAGGGACGGCGGGCCTTGGCCCTGGCCCGGGGCATCCGGGGGGGCGGAAGCAATCTGCGCCAGGCGATTCGTTCCGAAATTCGCTCCAAAGCCGAACGGCGCGCCCTGCTGGACCTCCTGGAACGCTTTACGCGGTTCGATCTGGAGGACGTGCTGGAACAATGCCGCGTCCTGATCGCGGTGGGAGACGACCGCAAGGAGGCCGCCCTGCGCGGAGAACTGGAACGGAAAACCCGCGCATGGGCGCTAGCCCCGGATACCGCGGAAGCCCCGGATGCCTCGGATGCCGCGGAAGCCGGGGAAGGCGGGATCCGGGAACGGTTGCAGGAGGATGTGGCCAACCTGCGGCAGCGCCTGGCGCGGGTCAGCCAGGCCAACCAGGAGCGCGAGCGGGCCCTGCTGGGGCTGGAGGAAGCCGCTGCGGCGGTGCGCTCCCTGGAAGAGGAATTGGCCGGGTTGAAGCTGGCCCGCAGCAAGGCCCTCCCCGAATTCCGGGATCATCTCAACGACGTGGCCCGGCAATTGGGGTATCTGAAAACGGCCCATCGGGAACTGGAACCTCCTGGCTGAGCCTACTCTCCCTCCTTCCCACGGGTTGGGTTGCCGTGGGTATGGTTGCCCGTGGCCCGGTGCCGGGCTATAACCGGTTCCGGATGCCGGACGGTGGGATCTGTGGCGGGATATGTGGCGGATGCGGAAGCGGCGATTGGATAATACCCAGTGCTCCCAGAAGAAGGACACCCCATGGCGGGCAGCCTCCCCCTGCTTGACACGATGCGGCAACCCCCCGGGATGCCGGCGTTCGTCTGCGCCTCCCTGTGGCGGGCCCTACCGGTGATTCTGGCGGTGGTACTCCTGGTCCTTCCCGTCCTCCCTGGCTTCCCCGGCTACCCCGGCGCCCCCAACACTGCCAGTGGCGCCGAGCGGTTGACGGTGGCCGCCGCGGCCTCCCTGCAACACGTCTTCCGGGAACTCGCCCTGCAGTTCCGGGAGCAAGGTGGGTTCCGGGAGCAGGGTGGATCCCGGGAACAGGGGGGCGAGGTGACCCTGGTGTTCGGCGCGAGCGGCTCCCTGGCCCACCAGATCGAAAATGGCGCACCCTACACCCTCTTCGCCTCCGCCAATGAGGATCTGGTAGCCCGGCTGGTGGAAAACGGGCAGGCGCTGCCGGGATCTGTGGCGGCATTCGGCGAGGGCGTGCTGGCCCTGGTGGTGCGGGACTCCTCGCTCTTCCACAGCCAGGCGGACCCGCCCGGCGCTGAGGAGGGCGGGGATCTGGCGCTGCTGAGAAAGGGACAGGTGCGATTCATTGCGATTGCCAATCCAAAACATGCGCCCTACGGCATGGCGGCCCGGGAGGTCCTGGTGCAGGCCGGACTGTGGAATGCGGTGAAGGACAAGCTGGTGTTCGGGGACAACGTCCGCCAGGCCCTCACCTATCTGGAAACGGAAAACGCCGACGCCGCGTTCGTGGCGGCCTCCCTGCTGAGCCGTTCCAGGTTCCCCTGGCGGCCCGTGCCCTCCTCCGCGCACCGGCCCATCCGATACACCCTCTGCCTCATCGGCGGGGGCAGGCGCTCCTCCCCCGGCGAACTGCGGGCCGGGAGGCGCTTCGTGTCGTTTCTCCTCGGCCAGAGGGGCCGGGCCATTCTGGCCCGGTACGGCATCACCCCGCCCCGGGGGACTCTTTATCGGGAGGTGGGCCGGCCACAATCAGGGAGGGATGGATCGTGAACGAATTCGACTGGCACCCGGTTTGGCTCACCTTGCGCGTATCGATCACTGCCACCTTCTTCGCCGTGGTATTGGGGCTGGCACTGGCCTGGCTGCTGGCGCGGAAGAAGTTTCCCGGCAAGGCCCTGCTCGACGCTCTGCTGATGCAGCCCCTGGTGATTCCCCCCACGGTTTTGGGGTATTACCTGCTGGTGGTGTTCGGGAGAAACGCCGCCCTGGGCCGGCTGCTGGAAGACTGGTTCGGCGTGACCCTGGTCTTCACGTGGCGGGGGGCGGTGCTGGCCTCCCTGCTGGCTTCCCTGCCTCTGTTCATCAAACCCGCCCGTGCCGCCATGGAAAGCGTGGATCCTCATCTGGAAAACGCGGCGCGCCTGCTGGGCAAGAGCGAGGCGGCCGTGTTGTACACCATCACCCTGCCCCTGGCCTGGCGGGGACTGCTGGCGGGGGGGATGATGGCCTTTGCCCGCGCCGTGGGGGACTTCGGGGCCACCCTGATGGTGGCGGGGAACATTCCGGGGCGCACCCAGACCGTGCCCATCGCCATCTACGATGCGGTGCAATTGGGCGACATGGACTCCGCCAATACCCTCGTGCTGCTCATGACCGCCTTTTCCATTGCCGTGCTGCTGGCCGTAAGCCGGGTCACTGCCGGGCGCTATTGAACGGAAAGGTAGCGATGCTGCAATTCGACCTGGAAAAACACTATGGCGAATTCTCCCTGAAGATCGCCGGGGAGGTGAACGGAGAGTGGCTGGCCCTGCTCGCTCCCAGCGGTGCGGGGAAAAGCCTGGCCCTCAACCTGATCTCCGGAATTACCCGTCCCGAACGGGGGTACGTCCGGTTGAACGGGGAGGCGTTGTTCGATTCCGGCAAGAAAATCAATCGTCCCATCCGGCAGCGCCGCATCGGGTACCTGTTCCAGGACTACGCCCTCTTTCCCCATCTGACCGTGGCCGCCAATATCGCCTATGGGCTCCCCCGGGGCGTGGAGGCGCGCGGGGAGACTGAACGCTGGGTGAATTTCTTTCAACTGGAAGGCCGGGAGCGGGCCTATCCCGGCCAGCTTTCCGGGGGCCAGCGGCAGCGCGTGGCTCTGGCCCGCACCCTGGCATCCGCCCCGCGGGCTCTGCTGCTGGACGAGCCGTTTTCCGCCCTGGACCGCCGCACCCGGGAGACTCTCTACCGGGAGGTGGCCCGGCTCAAGGAGGAACTGACCCTGCCCGTGATTCTGGTCACCCACGACTTCACTGAGGCCCGGTTGCTGGGGGACAAGGTGGCCGTGCTGGAAGAAGGCCGGGTGCTGGAGACGGGGGCCAAGGAGCGCATTTTCGCCCGGCCCCGCCGCCACGAAACCGCCCGCTTCCTGGGGGTGGAAAACGTGCTTCCGGCCCGGGTGCTGGCCGCCGATACGCATGGCTCGGCTGCGCAAACCCCGGCTGTGCAAACCCCGGTTGTGCAAACTACTGGGCGCCGTTACAAGGTGGAGTGCAGCGGGCTGGTCCTGGAAGTGCTGCAGGATGAGGAATTTTCCACGAATGCGGCGGTTCACCTGTGCATCCACGCCTCCGACGTGCGCCTGTTGCTGGACCGGGACGAGCGGCCCAACGCCTTGGCCGTGCGCATCGGGGGCCTGCAACCCCAGGCCGGGGCCAACCACCTGCGCCTGCATCCCCTCCCCGGCGGGAAAGCAGGCGAAGCCAGGGAATCCGAGCCCGTCGTGGAGCCCTTCCTGATGCTGGTGGACGATTACGTCATCGGGCGGCACGGGTTGGAGGAGGGACGCACCGTTTCCGTGTGGCTTCCTCCTGAAAAGCTGTTCCTCTGCGAATAGGGGGAAACTGCATCTGCCTACCCCACCCCGGCCCTCCCCACGGCTGTTTAAACTGCCGTGCAGGGAGGGAGACATACAAACAGCAACCCGCCCCTGAAATTTGGGTTCCTTTCGCAATTCGGGGCTGGCCAAACCCTGCCGCCTGATGGCGGCACCCCTCAACACCCTTCGACAGGCCCAGGATTCAGGGGGGGGACTGAAACTGCGGTTGCCAACGCGGGTGCATGCCGGGGGGATTGGGTTTGTTTCGTAATTCGGGGGAGACCTCACCCCGCCGCCTGGGGGCGGCACCCCTCTCCAAGGGGAGAGGGGAACTGCCACTGCGGCGGCCTACCCCACCCCTGGTTCCCGTTCCTTGAAAATTGGGTTCCTTTGGTAA
>CAZOXD010000062.1:0-5035 GCA_964583525.1 uncultured Pseudomonadota bacterium
CGCTCCCTCCCTTCCATGAGAAGGTCAAATGTCAAGCCGACGTGGCGGCCGCGTTATAGCGACTTGAGCCCATCTTCCACACGCTTCCATTCGCACTCTGCTTGGGTCCGTCACTTGGACCCGGTGCACGATCAAGTCCATCCGGGCGAGCGCTGCAATCTCTCCATCGGTTTCGCGTTGCGAGACGCGCCAGGGGAGGGAGCGCAGTCGCTCTGGACCCGGGTGGTTGGGCTCAAGTCAATGGCGGGCCATGCCTCATCGGTCAAGGGTTTTCCGTTTCGCCATGGTCAAGCGGCCATGGCGAAAGTCCGCAGGTGTTCATAGGGTTGTCCATCCACCCAGAGCCGGTGCAGCAGCACGGCCAGCTTGCGGGCCACGGCGACCACGGCGCGTTTCTTGGCGTTCTTGCCTCCTTTGTGTGCGATGGCCTCACCATAGCGGCGCAAATCGCAATCAGGCGCGAAGGGCCCCAGGATGTAGTGGGCGCAGTTCACCAGCAGCCGGCGCAGATATTCATCGCCGGTCTTGCTGATGCGCAACTGGGGCCGGCTGTCGGCCGAGTCGCGCTGGCGGCTGACCAGTCCCAGGTAAGGGCCAACTTTTCGGCTGCGGGCGAAGCGGGCAGGGTCCTCAAGGGTCAGCACATAAGCCAGCGCCGTGATTGGCCCCACGCCTTGCACTTGGCGCAGCCGCGCGGTCTCGGGGTAACGATTGGCGCACAGCAGTTCCACCTTATAGTCGTATTTTCGGATCTCCGTGGTGAGCCACTCGATTTCGGCAAGAATCGGCCCCAGCACCGAAGAAATCACCTCGGGCAGATGCGGGGCCGCCTTGCGGGCAAAGGCCGGCGCCGAGCAAGCGGGCAACCGGCCGCCCAGCGCCTTGACTTGGCCCCGCGCGTGGTTGATCAGGCGGGTGCGGCATCGCACCAGCGCTTCGCGCGAGTGCAGCAGCGCCAGGTCCGCCTGGGCGGCCTCGCCACGGTGACGAATCGGAAAGAGCAGCTGCGGATCCACACGCCCCAGGCGGGCCAGCAACTCGGCATCCACGCGGTCGCTCTTGCGCTCGTTCTGCCCGATCAGGCGCACCTTGCGCGGGTTGGCGATCACCACGTCCATGCCCATGCCCGCCAACAAGCGGGAAATCCAAGGCGAGTGCGTGCCCACCTCAAGCACCACCCGCGCACCGGGAAAGTGGGCGAAGAACTTTTGTAATGCATGTGAGCGTGTGGCGATTTTATCGTTGCACACTGCCTTGCCGTGGCGATCGATCACCACCGTTTCGCAGCGTTTGTCGCCCAAATCCAGCCCAATGGTGAACATAGGAAATTCCTGGCTGACATTGTCGGTGTCTTTCGCTATCGTTTTCATGGCCAACCTCCTTGTCTGTTTGGTCCTCAAGAGACCGTTCTTCGGGTATCCTACCCGTCTGCAGATCCTAATATATCAGGATACTGCGCGGGAGGTTGGCCTTCTCATTTTATCTCTCCACGGATGTGGAGAGGGAAACTGCGAACAGCAACTGCAACCGGAATTGGGTTTGCTTCGTAATCCGGCCCCTGCAACCGGAATTGGCTTCGTATCGCAATCCGGCCCCGGCCGCCGAAATTGGGTTTGTTTCGCAATCTGCGCTGACCAAGGCAAATTGGCTTTGTTTCGTAATATTTCTTTTATTGCGAATATATCATGTTATATCAGTATATTATGGCAGGTTGCGGGGCATTTGTCCAGGGGAATTTAGGGGGTTGGTTTGGTATGCGGACTTTCCCCGCTCTGATACACTCGCGTTCGAATCACCGCGTCTTTTACCCCGTCCTTGTTTGCGCGATGGGGCAGGCAGTTCGTAGTCCCCCCTCGCCACGTTTGCAGGGCGGGGTTGCAGTTGTTTTTACAGTTGCATTTCCAATCAGTGTTCATCAGTGTTTATCTGTGGCTGCATTGGCAGTTGCAATTCCCATCCGCGTTCATCCGCGCCATGTCCTGAGCCTGCCGAAGGGTTCATCGGCGGTTCCGTTTCGCGGTTGCATTTCCAATCAGTGTTCATCAGTGTTTATCTGTGGCTGCGTATCGCAGTTGCAGTACCCCCTCCCTGCCCAGCGGGGAGGGCCGGGGTGGGGTAGGCAGTTGCAGTTCAAATCCAAACAAGGAGCAGGGCATGGCAGCGAATGCAAGCAAAACCCGCAAGTTCTGGGCCTGGGGCGCGGAGGAAGACGATCTGAGTGCTGCCGAGAAGCAGACGCTGGTAAACACCCTGGAAAGCCGCTTCGACCTTTCCGGGCTGGAGCCGGCGGCCCCCCCGCGTATCGAGGAGATCGAGCTGCCCACGCCCCGGGTGAAGCCGCCGGACTCCCTGGCGGCTCTGTGCAGCACGGAACCCCTCCAGCGCGCCGGGCACACCTACGGCAAGGGCTTCATGGACGTGGTGCGCGGCTATGAGCGGGACTTTTCCATGGCCCCGGACCTGGTGGCGTTTCCAGGAACGGAGGCGGAGACCGCACAACTGCTGGACTGGTGCGGCTCGGCCAACGTGGCGGCCATTCCCTACGGCGGGGGCTCCTCGGTGGTGGGGGGCGTGGAGGCGGACGTGGGGGACGCTTACGAGGGCGCGGTTTCCATCGACCTGGGCGGGCTGGACAAGGTGCTGGAGGTGGACGTCACATCCCGCGCGGCCCGCATCCAGGCGGGCATCTACGGCCCGGCATTGGAAGCCGCTCTCAAGCCCCACGGGCTGACCCTGCGCCACTACCCGCAATCCTTCGAGTTTTCCACCCTGGGCGGCTGGATCGCCACCCGTTCCGGCGGGCACTACGCGACGCTGTACACCCACATCGACGACTTCGTGGAAAACCTGCGCGTGCTCACGCCTTCCGGGGTGCTGGAATCGTTCCGGCTGCCCGGCTCCGGCGCGGGACCCAGTCCCGACCGCTTCTTCATCGGCTCGGAGGGGACTTTGGGCATCATCACCGAGGCCTGGATGCGCCTCCAACACCGGCCCACCTTCCGTGCCAACGCCTCGGTGACCTTCCCGGACTTTCTCTCGGCGGCCGAGGCGGTGCGCCGCATTACACAGGCCGGGCTGTATCCCGCCAATGTGCGCATCCTGGACGAGAACGAGGCTCTCCTCAACGGCGTGGCGGACGGTTCCGTGGCCGTAATGGTGCTCGGATTCGAGTCGGCGGATCATCCCCTGGACGCCTGGATGGCGCGCGCCCTGGAATGCTGCCGCGATCACGGAGGGAGCGTACCGGAAGGATCGGGCGAATCCACCGCCGACGGGTCCGTCACCCGCTCCGGGCAGGCCGGCGCCTGGCGGGACGCCTTCATCCGCATGCCCTACTACACCAACGCCATGATCGGGATGGGCTTCGTCACCGAGAACTTCGAGACCGCCATCACCTGGGACCGCTTCCCCGAATTTCACGCCCGGGTGATGACCGAAACCGAGCGCGTGGTCACGGAAGTGTGCGGGCAGGGAAGCGTGCGCTGCCGCTTCACCCACGCCTACCCGGATGGCCCCGCGCCCTATTACTCCATCACCGCGCCCGGGAAGATCGGCTCGCAGTTGCAGATGATGGCGGAGATCAAGGCCGCCGCCTCCGAGGTGTTGATCCAACTGGGGGCCACCATCACCCATCACCACGCCGTGGGCCGCTACCACCGTCCCTGGTACGACCGGCAGATTCCCGAGGGCTTCCGCAAAAGCCTCGCCGCCGCCAAGCAGACCCTGGACCCCGCCGGCATTCTCAACCCCGGCGTGCTGATCGACCCCATCCGTTAACCGGAGCTTGTAGGGGCACGGCATGCCCTGCCCGGAAAAACCGCAGGGAACCGCCGATGAACGCAGATGAACCCTTCGAAAGGCTAAGGACACGGCGCGGATGGAGGGTGTTGGTATTCCCCATTCACACCCGCGGATTGTTATACTGAATGGTACAGGGGTGGACGTTCCGATGCGGGGAAAGCGCACTCCAATATCAATGGAAAGGAGAATCCATGAAAGCTTTTGTCTTCTGGACAGGGATCTATAACTTTGTCGCCGGTCTTTCCCTATTTTTCCCGGCTCTTCATTCATTCCTTGGCATTGCAGTTCCGGAATCCGTGGTCTGGGGAGAATTGATCGGGATGCTGGTCGTTTTATTGGGAGTGATTTTGATCGTCTGTTCGCGGAATCTCCAGACCCGTGCCCCCATTGTTTACTGGGATGGGATTGGCAGGATCGTGGTCTTCGTCCTCCTGGGCTGGTTCGGATTTTTCGGCGGAATCGGCGTCATGCTCGGCGTGTTCGGCCTGATCGACCTGGCAATCGGTCTGGTCTATATCTTTGGCCTGCCCAAGACCCTTGGCCGGGGACACGGGCAATTGATGTGGGACCGCGCCTGAAATTGCGGGAAGTGGGAAAAGCGGCAGTGAATGCCGCTGAACAGGGTTAAAGCGCGATGGCAGTTTGCCTTCATCTGCGTTTATCCGCGTTTATCGGCGGTTAAAAACAGCCTTTTACCCCATTTCCGCCAGCAGTTCCTTGACGCGGGCCGAGGCGCTGCCCATGTCCAGTCCCTGCACCTGGCGCAAGGCCCCCATCACCTTGCCCATGTCCTTGGGGCCGGCGGCCTGCGTTTCTCCGATGGCTGTTTGGATGGCGGCCTCCTGCTCCCCGGGGGAGAGCCTGGCGGGGAGGTGCGCTTCCAGCAGGGAGGCGATGCGGGCGTTCTCCTGGTACTCCGGGCGGGATTCGTCCAGGTACTCGTTGGCCTCCTTGCGCTCCTTGATCTCCCGGGCGATCGCGGCCAGCATTTCGGCTTCGCTGAGGGTCTTGTCCCCGCCCCGCCCGGCCTCGGTCCTCTTGGCGTCGATCTTGGCCTTGACGGAACGGTAGCCGATGAGGGCGGCGTGGTGCTTCCCCTTGAGGGCTTGCCTGATTTCGGCGTCGACGTCGAGCATGGCGCGGTATCCTGGCTGGGTGCGGGGTTCGTTGGGGCCGGAAGGCCCTCATCTCCCCGATTGTAACGCCACCGGCGGGCCATGGGCCAGCCGATAAT
>CAZOXD010000062.1:5135-9011 GCA_964583525.1 uncultured Pseudomonadota bacterium
CCCACCATGGCCTCGGCGATGGCGTCCGGGTCGGCGGCGTCGTAGTCCATGCGCCGCCCTGCGCCATAGCGTTGCAGGCGGGTATGGACGTGAAAGCTCTGCTCGAAGTGGTTCTTGAGGGGAAAGTAGAGGAAGGGCCGCTTGGCCTCGGTCAGCTCCATGCAGGTGGTCAGCCCCCCCTGCACGAGGGCCAGGTCGCACACGGAAAGGTGCTTGTGCAGATCGGGTACATAGCCGCGCACCTCGATACCGTTGGAGGGGGGCAGAGTGGCGGGATCCAGGCGGGGTCCCGCCACAACCACCATCCGCAGCCCCGGAATCTTTCGGCTTGCTTCCGGATAGGCCTCCATGATGCGCCGCACCAACGGGCCGCCCACACCCGAGCCGCCCACGGTGACGATGCACACTTTCTCATCGGGGTGGTAGCCCAGTTGCTCCCGCAGTTCCGCCGGTTCGCCCCACTCGGCTGGATCGTAACCGGTGATGTAGCCGCAGAAGTTGAAATGATTCTGCGTCCAGTCCTTGATAGCCGGCATTTGCGGGCCGAAGAGATCGGGCACGATATCCTCCGGATTGCCCACGAAGATGGCCCGGTCCCGCACCCAGGGAAAGCGCTCGATGTGCTCGATCATTTCCTCGTTGTAATCGGCCGTCAGGCAGGCCTCCCATTCCCCGCCTTCGGAAAAAGGGAGGAAACCCACGAAGTCGGTGAACCAGGCCAGCGCGCCGCGCTTCAGTTCGGGATGCTCGTGCCAGAAGTGATCCACGTCCCAGGCCTCGTCGGCGATGATCAGGTCGTAGTGGCCCTCCTCCACCACCTCCTGGAAGACCATGAAGTTGTTGACCAGGATCTCGTCCATGTTGCGCAGGGCCTGAAAACAGTGCAGGTCGTGCTCGCCGCACTCGTCTTCGATGTGGGCGGACTCGTTGGCCAGCAGGCGGCTGGCGGGGTGAATACGCTCGCCGGTGTTCTCTAAAAAGGTGGTGACCGGGTCCTGGGTCAGCCAGTCGATTCGCAGGTCCGGCCTGAGGGCCTGCAATTCCCGGGCAATCGCCAGATCCCGGCGGGCGTGGCCCAGACCGATGGGCGAGGAGAGGTAGAGCGCTTTTTTCGATCGCACGGCCCCCCGCGTCCAGGTACTGCGTCCTCCCCGGCGCGGGCGCAGCCCTTCTATGAAGTCCCGCAGCAACAGGTTGATTTTCACCGGTTCCCGGCCCTGGGGCGCGTGTCCCCCTCCCACGATCGTCACCAGGTGCGCGCCGGTGAGCTCCGCCACGGCGGCGCCCTTGCCATGGGGCGCGACCTGGTCCTGATCCCCGTGAATCACCAACACCGGGCACTGGATGGCGCGGAAGATATCCTCTCCCTGTTCGGGGGTGATGTCATGACCCATGATGGTATCGACCAATACGTCTCCGGTGGTCTCCAATCCCCATTCCACCATGTCCTGGACCTGCTTGGTGGAGTGGGCCTCGTGGCATATCTGCTCCATGAAGAATTGCACGAACCCGGGATAATCCTCTTTCCAATAATCGCGGTTCCACTTCTTCCAGCCTTCATGAGTCTCGTGATCGGCGAGGAAGTTTTCCGGGGTGCGCCCCTCGCGCACGGGCCCGAAGGGCACGGACGGCCCGATCATCACCGCCCCTTCCACCCGCTCCGGGTACTTGGCCGCCAACAGCCCGGTGAACAAGCCGCCGAGGGATACTCCCGCCAGGACGGCTTTCTCGGTACCGGTGGCGTCCAGGACGGCGACGGCGTCCTCCACGATACCCAGCGGGCGGTAGAACTCCGGGCCCTGGGGCCGGTCGGACTGGCCGTTGCCGCGCGCGTCGATGGTGATCACCCGGTAGTGCCGGGCCAGGTAGGGCACCTGGGCCTTCCAATGGCCGGCGTGGACGATGCTCCAGGTGGGCATGAGGAGAATGGTGCGCTCGCCCTCGCCATAGACGTAATAGTGTGTCTTCACTCCGTCCCGTTCCACGTCGCCTTCGAAATCCGGGTATCTCGCTTTCATATCATTATCCTCTCCCGTGGTTCCCTTCCTCGGCCATTTGGATCAGCTTGCCGATTTTTCTCAAGGCGGGCCGGATGGGAAATCCCTCTTCCTCGAATCCGGCCAGAATGATTGTTTCGGAACCCATGAACAGGCTGCCGACCAGCACCGCAACCTCGGAAGCGGTAAACGGCCCCAGTCCATTCAACTTTCCCGAGGCCTCTTTTGCCACCCTGGTCAGCAGATCATACCAACCCCGCGTCAATTGCCTGATTTCCCCCGCGATTTCCGGGTCGCTCCACCCGGCGGCCATCAGTTCCTGCAGAACCCGCACGTAGCCGGACTCCAGATCGGCGTCCAGATAATCGCAGGCTTTCTCCCAGCGCCGCCACAGGGGCAGGTCCTCCCCGAACATGGCGCTCTGCCGCTCCAGCAGGCGGTCATTGTGCTGCTGGAACAGGCTCAGCACCAGATTCCGCTTGGAACCGAAGTGGTAGTGAATCTGGCTGAGGGGCATCCCGGCCCGCTCCGCCACCTTGCGGGTGGAAAGCCCGGCGTAGCCGTGTTCCAGCAGGCAGGATTCCGTGGCCGCCAACAAGGCCCGCGAGGTATCCGATTTTTCCGGCGCTCCTTCCTTGGGCGTGGTGACAATGGGTTGGGTCATCGTTTTCTTTTTCCCGCAGGTGTATTAATTCGGTCGTACGATTCAATCGGTCGACCGATAATTTCAACTCCCAGGGAACTTGTCAAGCCCAAAATGCGTTTAGGGAATTGGGGAGAAAGAAACGAGCGTTCAGAACACCGTAAACCATTAGCAAAGCTCTTTTATTGTTTTTTTTGCTAAAGAGTGTGTGGCGAACATGAACCCGCCGATCTATCTTCCCGTCCGATATCAGCGAATTCGGGAACCCGTTAGGGCATGAGGGAGGTGTTACCAAAACCGGTCTGGGACAAATCCAGAACCAAAATCAACTTGGAGATGCAATGAAAGTAACAAATAAACGATTCGGCCTGCTGGTGTTGTTAACCCTGGCGGCCGGATTGCTGCTGGCTTCCGGATGCAGCAGCGTGAATTTCGACAAGGAAGCGGTTGGGAAAGTGAAAAAGGTGGCCGTGGTTCTATACACGGTTCCATTATCCATTGAATATTACGAGGATCCCCAGGACCACCAGAAGACCCTGTTGCAGATAGCGGCAGCCTTGGCGACCATCAACAATGGGCAACAAGCGGCCACGATTTCCCAGAAAACGTTCATTACCGAACTGAACCGCCAGGGGTTGGGTTTCAAGGCCATCAGTCAGGCCCAGATAATGAACAACACGGCCTACCTTAATATTTCCAATAAATACATTGCCACCCGCATGGAACAGAAAGCGGAAGCGGAGAAAAAGAAATCGGGAGCGATGAAGGCGCTCAGCATGCTCAGTGCCATGGGTGGGGGCGGCAGTTCAGCGATTCCAGAGGGGATCGGTCCGGAGGGGCAGCCCGAATTCGGTCTAATAACCGAGTGGATCACCTCGAACTCGGCCCTGACAGGAAGCGAGGGGGAAATGGACTATATCAAGGCGGCCATATCGGCCCTGGGAGTGGACGCCGCCATCGTCATCAACGATCAGGGTTATTCCTTCGGTTGCGAGGCCTGTATCGGCGGCACTGGATCGGGGAGTACCGGCAGCGCCTTTCTGATATCCATCGTGGACAAGAACGGCAGCGAGATCCTGGGGATGCGGGAGTGGTTTGCGTTTCAACCCCGCAGCGCCGCCATGCTTACCTACATCGTCAACCCATTGCAGCACGATAGTCTGTTCGAGGGCCACGGCATCAAGACCGCGCGGGTCTTTGCCGATCTGTTCCGCGAGGAAAGCGAGAAGTAACCCT
>CAZOXD010000062.1:9111-20674 GCA_964583525.1 uncultured Pseudomonadota bacterium
GGCTGTGCGGACCGGCTAGCTGATGCGCAGCTTGCGCTCCTCTTCTGCGGGATCGTCGAAGATCATCAGCGGCTCCGCCTTGTTGAGGATGACTTCCTCTGTGATCACGCACTTCTTCACGTTCGGGGTGGAAGGCACGTGGTACATGATGTCGAGCATGATGTTTTCCAGAATCGCCCGCAGTCCCCGGGCCCCGGTTTTGCGCTTGATGGCTTCCTGGGCCACGGTAGCCAGAGCTTTTTCCGAGATGTCCAGTTCCACGTTCTCCATCTCGAACAGCTTGGTGTATTGCTTGAGCAGGGCGTTCTTGGGCTCGACGAGGATCTTCATCAGGTCATCCTCGGATAATTCCTCGAGGGTGGTCACGACGGGGATGCGGCCGACGAATTCGGGAATCAGTCCGAACTTGAGCAGATCCTCCGGCTCTACCTGGCGGAGAATTTCGCCCAGGTTCTGGTTCTTCTGGGAGACGTGGTCGGTGCCGAATCCGATGGTCTTTTTCCCGGTGCGGTGGCCGATGATATTGCTCAGCCCGACGAAGGCGCCGCCGCAGATGAAGAGGATGTGCGAGGTGTCGACCTGGAGGAACTCCTGCTGGGGATGCTTGCGCCCTCCCTGGGGCGGGATGTTGGCGACGGTGCCCTCGATCACCTTGAGCAAGGCCTGCTGCACGCCCTCCCCGGAAACGTCGCGGGTGATGGAGACGTTTTCGCTCTTGCGGGCGATCTTGTCGATCTCGTCGATGTAGACGATTCCCTCCTCGGCCCGCTCGATGTCGTAATCGGCATTCTGGAGCAGCTTGAGGATGATGTTCTCCACGTCCTCCCCCACATACCCTGCCTCGGTGAGGGTGGTGGCGTCCGCCATGGCGAAGGGGACGTTGAGCAGCTTGGCCAGAGTCTGGGCCAACAGGGTCTTGCCCGTGCCGGTGGGGCCGACCATCAGGATATTGCTTTTCTGCAGCTCCACGTCATTATTGGAACCGGCCAGGCGGATGCGCTTGTAGTGGTTGTACACGGCCACGGAAAGCACTTTCTTGGCGTGTTCCTGTCCCACTACGTAACTGTCGAGGACCTCCTTGATTTCAAAAGGCTTGAGAAGCTTGCTTTCCTGCTGGTTGAGTTGTTCCTTGCTCCACTCCTCCTCCATGATGTCGTTGCAGAGCTCGACGCATTCGTTGCAGATATATACCGTGGGACCGGCAATGATCTTCTTGACGTCGTTTTGAGATTTGCCGCAGAAAGAGCAGCGCAGGATGTTCCCTTTCGACTGGCTCATGTACTTTCTCCACCTCTCAATGCGATTTGATTGCCGGCTAGGGATGTTTGCATCCCACAGATACCGGTCAATATCCCTTCAAGCCTCGCTGCAATCGGTTTCTTCTTCCTGCGGATTTTCATTCACCCGATAATTCATGTCCCGGTCCACGGAAAGGATGACCCTGGGAGCGTCCGATGGGCTTTACCTGACCCTCCCGTTTCCTTCCTGGAATATCCATTGGGGGAACCGGGCTGGAATTGGGATCTCATGTTCCTGCCATGTTACCCCATTCCGGGGCTGCCGCAAAGCCCTGGATCGTGACAATACCGGCATACCCTGATCCTTTGCGGCGAGGGAAGCGGAACCCATTGCAACTCAAGGGGTATTTATCACGCTCCCAATATTATTTAAAGCGGTGCCCTCCAGGCTTCAGGGAATGTGCCAATGGCGAGGGCAAATGCAAATGGCATGGTCCGTATCTTTTCGGCATGCCGGGCAAAGCAAGGAATCCCGGCCGCGATAAAGACCCTTGGCTAGTGCTTAATGGCAGAACTTCGCGTCAGAAGTTTCCGTTTTATCTCGTTGTTTTTCATCATGATTGCGATCAAACCGCAGAACGCGAACTTCTGTCGCCAAGGACCAGGCTCAACGGTGACGGTCAATTTATAATCCATTCCCAGCATAGCGTCTGCTCTGCTTCAGGCTCCGTTCACGCCTCCTCGTTCCGGTCAGAAATAATAACGGATGGAAAAAGCCGGGAAGGTGGATGTGGAAATATTCGTGACGCTGCTGCCTCCCACGGTCTGGGTGCCAAAGCTGAGTTCCGAGGCGATCCCCAGGCTGGGAAGCGTGATGAAGAACAATTCCACGCCCAGAAATGCCCGCATGCTGATCCCCGTATCGTCGACCCCCCGGGAGGAGTCGGTCACGCTCAGCAATCCGACGCTGGCGCCGTAGTACACATCCACGTTGGCCCTGCGTTCGAATACCGACGCGAAGCGGATGTCCAGCGACAGCACCTGGAAGGTTGTCGAGGTGGCAGTATCCGCGCTGTAAAATCCCAGCATGAAATCCAGGGAGGAGAACTGATTGATCCACATCTTCATGGACACGGCGTCCATGCCATATTCCACCGCCTGGTAGGCGACGCTGGCCGGCACCGAACGGTGGTAGTATCCGATCCCGAACAGGCGGGTAAAATCCCGCTGGCTCTCCTCGAATTCAATCAGCAGGATGTCCGTGCGCTTGATCTGAATGATGCCGAATCCCTTGTTCGACTCGATGGAAATGGTCTCCTCTTCCACCCGGACAATCTTACCCTTGATGATTTCCCCGGTGGTCAGATGTACGGTTTCCGCAAGCACCGGGCCTGACGACAGCAGCAGAAAAAACGAAACCGCCACCAACAAGCGATAAAACGTGAATATCTTCAATGGAATCATTCCTGGCAGTCCCGGGAGTGAATTCGCGGGCGATTCAATCGTTGGCACCCAGCCTTGCTCCCGGATAGGTGTTTGGTCTTGTTGGGAATCATCATGCAAATACATCGCCAATTTGATCCAACTTCGCCCCCTTGTGCTTGATTGGTAAATTGCCGGGGCGAAAAATCCGGGTGGAACCGCCAATTGCGAGGAGGGCGCGGCCCTTGCCATGCATCGTCAATCCGGGAGCAGGAATGCGGATTGGCGATTGACTGCAAAAAATGGCATTCTGACCGGGTGCATTTGGGGGCTGCACCGATGGACGGGGAGGTGTGGATGGGGACATTGAAGGCCTGCCCCTAAGAAGTTCTGCCTTTAAGCACTCGCACATGAATTCACGAGGATGAACACTTGGATCTTTCCAGGGACAGACTCCGGAAACTGGGCCTGATCGCCGCGTTGGCCGTGGCGATTACCGTCATCATCTCACCCAGTCTGCGGCTGGTATTGCCGAGGTATGAGGAGGGGGACATCATCCCGGAAAATATCATCCTCGCCGAGAATGTGAACCTGATCAACGAGAACGCAACCAAGGACGCCCGCAGCAGGGCCCTGTCCGAATTCCCCCCCATCTACGATTACGATCCCCTCCTCAAGCAAAAGACCATCGAGTCCCTGCGAGAAACATCCCAGACGATGCGGGACGACCAGGCGGCCATCAGGAAAAACCAGTCCGAGGCATTGGATAAAATCCGCCGCAATTCCCTTGGCAAGGTCGAAATCGTCACCTCCATCAACGAGAACAGAATCCGGCGCGACATTCTGGCCAGGGAGAAGCGCATTCTCATCGACGAGATCAGCATTCTCTCCGATTTGTCCAAGCCCAATCCCAAGCAGGCCTTCCGGCTGGAAAAGCTCCGCTTCGACCTGCGGGTCCACAAGCCCCAGGAAGTGAACAACAAACAAATCAGGGATCAACTGAACGCCAAACTGAAGGAATTGACCCGACTGGAAAAAACCCTGCGGGAAAATGAACTCAGAATCCGCAAGGGCGAAAAACAGGGGGTAGCCCAACTGCAAAAGAAATTCGAGGATCTTCTCGGAATCAGCCTGGACGACCCCTCCTTCCGCATTCTCAACGAAGCCCAGTTCAACAAGGAACTGGAGCAAAGGGTGATCTCCTTCCTCCTGAATGTATTTGACGACAAGATCGTGGCGGCGCTGGAGGGCTTCGACGCCAGTCAACCCGCCATCCAGATTCAAACCCTGGACTCCGAGGAACTGGAGCGCTTCGAATCCCTGCAATCGGTGGGGGACGTGCAGCAGGTGCGGGACCGCATCGGAAAGATCGCCAGCGAGCTCAAGGAAACCGGGGATCCCACCCCTTATCGCGAGGCCGCGGCGATCCTGGCTCAACGCCTGATCCGCCCCAACCTGACGGAGAACAAGGGGAAGACCGAACGGCTCAAGCAGGATTTGCTGAAGAACCTTTCCCCGTTGTATTTCACGTTGAAGAAGGGAGACGTGGTGGCCAGGGCGCGGGACGTAGCCACGGCCCAACAGGTGGAAATTATCCGCGCGTTGAATGCGTACAACCTTTCCAATCCGAAGTATCCCCAGATCATCGGGACCTTCCTGATCGTCCTGCTGGCCCTGGGAATCAGCTATCGCCTGATCGTTCACCGCTCCAACGACAGTGTGCGCAGCTTTTCCCGCCTGCTGCTGATGTCGCTGCTGCTCCTGGCGACCCTGATGTTCGCCCAGTTGATTCTGGTGATGGTGCCTCCGCTGACCATGGTGTACGACTTCATCGAGCCCCGCACGTACAATTACCTCATTCCCGCGGCGCTTACG
Source organism: uncultured Pseudomonadota bacterium (assembly GCA_964583525.1). Lineage (GTDB taxonomy): Bacteria > SAR324 > SAR324 > SAR324 > JACQKK01 > CAZOXD01. Next base: position 13,647 of record CAZOXD010000062.1, read on the forward strand.
TCCATGCTGGCGGGCATTCTCCTGCCGTTCGAGATCGCGATTTTCCTGGGGTTCGTGGTGTCGATCTGCCTGGCGATCATGATGGGTAACAGCCTGCCCTTCTTCATCTATTCGGTGATGGGAAGCTTCGTGGCATCCATTCCGCTGCAAAACTACCAGTCCCGCTTTTCCCTCTGGCAGCAGGGATTGCGGATTTCGGGCATGAACTTGGTGGTGCTGGGGGTGCTGGCCCTGCTGGAACAAAGGCCCGTGAACTGGAATTTCAGCACCGATCTGATGGCCGCCGGACTGAATGGATTGGGTGTGGCATTCCTGACTGCCACCCTGTTGCCCCTGATCGAAAAACTATTCGACATCACCACCAATCTGCGGCTGCTGGAATTGGCCAACATGAATCACCCGGCACTCAAGGAACTCTCCGTGCGGGCGCCCGGCACCTACCATCACAGCATCGTGGTGGGGAACTTGAGCGAATCGGCGGCGGAAGGCATCACGGCCAACCCGCTTTTGGTGCGGGTGGCGTCCTACTATCACGACCTGGGCAAGATGCTTTGCCCGCTCTATTTCGTGGAAAACCAGTCCAAGAAGAATTATCACGACGACCTGCCCCCGTTGACCTCGGCGAAAATCATCATCAACCACGTCAAGGATGGCCTGGAAATCGCCAGCCGCCACAAGCTGGGCAAGGCCATCATGGACATCATCGGTCAGCACCACGGCAAATCCCTGGTGCGCTATTTCTTTCACAAGGCCCAGGAAGAGCAGGACGATCTGGGCGAGCCCGTGGTGGAGAAGGATTTCCGCTATCCGGGGCCCAAGCCCCAAAGCAAGGAAGCCGGGCTGGTGATGGTAGCCGACGTGACGGAAGCCGCCACCCGCAGCGTGAACGACCCCTCCCCGGGTTCCATCCGCCAAATGGTGCAAAAGCTGGCCACCCGCATCTACATGGAAGGGCAGTTGGACGAGTCCGGCATGACCTTCAACGATCTCAATTACGTGGAGAAGGTTTTCACCAAGATGCTGATCAGCATCCACCATCACCGCATCGCCTATCCGGACGTGAAGACGGTTCCCCCACCGAAGGAGGAGGAGGAGGAACAGGATGCCGAAACGCCACCCGCTGGAGATATCCTGGGAGGCCGGCGGGCCTCCTCCTGAACTGGACGAGGCGGCGCTGGCTTCTGCCCTGCAAGCGTTTCTGGGGGTGTTGCGCCTTCCCCAAGGCGGTCTTTCCCTGTTGATGGCCGGTGACGATACCCTGCGCGCTCTCAATCTCCACTATCTCGGCCTGGACCGGCCCACCGACGTGCTCTCCTGGCGCTATGGCGGTTCCACCCGCCCGGAGGGGGAAAAAAAGTTCCCCGAATCCGGCGCTGGAGAGGAAGGCGCGGAGCTGCTGGGGGAACTGGCGCTCTCCCTGGAGCGGGCCCGCGAACAGGCCGGGGAGAACGGATGGGACTTGCGCAGCGAGGTGTTACGGCTGCTGGCGCACGGATGCGCCCACCTGGCCGGGTACAGCCATGATACCTCGGAGGCCGAGCGGGAAATGATAGCGGTGGAAGTGGAGATGCTGGCCCGGGTCGGGCTGAAAGACCTCTACCCCGGGGATTGAGTATACCCGGGGAGAGGGAGCTTTAAATCAGGAAGAACGAAAGAGAATTCTGAGAAAATCCTATACGCCCTACTGGCGGGGGTTTGCGGGCTTCCTCATCGAGTTAGCAGCGCCCCATTGGCTTCGACTACCCCGCGCTTTCCCTGCTCCAGAGACTGTGGCTACTTGGATGGTTCTGGCAAGGGGAGAGAACCGGACAGGACTAACTCATGAAGTGGTACAATAACTGGGGGCAGGTCAGTGTCACTTCCTGCTTCGTCAATCGCATTTCCGACTCAGCCCATGCCATGGAAGGCCAAGCCGAGAAACGCGCTCAGATTGGCGTATTCGGCTTCGTGGATGCTAGCCTGCATGGGCAGGACGCCCGAATGTAGTGATGAATTGCACGGGCCAATCTGGCCCTGGTATAATCAGTATGCTTCCAAATACAAACTGCCTTGAACATTCAGGGGAGGCGTAAGCTATGAAATCTTGGATTTCAATTGCTGTTTTGGGATTTATCCTGCTGACAGCCAGCAACGCATTTGCCGAAGGGAGTTTGGAAAAACGGCTGATGAAACAGGGGTGGGTCAAATTAACTATGAAGGAATTAAAGGCTCTTAGGGATTTTACTGCTTCTGATGATTTCGGGTGGGCAGAATACGTGGACCCCACTGGTACAATGTTCGTAACCCGGTGGCAGAATGGCACAATAAAAAAAGGATCAAGGGAAATAATCGCGGATGGCCGATATTGCCATCTATATTGGGGGGCACACACCAACATATGTCGATCTCTTTGGAAACGGGGCAAATATTACGCCCATGTAAGGAACATTGGATTATTAGCTCCAAAACGTCACGTTGTTAGAGTGCAAATTACCATCAAACCAGGGAATACGGAGAATCTATAGGGCGGGAATTGCAGTCCGCGCAGCGCCTTTTAACCCGCCCCCGGTTATTGTACCACTTCGTAAGTTAGCCCCCCTCCATGCTCACCTCTGCGTCAGCGTCCGCCTCTCGCCCTGGCTGTCCTTGACGATCACGACCTGGTGAAAGCGTAGCTGCCGCTCCACGGCGGCAAGGCGGAATTCGATGGTGGTCATGGGGATTCTCTCCGGAACGTTGCTGCCCATCCATCAGCGCCATCTCGCAACCAGTCGCCGTAGACTGCGGCCAATTCGCTCCATTCTCGGAATCTTCTGCCTATATAGGGTGAGGCGCGATCCAGGCTGAAGCTGCAGGCCTTTGAGTAAACCAGTGGAACCAAGTTCTACATCATCTCTGTAAATGTGCCTGTACCTGACGGAAGGGTCCTCTGCTAGCACTTTGAATGGGGCCTCCGGAATCTCGCCCCGCCCCAGTTCCGACAAATAGTTCCCAGCCTGCCGATCACAGATTCTAATGAGTTTGTTCAATACCTCTGAGCCGGTATCCGCGCTCGCATAGACAAGATGCGCATTCGCCGGGAGATTGTGAGCGCCGTATATTGGTGTCTTCCCACTATTGATCGAATCGTGGCCACTCAACTCAGTGTCAGTGACAAATGCGATTTTCGGAATAGCGTCTGGCGGTGCGGTACGCATGACATCGTTAGCAACCTTCAGAATACCCAAGAGTTCGGGCTTGTCTTTGACATTTCTGAGCTCGTAGTAATTCACTCGCTGCTCGAATTCAATGCGGAATCCGTCGTCTTCCCTGACCAATTGAAACCGAATGAAGCACGTGCTCGACACCAAATCACCAGAGACTTCTCTAGAATTAGTGTCGATAGCGAATATTCCATCGAACTCAGCTAATTCGGCTAGGCCACCAACTGTGACAACGCGTTGCGGAGTGGTGTGGCGGGCCTGTATTTTCGGTCCTTTAGGGCGGGCATATCCAATGGATCGCTCAATCCGCTCCGGTTTCACCTCGTTCCCATCCTTGTCGATAAGTGCGATGTCCCCATTCGGCCTTACCGTGAGCTTGACCACCTGACTTCCGGGAGGCAGGCGGAAGCCGACCAGAAGATTGCTATCTTTTGCCATTGTGATCTCGCATTTATCCGGCCACGCAGATCGGAGTCACGGGAGCTCACCCATCTAGCGCAGCCAGGAAGTTACTATAGGGTTACTATGGCGATGAAAGAGGGCGAATCGTTTAGGGAGTAATAACCCGCAAACCCGCATAAATAAAGCAGAGTGGAAGGAATTCGAACCCCCGGCCAAGGGAGCGGGAACCCGCCCCGCCGGCAGCGCGGAAGCTAGCCCGCGGCTGGGAGGACGCTGATGTATTTGCGGTTGTTGCGGCCTTTGTGGAACTTCAGCACGCCGTCGGTGAGCGCGAAGAGGGTGAAGTCCTTGCCCCGTCCCACGTTCTGCCCGGCATGGTAGGTGCTTCCCCGCTGCCGCACCAGGATATTCCCGGAGACGATTTTCTCCCCGCCGAACTTTTTCAATCCCAAACGCTTGCCGATGGAATCCCGGCCGTTGCGGGAACTTCCTCCCGCCTTCTTGTGAGCCATGGTGTCTTATCCCTGTATAGGTGCCGGATTACGATTTGTCCTTATCCGCCTTGGGCTTGGCGGTCTTGCCCTTGTCCCTGGCCTTGGGTGCCGCTTTTGCCGTGTCCTTCCCGGTAGCCTTCGCGGCCGGTTTTTTCGTGGCTTTGGCCGGTTCCTTGGCTGTGGATTTCGCCTCAGTCTTCGGCTTATCGTCAGCCTTGGGCTTCGCCTCGGCTTTCGGCTTTTCGGCAGCTTTTTTCTCGGCGGCCTTTGTTTCGGCAGCCTTTTTTTCCGCGGCCTTGGGCTTGGCGGCTGCTTTTGGTTTTTCGGCTGCCGCGCCCGCTTTTTCCTCCGCAGGCTTCTCTGCCTTTGGGGCCGCCTTGATGGCTTCCTTCCCGGGCGTGGTGGTGGTCTTGCCGCCCACCTCGATGGCCTCGATCAACAGCCGGGTCAGTTCCTGCCGGTGTCCGCGGGTGCGGCGGTAGTTCTTGCGCCGCTTGTGCTTGAAGATGATTATCTTCCGGCCCCGCAGGTGGGAGAGCACCTTGCCCTTCACCTTGGCGCCGGACACGAAGGGAGTGCCGATCTGCACGTCCTGGCCATCGTTGTCGAAGAGCAGCACCTCGTCGGTTTCGAAGGCGGCGCCCTCTTCCAATGCGAGGCGATTGACCTCGATCACGCTTTCCGGCCGCACCTGGTATTGCCGGCTTCCCGATTTAATAATGGCGTACATCAAAACTCCGTTCGCAACAGTGTCGTATTCGCTAAGTCATGTCCGTTAAGTCTATAGCCTAAGTCTATAGTCCCATCCACAAGCCGACGCCCGCCGGTTTCTTCCCGGCGGTGGAGGGCCTCCCCTGCCCGGGCCAGTTTTCTTTGACAACTTATTAGTATCAGGGAAGGGAGCCGGTTTTGTCAATATCGGAATTGGGCGAAATTGCGGGGGTGAGCCAGAAATCCCCCGGAAAGGTGGCGGAGCGAAATTCCAACTACACCCCCTCCAACTCGCCCTTGATGCGCCGCACCTCCTCCCGGAAGCGGGGGGGGAGCCGTTCGCCGAAGGTGTCGAAGAAGGCTGCGATGTCCTGCAACTCGTCTTGCCATTCAGCGGGGTTGATGGTGGTGAGGGCCCGCAAGTGCTCGCTGGACAGGTGCAGGCCGGCGGTATCCAGGGCGCCGGGCGCGGGCAGCCAGCCGATGGGCGACGGGATGGCCCGGTCATTGTTCCCTTTTTCATCCTTGCAGCGCTCGATAATCCAGCGCAGGACGCGGATGTTTTCCCCGAAGCCGGGCCAGATGAACTTTCCAGCGGAATCCTGCCGGAACCAGTTGACGTGGAAGATCTTGGGCAGGTTGCCGGATTTCTCTCCGAAGGAAATCCAGTGCGCCCAATAGTCCCCCATGTTGTAGCCGCAGAAGGGCAGCATGGCCATGGGGTCCCGGCGCACAACTCCCACCTTGCCGGTTGCGGCGGCGGTGGTTTCCGATGCGGCGGATGCCCCCACGAACACACCATGCTCCCAATTGAGGGATTGATAGACCAGCGGCGCCAGGGAGGCGCGCCGTCCCCCGAAGAGCATGGCCGAGATGGGTACCCCTTGGGGGTCTTCCATCTTCTCCGAGTAGCAGGGCAGTTGCTTCACCGAAGCCGTAAACCGTGAGTTGGGATGGGCCGCGGGGCCGTTGGCCGGATCGTAGGGATTGCCCCGCCAGTCGGTGAGCCCGGCGGGTGGTTCGGCGCTCCGCCCTTCCCACCAGGGTTCCCCTTCCCTGGTGACGGCCACGTTGGTGAAGATGGTATCGTGCTGAATGGCGGCGGTGGCGTTGGAATTGGTTTCCTGGCTGGTGCCGGGCACGACCCCGAACAGCCCCGCTTCCGGGTTGATCGCCCAGAGCCGTCCATCTTCCCCCAAGTGCATCCAGGCGATGTCCTCTCCCACGGTCCAAACCCGCCATCCGGCGTGGGATTCCGGGGGGATCAGCATGGACAGGTTGGTCTTTCCGCAAGCGGAGGGGAAGGCCGCCGCTACGTAGTGCACCTCGCCCTCGGGATTTTCGATGCCCATGATCAGCATGTGCTCCGCCAGCCATCCCTCCCGGCGGGCTTCCCAACTGGCCAGGCGCAGGGCATGGCATTTCTTGCCGAGCAGGGCATTGCCCCCGTATCCCGATCCGATGCTCTTGATGGTCATCTCCTCGGGAAAGTGCATAATGAAGCGCCGTTCCGGGCTCAGGTCTCCCAGGGAATGCAGACCTTTCACGAACGATCCGCCGGCCTCGATCTTTTCCAGGGCCTGGCTGCCCATGCGGGTCATGATGCGCATGTTGGCTACCACGTAGGGGCTGTCGGTGATCTCCACCCCATACCGCGCATGGGGGGAATTCAGCGGACCCATCACGTAGGGGATGACGAACAGGGTGCGGCCCTTCATGCTTCCATCGAACAAGCCATCCACCATCCGGTGGGCGTCTGCGGGCGCCATCCAGTTATTGTTGGGACCGGCGTCCTCCTTGTTGCGGGTGCAGATATAGGTCAGGTGCTCGGTGCGGGCCACATCGGAAGGATGGGAGCGGTGCAATGTGCACCCCGGGAAAGTGCGGCCGTCCAGGGGGATCAGATCCCCCGACTCCTCCAACTTCCGGAACAGTTCCGTATTTTCCTCCTCCGATCCGTCGCACCAATGGATTCGTCCGGGCCGGGTCAGTTCCGCGACTTCCCCTACCCAGGATTTCAGAGCTTCATTTGAGGTGACCATTCCGTATTTCTCTTGGAGATGGAGCCGTTTTGTTGCTGGAAGATTCCTTTTCGTATCCGATACTGGTAGCAGCAAGAACGCCTTGTGTAAAATCAGGATTCGCAAAAAAAACTAAAAAACGACATATTTCATGTTTCTCCGGCAAGGGAGATGAGAGCGCCGCAATGCTATGGAATTGCCACGGAAAACATGATGGA
>CAZOXD010000062.1:20774-23533 GCA_964583525.1 uncultured Pseudomonadota bacterium
GGAAAACATGATGGAGAACCGAAAAGCGAAGGAGCGATATTGACAGACGGACATTCACCCTTTTCCCAGCATTTGGAACAGCTTCAGGCCTGCCGGCGCTGCCCGGACGTCCATCCTCCGCCCGTGGTCGGCGCGGTGGCAGGGGCTGCGATCATGCTGATCGGCCAGGCGCCCGGCCCCCGGGAAATGGAATCCGGGCGGCCTTTCGTTTTCACGGCGGGCGGGACGCTCTTCAAGTGGATCGCCTCCATCGGCGTGGAGGAGGATATCTTCCGCCAACGGGTTCACATGGGGGCCGTGATCCGTTGCTTTCCGGGGAAACTCCCCAGCGGTCAGGGAGACCGCAAACCTTCCCGTTCCGAAGTGGACAATTGCCGGGGGCACTATCTGGCCGAATTGCGCCTGTTGCGGCCCGGAATGCTGCTGCTGGTGGGTAAACTGGCCATCGAACAGTTCATCCCACATCGGCGTCTGGACGAGGTGGTGGGACGCTTCTTTCCATTGCAGATCGAGCCCTTGCATGTCGAGACACTGCAGATCGAGGGCCATCCGCTGACTGCTTTTCCGTTGCCCCATCCTTCCGGGTTGAGCCGCTGGATCCAGGCGGAAGCGGGCAAGGCTTTGCTGACCGAGGCGCTTCAGGAGATTGCCGCCCACCCGGTATGGCGGGAGGTATTTCCGGAATCCGTTCGTTGATCCATCATTGCGTCAAGAACCGTGACGAAAAGAACGGTGACATCAAGAGCGGTATCATTGAAAGCCAATGGGTTTCGCTTCCCCGGGAACCATGGTATTTTGCTGGGACTGATTATGTACCGTTTTTACTTCCGCGTGGTTATTACCGTGCATTGATCGCGTGGCTGAGGGTGGTCCATCCTCCCGCAGTTGGAGCATTCTCTTCATTTCCATACCCGGTCCATGCGAATGCCGATCCTCTCCCGGATTCATTTTCCCGTGGTTCTCGCAGCTTTTCTGCTGTTCATCGTGATGTTTGCCCCCGCCTTGCTGGAAGCTGCGAACGTGACCTTCCTCATAAAACCGGTGGAAGTGAAACGGAAGGACGCCGCCGAATTCGTGGTGCTCAATCTGGGGGACCAGGTGAACGAGGGGGATACCATCCGCTCCGGGTTCGGAGGGCGGGTGGAGATCACCATCAGTAAAAAAAGGGTGTTCCGGGTAAGCGAGGCCACGGAAATCGAACTGCCCAAGCTGGCGGATTCCAGGGAGAAGGGCATTCAGGCCAGGTTCAAGCTGATCCTGGGGCGGTTCTGGGGCGGCCTGATACGGCCCCTCAGGGATATCGACAAGGAGCGCTTCGAGGTCATGACCGCCTCCGCCACCATCGGCGTCAAGGGAACCTCCTTCGGTGTGGATTACGACAAGAAGAACAAGACCTCCTCGGTACTGGTGCTCGACGGGACAGTGGCCGCCGTGCCTCCGGGCCAGGAGCCCAGATTGCCGGTGGAAATCGCCGGACCCCGGGAAGTCGCCCCCCCTCAGGAAATTTCCCTGGATGAATGGGTCCTGCTGGTATCCCGGGATCAGAAGGTCACCATCCGCCCCGGGGAGGTGCCCAAGGTCGAACCTCTCACGGACGAGGACAAGGAAGACGAGTGGGTCAAGTTCAACAGCCAACGTGACCAAAATCTGGCGCAACAACCCTGACGCACCGCTTGAGAGCCGTTCCAATTCCCAGGGAAGACCCGCTGCGCCGGTTGGGAAACCCGGAGGAGCGCGTGTGATTATTCCACTTCAAGTCTAGCTACGGCGTCAGACCGCGCTCCCGACCCCGCGTTATTTTTTACAAACGAGGGACCAGAGGGAGGGGCCGGCTACGACCGGGAAAAACCGCTTCTCCGGCCGGCCCAAAACCAATCACGGGGCAGGATGGGGTAAGTATGCTGAAAACTTGAGGTTCGAATGGCGGGGGGATGCAGGGGAAATTTCAGGTGAGATCCCCTTTCCACTCCCGGATTTGCTCGATCAGGTCCCGTTCCCCTTCGCGAAACTGAATCCCCACATGAACGGTGTCCTCATCCACCCGCATCCAGCGGACATGCCCGCTGGCAAGAAGACGCCCCTGGAAAATCTCCATTTCCACGGGGCTGTTTACCTCCAGCGATAATGGGACCTGGGCTCCGATTCCTCCCGAGCAAAAATCCTTGACCCTGCCTCGAAACAATTCGGGATAACGAAATCGGATTTCCAAGTCGACGGGAACTCTTTCTTCTCTCCTCGGGTCGTCTTGCATCGATTCCCTTTTTTTCAAGCCCAGCTTTTCCGTAATCCACATCTCCTTATTCACCCCTTTTTTGAAAATTCTCCCATTCCTTCATCCATCCCGGTGTTCTCCCGGAACTCTCCATAACCGGACCCTGCCGGATGCATTCCACCTGCAATATATTCAAGGAGAATAGATTCAGTGCTCCCCCTCTTTAACATTTCTTGTTTCCCGAGGCGGTCCTTCCTTGGTCCCTGTAAAAAATCCCAAATTTTTACGCCGTTGTCACTATTTTTTTGTTAAAAAAACATGGCCGCTATAGTATCAGGAATCGTCTACTATACATGGTTTTGTTGAAAATAGGAAATCCATTTTGATTCCCGGGTCCTACATCCGTTTTCCATGGATTTCCGCCTTTGATGTCCGGGAACGAACTGAAATTACCGGGCCCCATCTCTCTCGGGCGCTTTCTCTGGAGATTACAAAAAATGCCTATTCCATTTGTACAGCAATATTGGTTGGAAATGGAAGCTGAAAT
>CAZOXD010000063.1:0-14605 GCA_964583525.1 uncultured Pseudomonadota bacterium
GCGGAGAGGGGGTGCCGCCACAAGGCGGCGGGGGTGAGGTTTCTCCGTGATCACAATCATAAAATTCAATCATCGAAACCATTTTCTTCCGTTGATTTTGTTGGATGCTCCAAACTATTCAACAACGTCATCCTTCACTACACAAGCACGTCTCTCCCTCAGGACGGGCGCGGTTCCGTGAAGTTTTTGAGCAGGCGCAATCCGGCATTCTGGCTTTTCTCGGGATGAAACTGCACGCCCCACACGTTGGCGTGACGGACCACGGAGGGGAATGTTTCCCCGTACTCGGTCAGGCCCAGGGCGTCCCCCTCCTCGGTGACCGCCGCGTGATAGGAGTGGACGAAGTAGAAATAGCTCCCGCCGGGAATTCCCTCGTTGAGGGGATCCTCCCGCTGCCAGGCCACCTGGTTCCAGCCGATCTGGGGCACCTTGAGCCTGCCACCGCCTTTGATCCGGCTGCCGTAACCCCGGGAGCCATGCCCCCGGTTGCCCTTGAAGCGGGTGATCCGGCCCCGCAGCAGCCCCAGTCCTTCGTGGAGGCCATCCTCCTCGGATTCCTCCAGCAGCAACTGCATGCCCACGCACACGCCCAGGAAGGGCGTCCCCGCCGCCACCCGCTCCCGGATGACGGGGATCATGCCCGATTCCCGCAGCCGCTCCATGGCCGGGCGGAAGGCCCCTACCCCGGGGAGGATGATGTGGCTGGCTTCCACCAGTTCCTCCGGTTCGCGCACGATGCGGTTTTCTATGTGCTGATAGTCCAGGGCATTCTTGAGATTGTTCAGGTTGCCCACGTTGTAGTCGACGATGGCGATCATGGCCTACAACACTCCCTTGGTGGAACTGATCCCGGCCCGCCGGGGATCGATTTCGGCCGCTTCGCACAGGGCGCGCCCGAAGCCCTTGAAGAGCGCCTCGCACTTGTGGTGGTCGTTTTCCCCGGAAAGCAGGGCCATGTGCAGCGTCATCCGTCCCGCCAGGGAGACGGACTTGAAGAAGTGCGGCACCATCTGCGTTTCGAGGTCGCCCAGCCGCTCTCGCCCGAACCGGCCCTGGAAGTGGAAATCGGGCCGCCCGGAGAGATCCAGCGCCACCCGGGCCAGGGTTTCGTCCATGGGAAGCAGGCGCTGCCCGTAGCGGCGGATGCCGGCGCGGTCCCCCAGAGCCTGGTCCAGCGCCCGTCCGATGGCGATGGCCACGTCCTCCACCGTGTGGTGAGAATCCACCTCCAGATCCCCCTTGCAGGTCAGCTCCAGGTCCAGCAGGCCGTGAAAGGCCAACTGCTCCAGCATGTGATCCAGGAACCCGATGCCGGTGGAAATGGAGGCCTGCCCGCTGCCGTCCACCTCCAGCTTGAGGCGGGTGGAGGTCTCCCGGGTGGCGTATTCCAGCTCGGCCACGCGTGTTCCGGGGCTCATGATGCTCCTTTGGGTGAGGGGGCCGCCGGCTTCGCCACCGAATTTGCTGCCGAATTCGGTGGCGAATTCGCTGCCTGGACGCCTTGCGGCTCCCCGCGCACCCGTACCGCTTCCGCATGGGCGAACAGCCCCTCCCTCTCGGCGAACATGCGGATGGAGGCTGCTTCGCGTCCCAGCCGCTGGGGCGAATAGCGCAGCACGGAGGAGCGCTTGATGAAGTCCTGTACGCCCAGAGGCGAAGAAAACCTGGCACGTCCTCCGGTGGGAATGGTGTGGTTGGGCCCGGCGAAATAGTCGCCCACCGGCTCGGGGGTGTGCGGTCCCAGGAAGATCGCGCCAGCGTTGCGGATGGCGTTCAGATGGGTGAAGGGATCCGCGGTCAGGATTTCCAGATGCTCCGGGGCGATCTCGTTGACCAGGTTGATGCCTTCCTCCAGGGATTTCACCAGGACGATTCCCGAGCCGCGCGCGAAGGATTCGCTGATGATCTCCGTGCGGGGCAGGGTGGGCACAAGGGCCTCCAGCCGCTTGGCCACGGCTTTGGCCAGGGCGGGGTCGTCGGTGATCAGCACAGCGCGGGCCTCGCTGTCGTGCTCGGCCTGGGAGAGCAGGTCCCGCGCCAGGAATTCCACCTCCACGTCCGCCATCCCGCAGCAAAGGATGAGGATCTCGCTGGGCCCGGCGATGGAGTCGATGCCCACGTCGCCCATCACCTGCCGCTTGGCTTCGGCCACGTACTGGTTGCCCGGGCCGGTGATCTTGTGGACGTAGGGAATGCTCTCGCTGCCAAAGGCCAGCGCTGCAATGGCCTGGGCCCCGCCCACGGCGTAAACCTCGTCCATTTCCAGCAGGGCGCAGCAGGCCAGGATGTCCCTGTGGGGCCGCCCATCCTCTCCGGGCGGCGAGACCACCACGATGCGGGGAACCCCCGCAATTTTGGCGGGGACCACATTCATGATCAGGGTGGAGGGATACACCGCCGTGCCGCCGGGAATGTACACGCCCACCCGGTCGATGGGGGTCACCTTCCACCCCAGCACGGTGCCGTCGTCGAAGAACTCCAGTTGGCTGTCCTCCCCCTGCCGGGTGTGGAAGCGCTCGATGTTCCCGATGGCCTCGATCCAGACGTCCCGCAGGGCCGGGTCCATGTAGGCCACCGCTTCCTCGATGGCGTCCTGCCCCACGCGGAAGTCCTCCACTTCCGCCTTGTCGAAGCGCCGGGTGTATTCCCGCAGCGCCGCGTCGCCTTCCAGGCGCACCTGTTCGATGATCTCCCGCACCACGGCTTCCACGGACTGAAAATCCCCCTCCTGGCCGGAAAGGTGTTCCAGATAGTCGGAAAAATTATTGTAGATGTTGACCTTCACGACCGAAAATCCTGTTGGGGGTGGCCGGCTTGGGCAGTGCACCGAGTCGTGCGCCGGTTCGGTTCCGCAGCCCGTGCGCGAATTCAGGTTAGCCTATGTTTGAAAACCCAATCAGCGCACTTCGAGACGAGCCCTAACGGGCTCTCCTCAGTGACGCGGATTGATGAGGTTGTCCAGTTTATACCGCCTTCCTGAGGAGCCCCGCCCAGCGGGGCGTCTCGAAGGAGGCAGCCGAAGCACTTTTCAAACAGAACCTGGACCCTGGCCTGCGGTGTTCCCGCGGCCCGCCTATTTCGATTTGGGATATAGCTTGTCGATAAAGGCCAGGCGGCGGTGGGCCTCGTTGGCATACACGGTCTTGCCCGTGATCAGTTGCCCGTAGAAGGCTCGCGCCAGCTTTAATTCGCCCGTTTCTTCCAGGGCCCGCGCCAGCATCCACCGCGCCGGCGTGGCCAGGGAGTGCTTGGCCGATTTTTCCACCACTTGCAGGAAGGGTTCCAGGGCATGGTCGTAGCGGCGCATGAGGAAAAACGCCTGCCCCCTGCGATAGAGCGCTTCCACGCCGCGCTTGTCCTTGGGGTATTTCTTGCGGAATGCCGCGAATTCACTCGCGGCCACGTCCAACTCGCCATTAATCAGGGAGAAGTAGGCTGACCGGAATTCCTTGTCCGCCGGGGATTTGTCCGGAAGTTTGGAGATGGGGGATTTGAGCAGTTGTTCCAACTGGCCCAGTTGCAGGCGCATCTTGTCCAGGTCGTTTTCCGCTTCGTTTTTGAAGCGCACGATGCGGTTCACTTCCTCCTCCACCATCCGGGTCAGCCTGCGCTGGCGGGCCTTGCTGCGCTCCTGGTTTTCCGTGATGGCGGACAGTTCCCCGGCCATGCGGCCGGTTTGTTCCTTCACCAGGGAAAGCTGGCCCCGCAGCGCCTTGATTTCGGTGCGCAGGGATTCCAGGGCCGTTCCGATGTCCTCCTCCAGCGCCCGCAGGCGTTGATCCTGAACCCGGTTGGCTTCGTCCACTTTCTTTACGTCGCCGCTGGTGGCGCACCCGGCGCCCCATCCCAGCAGGAGGGCCAAACCGCAGATGGCCGTCCATCGCACGGCCCGAAATCCTGTCGCCCCCAACCGCACCGCCCCCAACTGTACCGCCACAGGCAGGGGGAGGAATCCCCGGCCGGGCGGAAGCGGGTGGGGGGCCGGTGCGCGGGGCGCACCTGCCTGAGTTGAGATGAAATTCATGGTTCGGCTCCGGGAATCGGGGGGGCATGGCGGAGTTTCCCGCCCTGACCCATACCCATCAGCTTATCTGAGCAGGCGCCGCGATGTCCAGGTCGGGCTGTTTTCCTCGAATCCCTTCGGTGTGCGGGTCAGGCGGCGCAGGTTGGAGCCATCGGTGGAGACGATGTAGAGCTTGAATTCCCCGGTGCGGTTGGAGGCAAAGACGATCTGCCGGCCGTCCGGCGCCCATTCCGCCTGTTCGGAATAAAAGCGGCCCTGGGTGACCATCCGCACGTTTTCGCCGTATTGGTCCATGATGTGGATCTGCTCGATGCCGTTGACGCGCTTGGTGAAGAGGAGGGACTTGCCGTCCGGGCTCCATTTGGGGTCGGCATTGTACGTGCCGTTGAAGGTGAGGCGGATATCCTCCCGCGCGTCGAAATCCATCAGGTAGATCTGGGGCGTGCCGGAGCGGTCGGACACGAACACGATCTGCCGGCCGTCGGGGGACCAATTGGCCTGGGTTTCGATGCCGGTCCTGGAGGTGATCTGCAAATGCCGTTTCTTGATGAGATCGAACAGGAACAGGTCTGCGTTCTGGTTGATGCTCATGGTGACCACCACCTGCAATCCATCCGGGGAAAAGGCGCCTCCCGAATTGAGGCTGCCCGGCTTGGTGAGGAAGTGGCTGGCCACCGCATGGGAATTCCCTCCCCCCAGGTCCTGGTAGTACACCGCGCTGCCCCTGCGGCCCAGCACGGTATAGACCATTCCCGTTCCCTGCCGGGTGAAGCGGGGGAGGATATTGATATCCCGGTTGTGGGAGAGCAGCTTGAGTTGACGCCCGTGGGTGTTGGTGGAAACGATCACCTTGGCATAGCCCGGCTGACGCAGGGTAAAGGCGATGCTGCTCCCCAGCAGCCCCACCTTGCCGGTGATGCGTTCGGTCATCCGGTTGACCAGATCCATGATCCGCTCTTCCGGGACGGGGCTGCCCGGCTTGCTCCCCTCCGCCGGCTCCAGGGACATCGCTTCCTCGAACAGCAGCAGCCGCTCCGGCCCCGTATCGTAAAGCCTGAACACTTCCTTCCCGTCCTCCAGGGATAGCGCCAGCCGCATGTCGATGCGGTTGGGCTCTCCCTGCAACCGGCAAAACCGGGAAAAGTTCCCGGTCAGATTGAACACGCCGCTCCAGCAAAGGTTTTTTTCCACCCTGGGCTGAATCCGAAGATTGGCCCGGGAATTCTTCAACGCCTCGTTCAACTCCAGCCGCAGAATCAGCTTGGAAAATCCCAACCCCTCGATGAAGATATCCCGGGCGGGATCGCCGCCATTCCCGCCGGGGGAACTCCCCCCGTTCTGCGCCAGGGCGGGGGAGGGCGCTGTCATAGCCATGGTGGCCATCGCGATGATGAGGGCCGCTATGACATTCACCGCCATGACGTTCACCGCTACGGTGCGCATCGCCACGAGGGTCGCCACCGCGCTCGCCCGGAAGGGCGCCGGAAGGAGATTCCGCCGGGAGATTGTTCTCCGTGGGGCCGCTTTGCGCGGGGTTGTTCTCCGCTGAGCCATGTGGTTTTGGGCAGCAAGGGTTAAGGGCGGCCGTTCCATGGCCACGGGGGGATTGTGATTGCACTGCATGGGGGGTTTTCCGATCAGCTATTCGGTGAGCAGATGAAATGCAGGATCAGGAGATCCTCTTCCACATCCCTTGGAATGGGAGGCATTTTCGCGTTGTGGATTGCCTTCATGCACACCAGGTTGTCAAAGCGCGTATCTCCGCTGGATTCGATCACCCGGGCTTGGCGGATGGATCCGTCGCGTTCCAGTTCCACCCGCACCCGGGTTGGCGTATTCAGAGCGAATCCGCCTGGGAAGGTAAACTGTTCCTTCACCGCTTCGCGGACACGGTTTTTATACAATCGGAGTGCAAGCAGGTTTCGTTCCGTATTGGGCCGGTTGGCCCGGGAGGTGGCTGCGGGGCGCGAGGGGGCGGCCTCCAATTCCAGGTTCAGTTTTCGCAACGCTCCCCGCGTGCGTTCCATCAGCCCGGGGCTTTCCGGCTTTTCATCCACCTCGGGAAGCCCGGGAGGCTGGGGCGGGAGAGCCGCGGAGGGTTCCCTCCGGTCTCCCTTGTCGAGCCGGGCCACCTGCCGGCCGGGCAGGCTCGGCAATTCGGCCGGAGGGGCGGGCTGATCCGAGGCCTTCGGTTGCACCCCATCGGGCCGGGGCGGCTCCTCCGCCCCGGGGGCGGTCTCCCTGGAATCGGCGGCCGGCTCAGGCTGGGGCAGGGAAGGGAGAAACCGCTCCTGCTGGGGGATCTCGGGAGAATCCGGGGTGGCCGCCGGAGGGGCATCGGGGCGCAGGGACGGGCTTTCCAACTTGAGGGCGCTGATGGCGCTGGTGGAGAGGTCCAACTCCCTTGCCTTGGGTTGGCTGGGGGCTTCCATGATCCGCACCGTATAAATCTGAATCGGATCGCCCGAACTCCCGCCGGAGTAGAACAACACCAGCACCAGCAGTATGGCGTGAAGGCCCAGGGAAACCACCAGGGCGATGCGAAATTGCCTGGCTTGAGGGCTCAATTTCCCTCCTGTTCGATCATCAGGCCGACATCGATCACACCGAGTCGCCGCAGCTTGGCCATCACCTGGATGACCGTGCCATAGCGGATGCGGCGGTCCGCCCGCAGGAATGCCAGGGCGCCCGGGTTGGCGGCCTTCCAGCGGTTCACCGCCTTTTCGAAGCGTTTCATGGCTCCCCGGTTCCGGATGGGCCCCATCACCGTTTGGTTCACCGCCAGGGTGCCCCGGCGATCCACGGAGACGATCAGGGTCTGGTCGGTGCGCGTTCCGGGAGAGAGGGTAGCCCCGGGCAGTTGCACGTCCAGGCTGTGGGTGATGATGGGCGCCGTGATCATGAAGATCACCAGCAGCACCAGCAGCACGTCCACCAGGGGGACGATGTTGATGTCCGACATTTCCTCGCCCGCGGTCCAGTCCGTGCCGAAGGATCCTCTCATCTTAGAGCAGCCTTTCCAGGCGGTTGGTGACGTCCAACGCGAAGTTCTTCATCACCGTGTTAAATTCCCGCATCCGGTTGCGGAACATGTTGTAGGCGATCAGCGCCGGGATGGCCACGATCAAGCCCGCGGCCGTGGCCACCAGCGCCTCGGAGATGCCCGGCGCCACTACGGCCAAGCTGGTTACGCCCGTCACCCCGATTCCGGCGAATGCGTCGATGATTCCCAGCACCGTGCCGAATAGCCCGATGTAGGGGGCGGAACTGGAAACGGTCGCCAACAGCGGCAATCCACGTTCCAGGCGCAGGTTTTGTTGATTATAGACCCTTTCCAGGGAGCGGGAAAGATTCTGCATCAGCCGCTCCCGGGTGTCCGGGCTGGCGCCCCCTTTTTCCATTTGCGCCTTGAACGCCCCGATTTCCCGGTAACTGATCTCGAACATCCGCGCCAGTGGGGAGGAGGAGAATTTTTGCGCCAGGCCGTACAGGCTGGACAAGGGCTGATCGCGGAGGAATACATGCTGGAAATGCCGATTTTCCGCGGTTACGCCGCGAAATTGCAGCCATTTGGCGACGATGATGACCCAGGAGACTACGCTCATGAGCAACAACCCCAGCAGGATGATCAGGGCCAGCCAGTTTCCAGTAAAAACAAGAGACCACACAATACCCTCCCGATGGGAATAGGGGCAGATTCAGCCCTGCAAGCCGGCTGAATTCGCGGATATTCGCATTGAAAATGGGGAGCGGGGCGAATCCGGAAGGAAATTCCGGATGGAATATGGATCCCCCATTTCGGTGAGGAGAAATGGGGTTCCGGGGAAAAAATAAGCGGAAAACCCCGGCCCATTCAGGGCCGGGTGGTTTTCCGCATCGGTTTGCATGAGAAGGTCAAAATCCTACGCTGATCCTCGGTAATACTCGGTAATACTTCAGCGGAATCAGAAATTCTTGATTACGGAGCGGCGGTTTAGCGCCCAGGCCTCCTCGTTGCTGCCGGAAGCCACGGGACGTTCCTCTCCGAAGCTGACGGTCTTCAACTGACTGGCGGGCACGCCTTCCGCGATCAACGCCTGGCGAATGGCCTCCGCTCGGCGCTGGCCCAGGGCCAGATTGTACTCGTTGGTGCCCCGCTCGTCGCAGTGCCCCTCGATGGTGACCGTCAAATTGGGCTTGCCGAGCAGTTGTTCGGCGTTCGCCCGGATGGCGCTCTCGAACTCGGGCTTGATTTCCGACTTGTCGAAATCGAAATAGACGATCTCGAAATCGGTTGTTTCCACTATGACCGGCGGTGGCGCACCCGGTTTTTCGACCACCTTTTCCACCACCACCGGCGGTGGCGCGCCCGGAGGCCATGCCTCATCGGCCAACTGCATTACCAAGGCATTGCGCATGATCGCTTCCATAAAGGCGTCGGCCTTGTCGCCCAGGGCGTCGCGCACGGCGGCGGCGAACTTGCTGGCGTTGGTGAACTCCTGGCCGCGCAGCGCGCCCAGGCCGGTGATCACATCGGCCGGTACGCCGTCCTGGATCATTTTATCGGTGGTGGCGTCGTTCACGACCAGGGTGCCTTCACTGAGGTCCGGTGCGGACTCCAGCGCCGGACGGGGGGGAGGCAGCTTGGAGGGATCCACCTTCAGGGCCTCGTCCGCCGGGGGCGGTTTAACAACTTCGGGAGCTGGCGGTTCCTCCTTTGGGCAGCCGGCCGTGAGGAAAATCAGTGCACCCGCAAGCAGAAAAAATACAAACCGATTCGTTTTCATGGTGCTCCTTCTTTATGCATGTTCAACAGCGGCTCGTTCTATAGCGGCTCAATCCATCCGGCAATCGTTTTACCACCCGTATCGCTTATCCACTTGTAAATCCGCTGGCTTGTTAATCCTGGAAATCGAAACGATCAAAGCCAAACGATACCAGTGCTATCACCTCGCAAGGGAAATAAAAAGGGGATTTCCAACATTTTTACGATTTCAATGCCGGTTCAGGAAATTCGTTAATTCCCCCTGTGAATCCCTTTCGGACGGGTATGGATAAACCCGGATTGGAGTACCCGTTCCTGTCATGGCTTGGCAAAATCCTTTCCGCAACCAACGGAATTTTGCTACGCTTACCCTAGACCAAAATGGATAATTGGATCAACCCTTAACATTTCCTTTATTCATAATCCAGTAAAAACCGGCTCCCAATCCGAATGATTACATCCCTCAGAACACCGGGCCGAACCCTCGCAAAAGCGCCTGCGAATCCCCGGTGCGCCAGGGGGCCGCTAAGTTCGCTCAAGAGGGATCCCGGCCGTGACCTTTCCAAACCCGTGCCTTTTCCAAACCCAAGTCTTTTTAAACACATGACACGGCTGCGCCCATGAGTAATTCCATGCCTTGGTTGTTGTACCAGGATGGCCCGGGAAGTCCGTCCCAGAACATGGCCAAGGACGATTATATCCTCGCCCATGCCGCCTCCAGGGGCGTCCCGGTGCTGCGTCTCTACCAGTGGGACCGCCTGACCCTGTCAGTGGGCCGGGGGCAAAAGGTTTCCCGCTCCATCGACGAGGCGGCCTGCGACAGGGAGGGGATTCCCCTGGTGCGGCGGATTACGGGGGGGAGGGCGGTTTTACATGGCAGCGATTTGACCTACTCGGTGGCGGCGCCCACTTCCCTCCCATTTTTCCAGGGGGGGATCTTGACGATCTACCGCAATATCTCCCAGGTATTCGTTTCCTTTTTCCATCGGCTGGGGTACGACCCCCAGGTGAAAACCTACAGCGGCCACGAGCGCGCGGTGCTGTCCTCCCCCATCTGTTTTTCCACCCCCTCCGCCTTCGAAATCATGATCGAGGGGAAAAAGCTGGTGGGCAGCGCCCAGCGCCTGATGCCCAATGCCTTTTTGCAACACGGCTCGATTCCTCTCTCCCCGCAATCGGCCTTGCTGGCCCGCCTGTTCCTGAACGCCGACGAGGACGAAGTTAGCGCCCAAATGACCGACCTGGAATCGCTGGGTCTGATGGGCAGCCATTCCCTTGGCGAATTGCGCGGCATCCTGGTGGAATGCTTCGCCGATGTTCTCGAGGCGGAGTTCGACGAGGTCCCCTGGGAGCCGGAAGACGAGGCGGGCGTGAAGGCCCTGATGAACGCCTACCCCTTCCTTTCCGACAATCGTCCGTCCGGGGAATAAAAAAGAAGCCCCGCGGCGGCGTCCTGGATTTCCCATGACGCCGCCGCGGGGCCGTTGGGGGGCCGTGCGGGACGGGTACGGACGCCGAGCCTGTTCCCCGTTCCTATCCCGTCAACACCTCAATACCCTTCTTTGCGATACCCATTCTTTAATACCCTTCTTTTTAATACCCTTCTGTTCAATACCGGGGCATGCTGGGATCGATTTCCTCGGCCCAGTTGTCGATGCCGCCCGCCAGGCTGTGCAGGTTCTTGAATCCCCGCTCCTTGAGTTGCTTGAGCGCCGTCAACGAACGCTTGCCCTTGTAGCAGTAGATATAGATATCGTCCTCCGGGTCCAGTTCGGAGATGAATTGCTCGAAATTGCTCAGCGGGGTGAGCCGGGCCGATTCGATGCGGTTGATGTCCCACTCGTGGGGCTCGCGCACGTCCAACAGGGTGAGGGACTTGCCGGACGCCAGGGTCTCCCGCAATTGGGCCGCGGAGACTTCCACGCTGGCCGGATCGAAGGCGCTGCCCTGAGCCGCCGCCCCGAAGTCCACCGCGCAGAATGCCTGATAGTCGATCAACTCGGTGATCGTCGGATGGTTGCCGCACAGATCGCAGTCAGGATCCTTGCGGATCTTCACGTCCCGGAAGCTCATCCGCAGGGAGTCGTAGAGCATCAGACGTCCGATCAACGGCTCGCCCTTGCCCAGAATCAGCTTGATGGCCTCGGTGGCCATGATCAGTCCCACCGTTCCCGGGAGCACGCCCAGGACGCCGGCTTCCGCTCAACTGGGAACCAGGCTGGCCGGCGGGGGATTGGAATACAGGCAGCGGTAGCAGGGGCCTTCCTGGTGCGGGTGAAACACCGACATCTGCCCCTCGAAGCGGAAAATGGAGCCGTAAACCAGGGGCTTGCCCGCCAGGTAGGCCGCATCGTTGACCAGGTAGCGGGTCTCGAAGTTGTCCGATCCGTCCACGATGATGTCGTACTTGGAGAAGATCTCCAGCGCATTTTCCCGGGTCAGCCAGGTGTCGTAGGTATCCACCTGCACCAGGGGATTGATCTCCAGCATCCGGTCGCGGATGGAATCCACCTTGGGTTTTCCCGCGTTCGCGGTGGAGTGGGCGATCTGGCGGTTGAGGTTGGTGATGTCCACCACGTCGTTGTCCACCACGCCGAGGGTGCCCACGCCGGCCGCGGCCAGGTAGATGCCGATGGGAGAGCCCAGCCCTCCCGCGCCAATGTTCAGCACCTTGGCCGCCTTCAATTTCTCCTGCCCGTTCACCCCCACTTCCGGCAGGGTGACGTGGCGGCTGTAGCGGTTGATTTCCTCCGGGGTGAGCCGGTTTCCGTTGTCGAGGGACATGATGACGATGTTCCTATGATTTGCTGCCGTTGATGAAATTCCCCGGTACCAACCCGGTGTCTATGTACAATGTACCGGGTATTTATAGTGTACCGTTCGGTCTAGTATATGCGCAACCTTCCTTTCCTCCCGGTTCTCCGTGAAGGGGAGAGTGGAGGCGATGACCACACAGCATGGCCAAATAGCGCCGAAGCGTTTGGGGTTCTATTCAAATCATAGCACGGATTTCCGGAGACGCAACCCAAATCATTGAATTTATTACCGATACCGTCACAGAGAATTGTGACGGTGGGAGGGTTGGATCCCCTTTTGCTGACCTGTTCTGTGGCCTGATCAAGGGATTCGCAAAGGTGAACCTGCTGAAATTGCTGAATATATGTGGTTTTCCGGCAGATATGAAGTCTGCCGGGGTTCGTGGTAGTAAAAGGCGGGGGAAGGGCTACTTCCTTACAAGGTTGCGTCATGCCGGTGCGGTTCGAGTTGCAATCCAGGGTTCCCGTCAAGGTGTGGGCCGAGCCGCACCAGGTGGGATCGGAGGCCATGGAGCAGTTGATGCGCACGGCCAGCCTGCCCTTCGTCTACAAATGGGTGGCGGCCATGCCGGACGTGCACCTGGGCATGGGCGCCACTGTGGGCAGCGTCGTGGCCACCAAGGGCGCGGTGATTCCGGCCGCGGTGGGCGTGGACATCGGCTGCGGTATGATGGCCGTCCGCACCCGCCTGGAAGAAGGCCCGGTGCGCGACCGCCTCAAGGAAATCCGCGCCGCCATCGAAAAACGGATTCCCGTCGGGTTCAACAAGCACAAGTCGGCCCTGCCCTCCGCGGGCAAGTGGGAAGGCTGGCGCACCTTCCAGGACCTGGCCGAAAACCGCGCCGACCTCCGGGAGCGGGCCCGCAAGCAACTGGGCACCCTGGGAGGCGGCAACCACTTCATCGAAATCTGCATAGAGGAAAACACGGACGAGCCGTCGCGGGTCTGGGTGATGCTCCATTCCGGCTCCCGCTACGTGGGCAAGACCCTCGCCGACGTGCACATCTCCAAGGCCAAGGGAGCGATCAAGCAGATGGGCGTCTCCCTGCCCGATCGGGATCTGGCCTACTTCGCCCAGGGCACCCCGGAATACAAGGCCTACATGCACGACCTGCTCTGGTGCCAGGCCTACGCCAAGCGCAACCGCGAGGAAATGATGCGGGCCATTCTGGAGATGTTCTCCTCTTTGCCTGGCGCCACCCTGCCCGGCCCCACTTTCCCCAGCGGGGGCAAGCTGCTGGGGAAAGGAAAGACCGTCCCCATCGACATGGAGGTGAACTGCCACCACAACTACGCAGAGATGGAGGAACACTTCGGGGAACGGGTGCTGGTCACCCGCAAGGGCGCGGTGCGGGCCCGTCAGGGAGACCTGGGCATCATCCCCGGCTCCATGGGCGCCCGGTCGTTCATCGTGGAGGGGCTGGGCAATCCGGACTCCTTCCACAGTTGCAGCCACGGCGCGGGACGCCGCATGTCGCGCACCCGGGCCAAGAAGGAGTTCACCCTGCACGACCTGGCCGCCCAGACCGAGGGCGTGGAATGCCGCAAGGACCGCGGCGTGCTGGACGAGATTCCCGGCGCCTACAAGGACATCGGCGAGGTGATGGACAACCAGTCCGACCTGGTGCGCGTGGTGGCCACCCTCAAGCAGATCCTCTGCGTGAAGGGGTGAATCCCTTCCGGACCGTTTTGGCCGTGTGCCCCCTCCCCGGACCTTTCGCCCCCCGCCCCGTTTATTTTCATGGAGACATTTCCCGCGCATTCCTCCAGGCGATTGAATCCCTGCCGTGACCCGGCTTCCCTGCTTGACTGCCCCGTAGATACGCATATGATGAACGTATATACTGTGGGGAGAAGGCCTTCGTCCAAGTTGCAAAACTTGGCAATCCTCCTCCCCGCCCGCAGCCCTTACCCGCGATCGAGTTGAAACCATGGCATTTGAAGCTGCGCCCAAAAGAAAGCAGGGTGCGAAATTCGTCGAGCGGCGCAAACAGCCCGTCACCAGCAAGACCCTCACCCCGGTGCAGAGGAAGACCGTGGATACGCTGGGGAAGGAGAAGCTGATCGGCCTGTACCGGCAGATGTTCCTGGTGCGCAGCTTCGAGCAGCGCTGCGAGCAGATGTACCAGCAGAAGAAGATCGGCGGATTTCTCCACCTCTACATGGGAGAGGAAGCGGTGGCCGTGGGCATGCTCAACGCCCTTCGGGACAGCGATTACGTCGCCACCTCCTACCGGGATCACGGCATCGCGCTGGCCAAGGGCATCTCGCCCAACCCGCTGATGGCCGAGTTGTTCGGCAAGGTGACCGGCATCTCCCGGGGCAAGGGCGGCTCCATGCACTATTACTCCAAGGAAAAGAACCTGCTGGGCGGGCACGGCATCGTCGGCGGCCAGATTCCCGTCGGCCTGGGGGCGGCTTTCACCGCCAAATACCTGGGCAGGGACGACGTGAGCGTGATCTTCCTGGGAGACGGCGCGGTGCAGCAGGGCACCTTCCACGAGTCCCTGAACATGGCCAGCATCTGGAACCTCCCGGCGATCTTCGTGATCGAGAACAACCGCTATGGCATGGGCACCTCGGTCAACCGGGCCTCCTCGGTGCAGGACATGATCCTCAAGGCCCAGGGGTACGGCATGGAAGGGGTGCGGGT
Source organism: uncultured Pseudomonadota bacterium (assembly GCA_964583525.1). Classification (GTDB taxonomy): domain Bacteria; phylum SAR324; class SAR324; order SAR324; family JACQKK01; genus CAZOXD01. Next base: position 14,238 of record CAZOXD010000063.1, read on the forward strand.
GGACGGGATGAACATGCTGGACTGCTATCAGGTGATGGCGGACGCCGTGGCCGCCATTCGCAAGAACCCTGCCCCCATCCTGATCGAGGCCAAGACCTACCGCTACCGCGGCCATTCCATCTCCGACCCTGCCAACTACCGCAAGAAGGACGAGGTGGAGCGCTACCAGCGCATCGACCCGATCCAGCAGATCCGCGATCTGCTCGTCGAAATGGACTGGCTCGGCGCCGATTCCGCCAAGGCGCTGGACAAGGAAATCCGCCAGGAGGTGATCGAAGCGGTGAACTTCGCCGACCAGAGCGAATTCCCGGACCTCTCCGAGTTGGGAAAGGACGTCTACGCCTCCTAGCCGAACATGCCACAGAACA
>CAZOXD010000063.1:14705-23149 GCA_964583525.1 uncultured Pseudomonadota bacterium
GCCACAGAACATGTCACCGCACCCACCGCCCCCCGGGGACGGTTGGCCCGCGCGGCTACTTCCCGTTCACCGGTCTCCAGCGATTACCTCTGAGACCCATACACAAGGCCGGAACCCCATATGTCCCAAACAGCGATGCAGAACATCACCATGCGCGAGGCGCTCAACCAGGCCATGTGCGAGGAAATGGAGCGCGACGAGACCGTCTTCCTGATCGGGGAGGAGGTGGCCGAGTACCACGGCGCCTACAAGGTCAGCCAGGGCATGCTGGAGCGCTTCGGGCCCCGCCGCGTGGTGGATACCCCCATTTCCGAAAACAGCTTCTGCGGGCTGAGCGTGGGCGCCGCCATGACCGGGCTGCGGCCCATCCTGGAGTTCATGAGCTTCAACTTCGCCCTGGTGGCCATCGACCAGATTATCAACAACGCCGCCAAGACGCTCTACATGTCCGGCGGGCAGTTTCCGATACCCATGGTGATGCGCGGCCCGGGCGGACCCGCCGCGCAGGTGGCCGCCCAGCATTCCAGCGTGGTGGAATCCTTCTTCGCCTACGTGCCGGGCCTGCAGGTGGTGATTCCCTCCACGCCCTATGACGCCAAGGGCCTGCTCAAAAGCGCCGTGCGGGAAAACAACCCGGTGATCTTCATCGAGAACGAGCTGCTCTACGGCGTCGCCGGCGAGGTGCCCGAGGAAGAATACACGCTCCCCATCGGCAAGGGCATTGTGCGGGCGGAGGGAAACGACGTCACCGTGATCGCCTACAGCCGCATGAGCTACTTCCTCGCACAGGCGCTGGGGGAATTCGCGGCGGAGGGCATCGCCGTGGACCTGGTGGACCCCCGCACCATCAAGCCCCTGGATATGGAAATCATCGCCGCCTCCGTGCGCAAGACCCACCGGGTGGTGATCGTGGAGGAAGGGCACCGCTTCGCCGGGGTGGGCGCGCAGATCTCGGACGATATCCATACCCAATGCTTCGACGACCTGGACGGCCCGGTGGTGCGCGTCACCCATACGGAAAATCCGCTCCCCTATGCGAAAAACCTGGAGGCCGCCAGCCTCCCCAACGTGAAGGACGTCATCCAGGCCGCCAAGACGGTGCTCTACCGCGTGTAGGGGGAACTGCGGATGATGGGATCGGCGCCAAGGATTGGCTCAGGTTGGATACCCCATAAATTGAATCTCATGTCATGTTGAGTGAAGCGAAGCATCTGGCCGGCGCGGATTGGGATTTTCAGGAAACAGGAAAGAATCTTCGCTTTGCTCAGAATGACAATAAATTTTCAAACTGACCCACTGCCAGTTTTTGCTGTTACATTTCATCTGTGATTATCTGTGGCTGAACGCTGCCGGTATTCGCAACCAGAGGAGAATTCATGGCTATTCTGCTGAGGATGCCCAGCTTGAGCCCCACCATGGAAACCGGGGTCATCACCGCCTGGATGAAGAAGGTGGGCGATTTCATCGACGTGGGTGAGGTGCTCGCCGAGATCGAGACCGACAAGGCGGTGATGGAATACGAGATGCCCGACGAGGGGTATATCCGCGCTTTAATGGTGGAGCCCGGCCTGGAAATCGCCGTGGGCACGCCCATCGCCATCCTGGCGGAATCCATGGACGAGGATATCTCGGCCGAGGAGGCCGAAGCCAAGTCCGGCAATGGCGGCGCGCCCGCAGTCGCCGCGGAAGCTCCTGCTCCACAACCGGTCCAGCCCCCGCCCCCTGCGCGGGCAGCACCCGCTCCTTCCGGAACGGTGGCAACGGAAGATGCGAGCCCATTGCCCACGACTGCGCCTGCCCCCCTTCCCCCGCCCCCATGGGAGGGTGGCGTGCAGCCGGGATCAGCCGGCAGTGCTTCCGGTGGCGGGGCCGTGTCAGGCAACGGCGGTGGAGGGCGCATCAAGATCTCCCCCTACGCCCGCAAACTGGCCCGGGAGCGGAACGTCTCCATCGAGACATTGCGCGGCAGCGGTCCAGGCGGGCGCATCGTGGCCAAGGACGTGGAAGCCGCCCCCACCGGAGGCGGCATTGCAGGACCCGCCGCGGGCGCCGCCGGTGCCGGCGGAGTGGCGGAACCCATGGGCCCTGCGCTGCCTCCCGGCCCGGAAATCGTGATCGGCGGCGCGCCCTACGTGGACGAGCCCCTGAGCATGATGCGCAAGGCCATCGCCAGGAAAATGGCCGAGTCCAAGGCGTCCGTGCCGCACTTCCAGTTGACCCGGAAGATTCGCGCCGAAGCGCTGCTGGAAGGCCGCGAGAGCCTCAAGACGCAATTTCCCGGCCGCAGGATCACGGTCAACGACATCATCGTCAAGGCCTGCGCCACGGCGCTCCGCCAGCATCCGGCCATCAACAGCCAGTTCCTGGAAGACCGCGTGCGGCGCTTCAATACCGTCGATATATCGGTGGCGGTGGGCACCGGGGATGGTCTGATCACGCCCGTGGTGCGCAACGCGGACCTGAAGGGCCTGACCCGGATTTCTGCTGAGATCAAGGAATTGGCGGAAAAAGCCAAGGCGAAGAAGCTCGCGCCGGAGGAGTATACCGGGGGTGCCTTCACCGTCTCCAACCTGGGCATGTTCGGTGTGACGGAGTTCAACGCCATCATCAACGCGCCCCAGGCCTGCATCCTGGCCGTCTCCGGCGTGGTCACCGAACCGGTGGTGGAAGGCGATACCCTGGCCGTGGGCAGGACCATGAACCTGACCCTCTCCTCGGATCACCGGGTTGTGGATGGCCTCGCCGCGGCCCAGTTCATGGATACCCTGGCCGTTATGCTGGAAAATCCCCTGGCCATGCTGTTGTAACGGGTTGCGGAGCCAGGCGTGAATTGCCTCGGGTGGAGGCGCCGGCGGAGGCGCCGCCGGAAGTGAAGCTGGTGGATGTCTACCGCGGCGTCGTCCCGCTGGTGGGCATCCAGTTGGGCACCCTGCTGCTGGTAATGCTCCTCCCCTTCCTGACCGCCTGGCTGCCCATCCTGGCTCTCGAATAAGCGCGGGGGGAGGGCGGCTGGCGCCCTCTTCCCCCCTCAATCCGCTTCCATTTCCACCAGGGGTCTCCTCTACAACATAGTCTTTCACTCAATTGTGTTTTTCCAATTGGGTCCCCTGTGATTCTCCTGGCTGATTTTCTTCAGGCTTTACAAGTAATTTTATAAATTATTACAGATAGATCGATGGGGAAAACGATCCGAAAGAGGAATCGGTGAATTTTTTTCTTGACTCTGTAGTGTACTACAGGGTGTAAGCTTCATATCATCAACCAATAGAGGTGGAAATGAATGGGATGACAATCGGAAAAGTTGCCGCGCGGACAGGGGTCGGTATCGAAACCATCCGCTTCTACGAACGGCAAGGGTTGATCGCCGAACCGGCGCGTCGCCCGTCTGGATACCGGGATTACCCCCCGGCAGTCATCGAGCGAATCCGGTTCATTAAAAGAGCCAAGGAACTCGGATTTTCCCTGCGGGAGATCGCCGATTTGCTCTCTCTGCGCGTGGATACCGACCGCACCTGCGCCGATGTCTACGAACGGGCGACCGCGAAAATTAATGAGATTGATGAAAAGGTGCGCGAATTGGAGCGGATGAAGGGAGCGCTGGAATTCCTGGCCTCGACCTGTTCAGGTACCGGGCCAACCGGCGAATGCCCGTTCCTGGAAGCACTGGAGCAGGAAAACGGTCCATGAACCTACGCCTGCATTCCATAGCTGGATGAAAGGTATGACATGAGAATTCAGGAAGCAGAAGATCCAAATCAGGTTGAGCATGTCACGGAGAACGAACAGACTCCGGTTTGGGCCGTGGTATGGGCCGCCATCCTGGTCAGCATCGTCCTCGGGTTTTGCTGTTACTACCTGCTGAATGCGGGATGACCATCATCCATCCAGGAATAATGCAACCAGCATTAACAATGAGAGGTGAAATCCAATGAACGACACGCAAGACCTGGAATTGGAAATTACCGGGATGACCTGCGACGGCTGCGCTTCCCATGTACGAAGTGCCCTGAAGGGCGTAGAGGGAGTCACCCGCGTAGAAGTGCCGGACTGGTCCCGGGGGAAAGCCACCATCCAATCCCCGGAATCGGTGTCCGTGGAGACACTGGTGCAAGCTGTGCAAAATGAGGGATACGGAGCGGATTTGCGCTCCCAGCATGAAATCGGCCCGCAAAGCGGACCTGCCAATTTCGATCTGATCGTGATCGGCACGGGTGGCGCAGGAATGGGTGCGGCCATACGGGCGGCGGAGTTGGGCCACAGCGTAGGTATCATCGAAGCGGGAACCATCGGCGGGACGTGCGTCAATGTGGGCTGTGTGCCCTCCAAGACGCTGCTGAGGGCGGCGGAAGCCCATTACAAACCAAGCCGCCATGCTTTCAAAGGTGTCCACACCCATTCCGAACCCGTGGACTGGAAAACGGTGATCGCGGAAAAGGATCGGCTGATCAATGAATTGCGCCAACAAAAGTACGTGAATGTCATTCAATCCTATTCCGATCATCTCACCTTGATTCAAGGCAGAGCCAAATTGCGGAAAGATGGCTCCGTGGAGGTGGAGGGCAAGGGGCTGTACCAGGCCCCGAAAATTATCGTGGCCACGGGAGCCCATCCCCGCATTCTTCCCATCGATGGAATCGCATCGGTTGAGGTGCTCACCAGCACGACGGCCATGGAACTGCCCGAGCGCCCGGAATCGCTCATTATTATCGGGGGACGGTTCATCGCCCTGGAACAGGCCCAACTGTTTTCCCGCTTCGGCACCAAGGTCACCATCCTTCAGCGCAGTCAACGGCTCATTCCCGATGACGAGCCGGAAATCGCCGAGGCGATAGCCGGATACCTGGAGGAAGAAGGTGTTTCCGTGCATACAGGCGTGGAGCACAAGGCGATCCGGGAGGAAAACGGCGAGAAAGTCGTCACGGTAGTGTTGGATGGCGAAACACGCGAATTTCGGGCGGAACAGGTACTGATGGCGGCGGGCCGTACTGGCAATACAGAAGGGCTGGGCCTGGAGGCATTGGGCGTGGAACTCGATCCGTCTGGAGCCATTGTCGTCGACGATCGATTGCAAAGTACAAATCCCATGATTTTTGCGGCTGGAGACGTTTCAAACCGGCCGCAACTGGTGTACGTGGCTGCCGCCGCTGGAGGCATCGCGGCGGAAAATGCATTGAATGGCAGCGGGAAGGTATTGGACCTGACCGTATTGCCCGAGGTCATCTTCACCGATCCCCAGATTGCCCGTGTCGGCCTCACCGAAATTCAGGCTCGTGCTGCGGGAGATGAGATCAAGACTACGATTCTGCCGCTGGAGTATGTTCCCCGCGCCCTGGCGGCACGGGACACACGCGGATTGATCAAACTGGTGGCCAACGCCGAAAACGACCGGCTGTTGGGGGCGCATATCCTCGCTGCCGAGGGAGGCGAAATCATCCAGACAGCCGCCTTGGCCATTCAGGCCGGTCGTAAATATGGATTCACCGTCAACGACCTGCGCGAAATGCTTTTCCCCTATCTGGTGCAGGCGGAGGGTTTAAAGCTGGCCGCCCTCACTTTTGATAAGGACGTGAGCCAACTTTCCTGCTGCGCCGGTTGAGCCGAATTTCATGGGGAAGTCTAAACGGAAATCATCTTGTTTAGACCCTGAATCATCAAAGGAAGATTTTTTGAAATGAACACTCAAATCGCATCAAATCTGGTGATGTCCACCTACGAAGTGGACCAATTGACCCATCGAATCCTGGATGTATTTCCGAGCCTCGAGCCGGATTCCCGCCGCGTTGCTGTGCAATTATATCGCCTGATAGCCCAAGGTGAATCCGTTGCCCGTCAGTCCCTCGCCAACGCGGCAGGAGTATCGCTGGAGCGGGTCAACGAGATTTTGGAAGGTTGGAGCGGAGTTTACTACGACGGCGATAAGATCCAGGGATTCTGGGGAATCACGCCAGAGGAGTTTTCCAAACACCTCTACACATCGAATGGCCGGACCAACTACGCCTGGTGTGCGTGGGACACACTCTTCCTGCCCGGAATATTGGGTAGTGAAGCCGAGATTCAATCCACCTGCCCCGAGTCCGGCGAAATCATCCGCCTCGATGTGTCACCGGATGGCGTGTTGAATGTGGAGCCCCAAAGCGCGGTGATGTCCATATTGGAACCAACGGATGACGTGACGGAAGATGTCGTCAGCAAGTTCTGCCACTTCGTGTATTTCTTCCCATCCATGGAAATAGGCGCGCGATGGATCGAGAAGAATCCGGGCACTCGCCTGATTTCGATCGAGGATGCCTTCGAGTTGGGGAAACGCCGCAATCAGGGCCAGTTCCAGGAAGCCCTGAAAATCCCCGCACCTTGAAACTCGGTGAACGCTCCTGCGAGGGCCGCTCCGATGTTCACCTCCATCCCGGATTGGTTTCCGATGAAAAAGCAAGCCAACCCACAAGGTATTTCAAAAAAAATGTTTCTCCCGGTTCTCCTGGCACATGCAGCTTGCTGCGGGGGAATTCTTCTTTGGCCGGTCGTTGGTTCGGCGACTATCACGGCGTTGGGGGGATTTATGGATAGCCTGGCCCTACAACTTGTCGGACTAATCTTGCTGGCTGCGGGATTCACCGTCTTTTGGCGGCGAATGAAAGTGAATCAACAATCTCGCTCCCAAATCACGAATACCCTGAAGCCACCGGAATCCCATCCGGAAGGGGAGGCATCATGAGAACAACATTTACCCTTTCGCAGTTGGCTGGATTTCTATCACTCAATTTCATTTAAATTCAAATACCCCAATTTAGATTCGGAAAAATATGAGACAGCAAATAATCAACCATCACAAAACGGAATCGCCGATTTATCGCCAACAAAGGAGCAATAAACCGTTGTTTTGGATTGGAATTATGATTTTGGCGGCCGCAATGGGACTCATGACCAATCGTTGGATTCTGGGTGAATCCCTACTTTATGCAGCTGTTCCGCCTCTAAAATTGGAAACATCCGACGGCTTTTATGAAATCGGAAAATCCAGAGGGAAAGTGTTAATCATGTTTTTCTCTTTTCCCGGTTGACCGACTTGTGTACGGGAGGTTCCCGTACTGGCCAGACTGCAAAAGGAATTCACGAAGAAAGCGGTGGATGTCATCGCCGTCAACATATTCGCGGCCGCGGGTTTGGATTATTGGCGGGAATATATCGCTAATTTTGGAGGGGGTGATTTGATCATTGCCCAGGACAGTCGTCATGAAGTGATGAAAGCATTTCAGGTTCGCACCGCAGGGACAACCATCGTCATTGACGGCGAAGGTGAGGAAATTTTTCGCGATGAAATAGCCTCCTCCTATGAAGTTTTAAAAAATGCCGTGGAGTTTGGATTGTAATGGATTTTCAAGCATTGGTTTCCTCTTGGATGGGAGGTATGGCGGATGCCCTCCCGGTCGGCTATGCATTTGGTGCAGGCATGGTGTCCACTGTGAATCCCTGCGGGTTCGCCATGCTGCCCGCCTACCTGGCCTTGTATCTGGGGACGGGAGCCGATGATTTTTATCAGCGACCGGTTTTTTCCAGAGGAATTCGCGCCCTTTGGATTGCGGCGGTCATGACGGTTGGGTTCGTGCTGCTTTTCGGGACCATCGGAACGGTTGTCTCAATTGGCGGGCGTCACGTAATCGCCATCATGCCCTGGATGGGACTCCTCATCGGATTGGCGCTGTTTGGATTTGGGCTCTGGATGCTGACTGGCAGAAGTTTAGCGACCGGCATTTTCCATCGAATTGCAGAGCGCATCGGCGATCCTCGTGACGTGTCCACTCGTGGGTTTTTTCTCTACGGGATTGCCTTTGGCGCCGCTTCCCTCAGTTGCACCTTGCCTATCTTCCTCACTGTGGTTGGAAGTGCATTTACCTCGGAGGGTGTTGCCTCAGGCTTGTTGCAGTTCATAAGTTACGCGCTGGGCATGGGGTCGGTCGTAGTGGGACTCACTGTTGCTGCCGCCCTGGTCAAGGAAGGTCTTCTGGTGCGGCATGTGCGGCGACTGATGCCCTATGTGCAACCCATCAGCGCCTGGCTGCTCCTGTTGGCCGGCGGTTATATCGTTTACTACTGGCTCATTCCGGGCGGACTTCTCCCGGCCGCATGAGAGGAGTCCAGGCTTCTCGCTCCCGGCCTGCGAGTGAGCGCGGGGGGAGTGGCCCGCCGCTCCCTTTCCGTCCGCTTCCACCGCACCCCTATGCCGGGACGGACAGGCTTGTCCGGCCCTGGACTCTTTGCCGTGCCGTATAGATCCAAGCCTGTCGATGAAATCGCTGAGAAGGATGTGAAATCGAGAGGGAGATTGAAGGATGGCTGCATGGGAGCATCGCTATTCCTCCAACAACGGGTTCAAAATCCCTACTCGGCGTAATAAACACTGCGACTTATATAATTGCGCATTCAATTGACGATTCTTATGATTCCGG